>NZ_JBQEPK010000025.1:11782-94279 GCF_052045615.1 Methylobacterium sp. 22177 | reverse complement strand
GATTTCGTTGAAAAACTCGCGGTCGGCCTGGATCGAGGTTTGATGGGGGGTTGGCTGAGGGCCTCCCCCAGCCGATCAGGCTAGGCTCGGCTGCCCCAGCGGGATCAGCTTGGCCAGCTTCCGTAGGTTCTGGGCGGCGGCCGCGAGGTGGAATTCGTCCCGGGCTCCATCCGGCCCCCGCAACCGAAGCCGATCCAGCTTCAGGATTCGCTTGAGGTGGGCAAACAGCATCTCGACCTTCTTGCGCTCCCGCCGCGAGGTACGGCCCGCCTCCGAGGCGCAGATGTCGCGCGCCATCTGCCGGGCGCCCTCGTGGATTGAGCGTGGGATCTTGCGGGCGGATGCGTTGGGGCAGCATCGTGGCTTCAGCGCGCAGGCATCGCAGTCGTGCTTGCTCGCGCGGTAGCGCAGCATCCCGTCTGCGTCGACGAGCGGAGGCGGTGACCTGTAGACCTTCTGACGTTGCCGCAGGTGCTTGCCGGCCGGGCAGGTGTAGGCGTCAGCGCTAGGGTCGTAGGTGAAGGCTGATCGGCTGAAGGTGCCGTCCCGGCGCTCAGACTTGTCGAAGACGGGGATGTGCGGCTCGATGCCCTGTTCGTGGACGAGCCAGCCCAGCATCGCGGCCGATCCATAACCACTGTCGCCGGCGAGCCGTGCCGGGTAGAGGTCGAAGCGCTCGCGCGAGCGCACGATCATGCGCTTGGCGGCTGTGACCTCGGCCTGCCGGATCGCGGTGGTCGGCTCGACGTCCACGATGACCGCGTGGTCGAGGTCGATCAGGTAGTTGGCCGCGTAGGCGAAGTAGGCCAGCCCACCGTCCGCCCCCGTCCAGCGCGCAGCCGGGTCGGCGGGGGAGACGAGCTTGGGCACGACCGGCGTCGCAGCCCCGAACGCGGCGTCGTCGAGCACAGCCAGGTACTCCCGGGCGGCGCGGCTGACGCTCTCGGGTGGCAGGCCGTTCGTACCCTCGACACCCTTCTGTCGATTGGCATCGGCCTTGATCAGGCTGGCGTCGACCGCGAAGCCCTCGCCGCCCACGAGCCCCTCGGCGATGCAGCGGGCGAGCACGGTCTCGAACAGGCGCCGCAGCAGGTCGCTGTCGCGGAAGCGGCCATGGCGGTTCTTGGAGAAGGTCGAATGGTCCGGCACCCGGCCGTCGAGCCCGAGCCGGCAGAACCAGCGATAAGCGAGGTTGAGGTGGACCTCGTCGCACAGGCGGCGCTCGGAGCGGATGCCGAAGCAGTAGCCGATGAGCAGCATGCGGATCATCAACTCAGGGTCGACCGAGGGCCGGCCCGTCGAGCTGTAGAACGACTCCAGGTGCGCGCGCAGGTTCGACAGGTCAACGAAGCGGTCGATGCCGCGCAGCAGATGGTCGGCGGGGACGTGGGTATCGAGCGAGAACTCGTAGAACAGGGCGCCCTGCTCGACTTGCCGAGGTCCCATCATCTGCTTCGGTCTCCGCCTCTCGACGAGAGTGAATCACCTCACGACTACCGCTGCAACACCGAGTTTTTCAACAGAATCCACCCTGAGCGGTCCTTCTGCACGCGACCCTACCCAGTCGTCCACGCATCGCCCTATGAACGCTGAAACCGGACACGTGAGGCTGGACCGAACACGCGTCGGCTGGCATCATCCGGGCATGACCTTCCTTGTTCACAGCGCGGTTCTCGCGACCATCGGACGAATTAACCGCCCGGCCTGATGCGTCGGGCCGGGGCTGTCCATGTGAACATCACGACGTTTTAGCGTCTTGCAAGGTCATTAGGCGTGTCTACGAACGAGACTACACTGCACCTTGTGTGCGGGAAGATCGCGGCTGGAAAATCGACGCTCGTCACCGAACTGGGAAGCCGGTCGAGCACGGTGATTGTTCGGGAGGATCATTGGCTGTCTCGCCTATATCCTGGAGAGCAAAACACTCTTGACGATTACGTTCGAAACTCGGCGCGCCTCCTAAATGCAATCGGCGCTCATTTGGTCGATTTACTTCGCAATGGACTTTCTGTTGTGCTCGACTTTCCCGCTAATACTCCGAAAAATCGCGCATGGATGCGCACCCTATTCGAGGATGCGCGCTGCGCGCACCAGCTTCACTACCTCGACGTGCCAGATCAGGTCTGCAAGGCCCGCCTCAAACGCAGAAATGAAAGCGGAGAGCACGAATTCATTGTCAGTGATGAAGAGTTCGATCTAATCACCACCTACTTCGTTCCGCCGTCAATGGACGAGAATTTCAAAATAGTCGTGCATCGGCCGTAACGTAGCACCGTCCGCTTTCGCGATTACCAGCTAGATGGCGGACGGGCAGGAAACCACCCCGAGCAGACCTCAACCTCGGGCACCCTCTGCGGTCTCAGGCATCTTCCCGCTCTATACTGGCCTTCCAATTCGCCAGCAGTTTCTCGCGCATGGCCGGCGGCAGCTTCTCCAAGTCGGCGTTGAACTGCTGCACGTTGAAGTTCACGGCGTTGTCGTGGAGGTGGGTGACGTTCACCTGCAGACGCTCGATGTGCACGATCTTGGCGCCGGCTAGGTCGCCGGTGACCAGCACGTTCTTAAGATCGGCCATGGCGTGCTGCACGCTACTCGGCAGGTAGTCCCACGTTGCCACAGCCGCCGGCCGCCCGCTGCCGTCCGTGATCTCGACCTTCTCACGCAGTCGGTACTCGTTACGCCGGCCGGCCTTCGCCTTGGTGAGGTAGTGCCGCTCCTCAAGGGTCTTCAGCTCCCGCTTCACCTGGGCCAGCGAGAGTCCCGACTTTCAGCGATCGTCTCTAGGGCTGGGAAGGCGCGGCCGGTGGCGAAGTTCGTGAAGCTCTTCACCACCAGGTACACCTTCACGGCTGAGCCGGAGAGGGTGGCCAGATCGCCCGAATCGATCATGGTCTTGAAGACGTGGAACCACTGCGTCTGCGCCTCGAACAACTCCTGCTGCTTGGGTGCGGTTGGGCCACCGGTGACGTCAGGGCGCGATCCTACAGGTTCGCCATCCACTACGCCGCCGCCTGATCGCGGGCCGCGATCTTCTGCGCGATGTAGGCCTGCACCTCGTGCTCGGGCCAAGCCACCGGCGCATTCTTGGCGTCGCCAAGTCGGACGGGCTTAGGGAAGAGGCCACGGCTCATACGGTCGTAGAGGCAGGCTCGCTTGAGGCCGACCATAGATTCGACCGCGGCCAAGCGGATGAGGCGCAGGGGTTGGGTCATGCTGGCTCCAGGGCAGTCCGTGATGAGCCAGATTGTACGTTGGCGGAGGGGTAGGCTGCACTCTTCACGCCAAGCCACTCGGCACCCCGGATGAGTGGTTCAAATTCTCGAATTCTCAATCCAGACCACGGGTGATCCCGTGAAATTTCGTGAGCCGTGGATCGAGCGGGTGAAGAGCCGTGCCCAGCGTCGACTCACACCCCGGCCTCGCGTAGGGAGGAGAGGCGATCAGCCTGCTGCAGGCCGGTTTCCCAGTGGGGGACTCGGTGGGGGATGCAGAAGGCCAGAAAGCAAAAAGCCCTGCATTTTCAGGGCCTTAGTCGAGCGAATGGCGGAGAGGGGGGGATTCGAACCCCCGATGCCCTTGCAGGCATGCCGCATTTCGAGTGCGGTGCATTCAACCGCTCTGCCACCTCTCCGTGGCGGAAACGCCCTCCAGAACAGCCCTTTAACGCGAACGCGGTTGACTGTCCCTAAAGGTGTCCCTAGCTCCTGTCCCTTCAGCGATGCCGCTGCCGTGACGCGGTTGACGAGCGCCGTATAGAGAGCCTGCCCAGGTATGTCCAGCCGGAAACCGCGCGGCGAGCGCGACTACATCTACGCGCGCGGTGGTGTGTTCTACCTGCGGTTCCAGTACCCCCCTGCCCTCCGCCAGAGTGCGTGCGAGTACTATGGGCGGGAAGAGTGGCCGCCCGAGGAGGCCCGCTCGCTCGGCACCAAGAACCGCGTGGAGGCCGAAGCAAAGGCCGCGCCGTACATCGCCCGCCACAAGGCCCTGCTGCTTTACCACGCGGCCCGTACCGACCCAGACAAGCGCTGGGGCGAGTTCTCCCAAGTCTGGCAGATGGAGCCGAACACGACAACCACGCTCGGAGACGGGACGCTCCTCGTGGCGAACGAGACCCACATCATGCGGGTCAAGGACGGCAAGGTCGTGTCCACTGAGCCGAACCGGATGCGGGGGGTCGTACTTCTCGACCGTGCGGCTGTCGAGAATGAGCCGGCCTACATCGAGGCCCAGCGGGCACAAGACAACCTCCGGCGAACCCTCGTGCGCGACTACGACGCCGAGATGATCGAGACCTACCTTGACGGCAGGTTCGGCCCCTGCGCCCCCGGAACAGCGAAGCGCCCGCGCCCCGACAAGGGGGATGTAGCCCTCGTCCGCTCCACCCTTGAGGCGTGGCGGGCACACTCCGGCGGCAAGCATCTCAAGGACGCCAACAGACAGGAAGTGGCAGCGTTCATCCGAACGGAGATTGATAATCGAGCGACCCCCGATAAGCCGCTCGCGGGGCTGGAGAGGGTGAAGAAGGGGGTCAAGTTCCTGATCGCGGCGATCAACAACGACATCGAGGACCGGGCTCGGAGCCGATTCGCGCACAACCCGTTCGCGAACCCGAACTGGGAGATCTACGACCGCGACTACGTGCCGGGCCGGAAGCCAGTGCCCTTCTCGGAGGAGGACATTCGCGCGATCAAGGCGAACGCGACTGTGTTCTCGCGTGAGGAGTACCTCATGGTCGCGATGCACTGCGCCACAAGCGTGCGCCCCAGGGGCCTATCCTCGATCACGCGCGACGAGTGGGTCGAGGAGGCGGAGCACGACACGGAGGCTCGTCTCGTCGCCCTCCATCGCAATCGGGTGTTCTACGTCGAAACCGACAAGGATGCGGTCTACGGCAAGCGCCGCCTGCCACTCCCGGAAGCGCTGCTCAAGGCGACATGGGTCGACGGCTCACCTCTGCTGCCGCCCGTCATTCAGGGGCCCCTCTTCCCGACAGACCGCACGGTTCTGAATCGCGAGATCAACGAGAAGCTGCGCCGGATCGGCGTGGCAACGGACGATCCGCTGAAACGGCTCTACTCCGGCCGCCATCGCGCACGTCAACGCATGAACGCCTGCAACCACGACCAGATCCGGCGCTACATCATGGGGCACAGCCATGAGAGAGACCCCCACGACACCTACGGCGGGTACCGGGCGTTCGAGGTGAAGCGCTGGATTGACATCATTGGCTTCTGACGGGGCCGCCACTCACCTGCAATTCAGATTCAGAGCATTCCTGAGCTGCCGGCTCCCGACCAAGGCCGGATTCAGTGGATAACCGAATCGAATTGGTGGACAAGGCTGAATCGATTCAGCGGCGTTGACGAAATCTTAAGATTCGATTCGGTGAGCACGACCAAGTAAAGCGGCGACTCTGGCATCGCGCACGATGTCGGCATCAATAGCGCGCACCTCAGAAGCAAGGCCGTCCGGCGCAACCGCAGCGATTTCTGACAGTCTATTCCTGATATTGGAAATAACATTATCTCCTACACGGCGATTCATGCCGCCTCTTCGCAGATAATCGTATACATATCCGTCGTCTTTTTCACACCATTCGAGCGAGAAGATTCGATAAGAGTCCGCAATCCCCAGCTCTATAGCCCTATCTAGCAATCTTATAAGTTGGTACCCGTACATTTCGCCTCGTTGATAAATATTGATTCGGGATACAGTTCGGGATAGAAGTGTCTGTGCCAATATTTCTTCGAGGAGTTTTATGAAGAATCCTATAAACCAATCAGAATTACAAATTGTGCTTCGCGATTATTTATCGAGTGTTGCCGAAGGGCGGTGGTTCGAGGGGGGCGCTTACGTGGTGGCCCAAGATGACCGGTTGATCATCGAACACGAGGAAGGCTGGTCGGCCATTGCGACGGCCGGATCACTGCCGGTCGTGCTGGACTACTCCTTGGACGGGATCTTCACGGGCGAAGCCGGGTGGGTAGCGCTGCTGGATTGGCTCCGGCCGTGACCTGGGACGCTCAAGCCGCCAGCCATCGCGCGGCGGTCCACGCGGACTGCGCGGTTCTGAGACGAACACCACGGCACGAGATGCGGTGGGTGACGGTTATCCACGCGGCTTGGGTCGTGCAGCTCCGTGATGGAACAGCCGCCCTCGTGCGACAGGCCGCCACCCAGCTCGCCGCCCAGTGGCGCGAGACGTTGATGCGCACGGGCCGCATCCGCCGCGACCCGCGCGGCTACACGCGGCTGGTCGGCACCATAGAACTCGATCTGCTGCACTCCGCCGTCACGTCGAGCCGCATGAAAGCAGCCCTGCTCTCGGAGTTCGGGATCGACGTTGGTGGTCTCGGCAAACACGACCGCGTGCTTGTCCTGCATACGCACATGCTGATTGACGGCCGGGGTCACGCCTCGTGGTCGGACCTGGAACGCGATCTGCGCGCGCAGTGGCCGGGACCGCGCCGCGTCCACGTAGCTCGCCTCTACGACACAGGCACAGTGACCGAGAACCTGAACACGTTGGCTGACTACAGCACCAAGTTCAAGTTCGTGTACTCGAAGGCCTTACTCGGCCAGAAGTCCGAATTCACCGGAGTGAAATACGAAAAGGCATGGTCCGAATACGTCATGAACGCGTATCGGGAGATTGGATTCGACAACCTTAAAATATCCACTCTTGATTCGCGCGCCAAAGGTTCCAGAGTGTACAGCGATTTGCCCGTTTCCGAAGGAGAAAATTCCGAAATCGAAGCATTCCAGTTAACACCAGACGCATCCAAGAATGAAGAAACAACAACACACGAACCTGCCATCAACAATGATGACGAGATAGACAAGGTAATCTTAGAACATATGAGAGCTATCGAGATACTTCCGTACATCAACTTGAACAAGATGACTGTAAAGACCCTGGGAGAGCTGTGCGATGCACTGGATCGCATGAGCGCGGGAACTTCCCGGGAATACCAGCTACACGTTCAGTATGGTGACGAAGAGGCAGACCTCAGGATCAAGCAGGCCCGCGTCGATCTTGAGCACACCAGTGCAGAGGTCGAGCGCCTGCGTGCCGAAGCGGCCAAGGACTACGCCGCTGCCGAAGCCGACGACCTCGGGTCATGATGCCCTCTACTCCTGATGATGCGCATCACCTGTGTGGGAGCCCAATCCCCGCCGCGCGGAGCTGGGATTCCTCTCGCGTTGAGCACCGCAGCGATAGCGCGGAGCGTATCAACTCCGTCGCCGCGGAGTGCGTCGATTACCGGACCCACGTCTGCCGCCCGCCTCGCGGCTCGCTCTCGGCGCACCCGCAAGCTGACCTCGCGACCCAGCACGCTGTCGCGCCGCAGATTCGCACCATCCCCGCCCAGCGTAACACCCCGCGCCGCTGCCGCCGCCAGCGCGGCCTTGGTGCGCTCGGAGATGGCCTTTGCCTCATGCTCAGCGACAGCCGCCAGGATATGAACTGTCAGCCGCTTCGCCTGTGGGAAGTCCGCGGCTACGAACTCCACGCCGCTCTCCATCAGGGTGGCGACGAAGGCAACGTTTCGTGCGAGCCGGTCGAGCTTGGCGATGACGAGAGTGGCGCGGTGGAGACGGCACAACCGCAGGGCCTCCGCGAGCTTCGGCCGGTCTGACCGTCTCCCGCTCTCGACCTCGACTACCTCTCCGACGAGCTTCCACTGGCCGCCGTTGAGGTAGTCGCGCACGGCCTGCTGCTGCGCCTCCAAGCCGAGGCCCGACATCCCCTGACGCCGCGTGCTGACCCGGTAGTAGGCGACGAAGGAGCCCTCGGGCACGGCGCGATTCCATTCTGTTGGTAGTGATGTCGGACACTACAAATGTAACGGAATTGCTCCGGGTGCAAGGCGTTGCAATCGCCGGTCCTGGTTCCGCGCCGGATCGCAGTTACCCGTCCGTGAACCGGCGTGCCGCCGCCTCAGAGCAGATCAACCTCAACGAGGAAGGTGCTCTTCACGAAAGATCGGCTACACGCGCAGTACGTCCTCCCGGCCGACCCCGTTCAGGGGTCCCTCAACCTCACCGACGCAGCCAGCAGGAATCAGAGAGCCTGATGAAGTACGCGGTTAAGAAGCTCACGATGTCAGACCTGACGTACTTCGAGCAGCAGTTCCGCCGGTACCAGACTGCGGCTCGCGCAGTTGGTGAGCAGGGCAGTAAGCAGAAGGCGATCAACCTCAACGCGGACGTGCTTGTCGATGACCTGTTCCCGCTCACCCGGGGAACCGGGAACAAGCAGCGGTTCAATATGCCGCTATCGATCTACGGGCCGGGCCTGCGGCTGCTCCCGCACGCTCTGAACGGCAAGATCATCTCTCCGGGCGGCGGCGGAAAGAACTGGCGGCTGAACGGGCAGCTCGTTGCGAATCCGGACTTTGATCCCACGCGCTACGATGGTCTCGCTCCAGGCGATCTGGCAGTCTTCGGCTTCGAGGGAGATGTAGCTCCCACTGAGGTCCTGCTCGTCCTCGTCTCCCAGAACGATCCAGACGACGCCTCCATCAATGCCGCGCTTTCGGCCTACCTGGGCAACCGCAAGATGGCCGCCATGGACGCGGCGATTCTCGCGCCCATCGTCGCACTGTCGGCTGATCAGCACCCGATACGGGAACTGCTTGACCCGGAAGCAGACGTGGCCCTGGAGGATGCAGCCCTCGGGTCATCCGAGGGGGTTCGCCGTCTCCGGAGGCGCGGCGCAAGCCGGCGCATGTCTGCCGAAGCGCTTCAGCAAGCTCGCGCGCGGGCCGAGGCAGTCGGTCGCTCGGGCGAGGTCCTGATCGATGACTGGCTTCAGCAGGAGGTGGCAGCTTCCCGCCTCCGAACCGCGACTTGGATCGCGGATGTGAACGCGGTCTCTTCCTGGGACTTCGAGGTCGAGGGGACGGACGGCACCAAGCAGCGAATCGAGGTCAAGGCCACGAGTGGCGACTTCTCGCGGCACATCCACATCTCGCAGGCCGAGATCGAGAGCGCAGCCGAGCGTGGGGCACGGACGGACCTGTACCGCCTTTACGGCCTAACCAACGACACGGCGACACTGCGAATCTGCAAGGACATCGGCGGCTTCGCCGCGGAGATCCTGGCCGCGGTCGCCGGCCTGGGTGAAGGGATCGTTCCGGACGGCTACACGGTAAGGCCGGAGCGGGTCGGTACCTGGGACCCTCCGATTCAGATCCGGCTCTCTGATGATGAGGACTGACTACTCCGCGGCAACCGCAGGTGGTCCCTGGAGCAACGTGCAGGCGCGCGCGAGAGCAGCACGAATCGTCAGTGCGAGCTTCTCGGCCATGAGAGGAGGCACCGCGTTCCCAATCTGTCGGTAGGCCGGGTTCATAGTCCCGCAGAACACGAAGCCGTCCGGGAAGCTTTGCAACCGGGCGGCCTCTCGCACGCTGATGACGCGCGCTTGGCGGCTGTCGTAGTGGATATGCGAGTAGGTGTCCTTCCCGATGTGCGCCATCAGTGTGCGGGACGGAAAGTCGGGCCGGAGCTTCCACCACCGATTCGGGAAGGTGTGAACCGGGTACGGAGGCACCATCGCCCGGTAGATCGTCTGCTTCTCGTCCTCCTTCAGCCTTTTTCCGCTTCTGCGTTCCAGATTGGCGATGTGCTGTCGCCAGAGATTCACGGCTGTCGCGTGAGCCGCGGGGTACTCGCCGCCGTTCGGCATCTCGCGAAAGATTGAGGCGTCCCGGGGCAGATACCTGATGACGTGATCCCGCACCCCATCCACGGGCGCTTCGAACCCAGGCCACTCGCGCATCCGGCGCGCGTAGGTCGAGATGCTGGCGATCTCAGGGTATGCGGCTGGCTCATCAAGGCGACGCGCCCCGCGGCGGAGCTTGCCCTCAAGATGGAGAGTGATGGGCGCGAGATCGCCAAGGGCATCCCGGCACGTCACGGGTCCCGGTAATCCTTGGTCGCCGTGGTCGGCCTCTACGAAGCCGCCTCCGCCGAAAAGATCGATGTTTCGCAGGGCGACAGAGCGCGTTCCATCGTAGCCGGACGGCAGGATCATGTGATGGGTCGCCCGTGGGAACTCGACCTCGACACCGAGATCCTTGTGTATCGCTATGAGGAATACACGGTCCCGCATCTGGGGGACGCCGTGGAAGGCGGAGTTGATGAGGCTGTACCGAGCTTCGTAGCCAAGGTCCTCAAGAACCTCGGCAACCTCGCCCATCACGTTGTGCCCGCCGTAGTTCAATACGTCGGGGACGTTCTCCATGAGAATCGCGAGCGGCTTCACAGCCCGAACGAAGTGGACATAGCGCAGGTACAGGTTGCCCCGCGGGTCGATCTTGAACGCGGACGGGTGATCGGCCACCTCACGGAGCTTCGCGCGCCCAACGCGGGCGTAAGCTTGGCAGGGTGGTCCGCCTACAACCACGTCGAACGCCATATCGACACCGCCGAGCTTCAGCTCCTCGGTGATCTCTCCGGGTTCCAGAGTGGTGATATCCCGCGCACGCCCATGAAGTTCGCGTTGCGCGCGGCCAAGGCCATTGTGGAAGTTCAGAGCGTGGGTTCGCGCCGCGATCTCATCGATCTCGACCGCCGCGTTGATCTGGAAACCAGCACTGCTGAAGCCAAGCGAGATGCCTCCGCAGCCGGCGAAGAGATCCAGAACGCGCGGACGCTGCCCGCTTTGAAGCCTAGCCAGCTTCGCCTGGATGACCCCCGTCTTCTTGATCCGTGCCACCTGTCTCGCCCATTCCGAGAAACCGAGCGATCCGCTCACGGAGCAGCTTATCGTTCGCTGTCTCGCATTCCCAGATCGTGAGCACCTGCCATCCACCGTCCCGGAGCGCCTGATGATTCCGCGCATCTCGGGCGACGTTGGAGTCGAACTTCCGCTGCCAGAACTCCGTGCGGCTCTTCGGCGTGTACGCGAACCGGCAGTTTGGATGACGGTGCCAGAAGCAGCCCTGGACTTCGATGACCCTCCGACGCCCGCGCATGACGATATCGGGTCGGCCCGGCAGATCCTTCACATGGAGACGGTAGCCCACATGAAGATCCCGCAGGATCTTCCTGACCAAGATCTCGGGCTTCGTGTCACGTCCGCGGATGGAACTCATCATCCGGCTGCGTGTCTCGGGTGGGACGATATCTGCCAACGCGTGGAGATCCCTCCCTGCCGGCTCGGAGCAATCCGAACCGACATGCAAGTGTCCCTATACGGCGTCCCTACTGTCCCTAGCGAACCATTAAGTTATTGATTTTGCTGGGGTGGTCCGCATTTCGAGTGCGGTGCATTCAACCGCTCTGCCACCTCTCCGCAAGGTGCCTCGATGAGACGGGCGGTGCGTAGCACGCGCGGTCCGGCTTCACAAGCGAGACGTCGCGCGCCGGCGCCAGCTCAGACCACCACGGTGATCGCCTGCGCGGCGCGGGTCAGGCCGGTGTAGAGCCAGCGCGCCCGGTGCTCGCGGAACGCGTAGGATTCGTCGAACAGCGTCACCCGATCCCACTGCGACCCCTGTGCCTTGTGCACCGTCAGCGCGTAGCCGTAGGTGAACTCGTCCGTCTCGCGTCGCAGGAACAGCGGGATCTCCTCGTCCGTGCCGGAGATCATCGCGCGCAGCACCTTGATGTCGGTGGGCTTCCGGCGGAGCGCCGGGTCGTCCTCCGGCACCACGTCGAGGCGGATCAGGTCCGGACGCGGCGGCGCGCGCAGGGCCTGCACGGTCCAGGTCGAGCCGTTGAGCAAGCCCTTCACCCGGTCGTTGCGCAGGCAGACCAGCTTCTCGCCGATCGCCGGCATCGGGTCCGTGTGGCCCGCGAGTTCCCGGAGCCGGGCATTGTAGAGGCGGCGGGTCTTGTTCAGACCGACCAGAACCTGGTCGCACTCGAGCACCTCGGCCGGATCCAGGGCGCGGCGTGACACGATCCGGCTCTGCCCGTAGCTGCCGAGCTCCAGCCGGCCGCCCTCGCGCACCGTCATCGCCATGCGGACGATCGGGTCGTCCTTGGCCTGCCGGTGGACCTCGGTGAGCATCACGTCGGGCTCCGCCTCGGTGAAGAAGCCGCCGCCGCGCACCGGCGGCAGCTGCGCCGGGTCGCCCAGAACGAGGACCGGCCGCTCGAAGGACAGGAGATCGTTGCCGAGGTCGGAATCGACCATCGAGCACTCGTCGATGATGATCAGGTCCGCCTTGGCGGCCGGGCCCGACCGGTTCAGCGTGAAGGTGGGCCCGCCCTCCTCCGCCTCCTTGGTGCGGTAGATCAGCGAGTGGATCGTGGCGGCGTCGTAGCAGCCCTTCTGGCGCATCACCGAGGCCGCCTTGCCGGTGAAGGCCCCGTAGACCACCGTGCCGTCGACGTCCTCGGCGATGCGGCGGGCGAGCGTCGTCTTGCCGGTGCCGGCATAGCCGAACAGCCGGAACACCTGCGATCCCCCGTCCCGCCGCCACGCGGCGATCGCCTTCAGCGCCGCGTCCTGCTGCGGCGCGTAGGCGGCCGGCAGACCCGCACTCACGGCCAGCGCACAGTCGGCGGCATCGAGGAGAGGATGGAGGCGACGTTGCCGCCCGTCTTCAGGCCGAAGATCGTGCCCCGGTCGTAGAGCAGGTTGAACTCCACGTAGCGGCCCCGCCGCACCTGCTGCTCGTGGCGGTCCGCCTCGGTCCAGGGCGTGCCGAGATTGTCGCGCACGATTTTCGGGTAGGCCTCCAGGAAGGCCTGGCCCACGTCGCGGGTGTAGGCGAGGTCGGCCTGCGGCGTCCCGCTCCAGAGGTAATCGTAGAAGATCCCGCCGATGCCGCGCGGCTCGTTCCGGTGCTTGAGGTGAAAGTACTCGTCGCACCACGCCTTGTAGCGGGCGTGATCGATGCCGTGCGCCGCGCAGGCCCGCTCCAGGCAGGCGTGGAAGTGGCGGCTGTCGGGATCGTCCTGCGTGCGGCGCCGGTCGAGCACCGGCGTCAGATCGGCCCCGCCCCCGAACCACGCCCGCGTCGTGGCGACGAACCGGGTGTTCATGTGCACCGTCGGCACGTGCGGGTTCCACGGATGGGCGATCAGCGAGATGCCGGTGGCGAAGAAGCGCGGATCCTCGGCGGCGCCGGGCATCTGGGCGCGGAATTCCGGCGCGAACTCGCCGTGCACCGTCGAGATGTGCACGCCGGCCTTCTCGAAGACGCGGCCCCGCAGCATCGCCATGACGCCGCCGCCGCCCGGCCGCCCGGTATGGTCGGTCCGGTTCCACGGCGTCTTCTCGAACGTCCCCGGGGCCTCGGGCGCGTCGGGGTGGAACGGACCCGCCGCCTCCGCCTCGAGGGTCTCCAAGGCGGCGACGATCCGGTCGCGCAGCGTCTCGAACCACGCCGCGGCCTCGGACTTCATGGCCGTCACTTCGGCCTCGGAGGGAGGCGCAGCGAGGGCTGCGCGCGCGTCGTCCGGCATCGTCATGGCACAGGCTTTTCCACCCTGCCGGGCGCACGTCAATGCGGTCGCGACCCCGCGTGACCGCGCCGGCCTCCCGCGCCGGCCTCCCGGCCGCGGACCGCCGGCCTACGCGGGCGCCGACCGCTCGCCGACGGGCTTGAGCAGCCCCGTGGCGGTCGCCACCAGTTCCCCGGCCTCGTCGCGGATCTCGGCCTCGCAGAAGATCACCGACCGCCCGGCCCGGGTGACCCGTCCCTCGGCCGTCAGGACGCCGCGGCCGGGCGCGAGGAAGCGGGTCTGCATGTCGAGGGTCACCACGGGGCGCCCCGCCCGCAGCCGCGCCGCCGTCCCGAGGGCGACGTCGAGCAGGGTGCAGAGCGCGCCGCCATGGGCGATGCCGAGGTTGTTGGCGTGCTCCGGTCGCAGGGGGAGGCGCAGCCGCGTCCGGCCCGCGCGGACGTCGAGCGCCTCGATCCCGCAGTAATCCACGAACGGGATGGTGGCGCCGAAGACGGTGCCCGGTTCCGATTGCTGGTCCACGTCGATCGCCCCGGCTCCTGCCCCGCCCGGATCCTTATCGCCCGGCCGCCCCCGAGGCCATGACCGGACCGCCGCAGATCACGTGACAGTCGGGCCGAAACGTTCGTCCCGCCCCGACCGGCTCACGGGCCGTCCCGGCGGGCCCCCGCGTGAAGTTCTGCGCCTCTCATCTGACCGGAGACGGATCTTCGCAGAGGAAGCCGGCGGCGAGATCGCGGCAGAAGGCATAATCGATGCCCGTCCGCGTAGCCCGGTCTCATCCAACCTCGGCTCCGGGGTGTCGGTTTGCTCCACCGTCGATTTCAGCTCGACCCTCGGTTTGAATAATATGCGTGTTCATGGCGGGGGCATTGTGTAGGGAAATGCTCGACGACGACTTGATTTTGCTGCACAGACGTTAGAACCGTCTCACCACGGTCAGATAGAGGGAATCATCGATGGACGACAACGCCACTGAGCAGCAGCAGACCTTTATCGAGCAGGCGTCCGACATCGTCTCGGCGTACGTCTCGAACAACTCCGTGCCGATCAGCGAATTGCCCGGTCTGCTCGCCGGCGTTCACGCCGCGCTGACGAAGCTGTCCGCCCCCGCGGCGGCCGTCACCGAGACGGCCGACAAGCCGACGCCGGCCCAGATCCGCAAGTCTGTGACACCGGACGCCCTGATCTCGTTCATCGACGGCAAGCCGTACAAGACACTGAAGCGGCACCTGTCGCGCAACGGCCTGACGATCGAGCAGTATCGCGAGCGCTTCGGGCTGCCGCGCGACTATCCGTCGACGGCCGCGAGCTACTCGGCCCAGCGCTCGGAACTCGCCCGCAGCCTCGGCCTCGGCCAGCAGCGCCGCAAGTCCGCCGCTCCGGCGCCGGCTCCCGAGCCCGTCGCGGAGGCGACCGAGAAGCCGAAGCGCGCCAGCCGCTCCCGCAAGGCCAAAGAGACGGCCTGAGACCGCCCGACGCAGGCCCGAGCCCGGCACCCGCCCGGGGCTCGTGGATACCGGCCGGCGCGCGCCCCGCGCGCCGGTCCGTTACGCGAAGTCGGCGAGGTCGTCGGCCACGTCGCCCGCGGCGATCTCCGTCTCGGCCCTGTGCCGCTCGTCCGGCTCGGCCTCCGCCTCGGTCCTCCCGGGCCGCGGCACCGGCCGCTCGGGCACCGGCGCGGGCTCCGGCCGCGCCTGATCGGCCTCCGCCTCGGGGAATCGATCCGTCACCCGCCCCGCCATGCTGCGCGCTCCCCGACCCGACGACCGGAGGGCAAAGCGCGGACGGCCCTCCGCGTTCCGCCCAGGGCGATCGCGCCGGCTTGATCGGGCTGGCCGGAGGGGAGATCCGGGGGGTCGGCGCTGTCGGAGCGGACGCGCCCGACGGGCCTCCGGCATCGGCGACGGAATGCCCGATGATCGACACACCCGGGCGGAGACACGCCGCGCCATGCTGAGAGGCACCGCGAGGCGCCGAGAGGCGTCGCGATGCGTTGAACGGCCGGACAGGCCGATCGGGAGCGGGATTTGGGCAATCGCTACGGGCTGGAGATCCGCGCCGCCGCGGGGGCCGATGCCGCGGGCCTCGCGGCCCTGCTGGGCGAGGCGGGGGTCTCGGTCGGTGCCGCCGACCTCGCGGCCCGGCTCGAAGCCCTGCAGCGGGACGGCGGCAGCGCCCTCGTCGCCGTGGAATGGGGACCGCCGAGCGGCGTCATCGCCGTCGCCCCCGTGCGGACCCTCGACGCGCCGCGGCCCTTCGGCCTGATCACCGGCCTCGCGGTCGCCGCCGAGTCCCGCCGCCGCGGCATCGGACGGGTCCTGCTGAAGGCGGCCGGCCGGGCGGCGCGGCAGGCGGGCTGCGACCGGCTGCTCCTGGCCGCGGGGCCGGACCAGGAGGCCCTGCGCGCCTTCTGCGCCGCCGCCGGCTTCGCCGCAGAAGGGACGATGCTCGCGCGGCCGCTGCTGAAGCGGGGCGCCGGGGACGGGTGAGATCCGCGACATCCTGGCCGAAGCCGACACGGCTCACTGGGCGTTGATCTCGGAGAGTGGAGCCCCCCGATGACGCTGCGATCCGAGACCCCGCCGCCCCCCGCGAACCTGCCCGTCGATCCGCCGCCGGATTCCGAGGCGCCGACCGCCGCGCAGCTCAAGGGCGACATCGACAGCGGCCGCACCGCCGACAAGACCCCGCACATGGATATCGGCGCGGCCCCGCTCGGGACCTGCGAGGAGGCCGGCGGGACGCCGCCGACGCCCCGGGAGGTCCGGATCGCCAGGCAGAACGAGCGGGCGCCCTCGGAGCGGGTGGCCCAGGGCTACCCGCACCAGCGGCAGCCCTGGGTCCTGCCGCTCTACGCCGGCCTCATCGTCGCGGCCGCCGTGGGGCTCGGCCTCGTGCTCTGGCTGACGCGCTGACGGCGGGGCCGGGGCGGAACCGGGCCGGTACCATCCTGGCGCAGGACGGCACGGTCGCGGCGGAGGCGGCTTAAAGGTCGATTCACGTCGATGCGGTTAGCGTGACCTTACTGCAGTCTTGCGTAACCGATCCTCCATGCCCCCATCCGTCGATGCTCCGCCGGACCTGTCCGGGCTCCTCGAACTGTCGCGCATCGAGAATCTCGATCTCAAGCCGGTGATCCTCCGGGTTCAGACGGACCTGTTCGTCCGGGCCGCGGCCCGGGACCGGACCGAGATCGAGATCTTCGAGTCCCTGGCCTGCGGCCTGATCCCGACGGTGGACGAGGAGACCGCCCGGGTCGTGGCCCGCAAGCTGGCCCCCTGCCCCGAGACGCCACCCGCGGTGCTGGAGGCGCTCGCCCTGCGCGGCGGCGGCGCCCGCGACGCGGTGGTGGAGCTGGCCCCGACCCTGAGCCACCGCCTGATCGAGGCGGCCCTGGCCGAGGGGTCGGACATCGCCGCCCGCATCGCCGCCCGGGCCGGGCTGAGCCGGGAGGCGGTGGACGAGCTGTCCCGCGAGGGCCGCCCCGAGATCGACCGCGCGCTGGCGGCCAATCTCGGCCACACCCTGCGGGGCGCGGCCCTGTCGCGGCTCGTGGATCGCGGCCGCGGCGCCCCCGACCTCGCCCGGCTGCTGCTGGTCCGGCCCGACGTGTCGGCCGCCGACCTCGTGCCCCTGTACCTGCACGCCGACCCGATGCGCCGCACGGTGATCGGCCGGGCCGTGGAGGCGACCGCCGCCCTGCGCCCCTGCCCGCCGCCGCCCCGCGGCCTCGGCGAGACCCTGACCGGCCTGTCCGCGGCCCGCGACGTGCCGGCCTTCATGGCGGCGCTGGCCGACGGACTCGGCCTGCCCCGCGATTTCCTGACGGTGGTCGCCGACGCGAGCGCCCGCTACGATCTGCTGACCCTCGGCCTGCGGGCCGCCGGCCTGCACGAGGAGGAAGCGGTCTACATCTTCCTGACCCTCAACCAGGGGGTGGCTCGCTCGGCCGAGCGCGTGGCCGACCTCGTCCGGCTGTTCCGCACCGTGAGCCGCCCCGCCTCCCGGGACCTGATCGCCGCGATCCTCGACCGGCCGCTGGCCGAGCGCGGGCGGAGCGAGGCCCACCAGCCGGCGCACGGCCCGGAGGCCAAGCTGCGCCAGGGCGCCGAGCGCGTCGCCGCGCAGCGGCCGCCCGTGCCGGCGCGGGCCCGGACGGCGAGCGGCGGGGAGCCGGCCTGACCGGCCGGCCGTCAGCGCGGCTCGGTCCGGAGATCGCCCTTCGGACCACTCTTCGGATCGCTCTGCGGCTCGGCGCCCCGCCAAGCGGGCTGCCGGTCGGTCTCCTGCAGGGTGTCGTTCGAGGGCGGCGCCTCCGCGGCGCGGCGGCTCAGCTCCGCCATCAGGCCGCGGGCCAGCACGGCGCGCACCGCCCGGTCCCGGGTCTCGGGCGGGACCGCCTCCAGGGCGGCCGGCACGACCGCCTGGGCGCTCGGGACCGCCCCGGCGAGCTTACGGGCCTCCGCGGCCGGATCCGCGCCGGTGCGAAGCATGGCGAAGTAGGAGAGCACGCCGATCACCAGCGCGGCGCGCAGCAGGACGGTCATGAGACGGTTCCTCCGCTCGAGATCGCGCGAAGCATTCGACGGATTTCGTGAACCGGGCCTCTACCAACCCGAGCTTTCCCGCACGATGGTGAACGAAGCTTGTTCGCGATCGGCTGGTTACCTCGCGGAAAGCATCCCGACCATTCGGACAAGTCCCGCAACACTCGTTTAAGCCGGCTCTGCGACCGTCCGGTAGTCGTTCGAAGTCGAACCGGAGGCGCGACGGATGCGGGAACGCAGCCAGCGCGACGCGTGCCAACCTTGACCATCAAGACTGTCCTGACGTCTCTGATCGACGACCGGCTCGCGGGTCTCGTCCACGAATCCGTGGCCGACAATCCGGCCGCCCGTGCGCGCCACCAGCGCTTCCTGGTGTCGCGGCTGGCGACCGGCGCCGTGATGATGGCCGGGCTGCCGCCCTACCTGCTCTGGCGGGGGGTGCCGTCGGGCTTCGAGGTCCTGGCGATCGCGAGCCTGCTGCTGCCGGTCCTCGCCGCCGTCCTCCTCACCCGCACCGGCTCCCTCTGGGTCGCCCACGCGGTCTCGTCGGCGGGCCTGACCGGCCTCGTCGTCGCCCTGGCGGGCGTCACCGGCGGCGTCACCTCGCCCGCCGCGGTCTGGCTCGTGGCGATCCCCCTGGAGGCGCTGGTCTCCGGCTCGCTCCGCGCGACGATCGCGGCCGCCGCGATGGCGGTCCTCGGCGTGCTGGCCGTGGTGGCCCTCGGGGCCTGGGCCGGCTCCCTGCCGGTCATGGACATCTCGGCC
Source organism: Methylobacterium sp. 22177 (assembly GCF_052045615.1). Taxonomy (NCBI): domain Bacteria; kingdom Pseudomonadati; phylum Pseudomonadota; class Alphaproteobacteria; order Hyphomicrobiales; family Methylobacteriaceae; genus Methylobacterium; species Methylobacterium sp. 22177. Next base: position 75,533 of record NZ_JBQEPK010000025.1, on the reverse strand, counting down.
GCGATCGCCCTGCCGGCCTTCGCGATCACGGCGATCGGCCACGTCGCCGCCCAGGCCCTGGAGCACATGCGCAACGAGGGCGTCTGGCGCGAGCGGCTGCGCGACAACGAGGCCCGCGACCGGCTGCTGCTCTCGGCGATCGACGACCTCGTGACCTGGCACGACCGCAACGGCCGCGTCCTGGAGGCCTCGGTCTCGGCCGTGCGGCTCCTCGGCAGCGACCCGGCCCGGCTGCGCGGCCACGGCCTGCTGGAGCGCGTCCACGTCGCCGACCGTCCGGCCTTCCTCAAGGCGGTGAGCGACGTCGCCGCGACCGGGCGCCCCGCGACGCTGCCCCTGCGCCTGCACGTCGAGCCCGAGACCGGCCGCGCCGACGGCGCGAGCCTGATCTACGCCGAGATGCGCGCCCACCGGATCGAGCACGGCCCGCACGACGCCGCCATGGCGGTCGTGGCGGTCACCCGCGACATGACCGAGCACCACCGGCACGCCGCGGAACTGGAGCGCGCCCGCGCCGAGGCCGAGCGGGCCGACGCGATCAAGGGCCGGTTCCTGGCCAACGTCACCCACGAGTTGCGCACGCCGCTCAACGCGATCATCGGCTTCTCCGAGGTCCTGGCGGGCGAAGGCGCCGTCAGCCTCGGGCCGGTCCAGGCGCGGGAATATGCCGGCATCATCGGCGCCTCCGGCCACCACCTGCTCGGCGTCGTCAACACGCTGCTCGACATGAGCCGGATCCAGAGCGGCAACTTCGACTGCGCGCCCGAGACCTTCGACGTCGCGGACCTGCTCCGGGGCTGCTGCGACCTGATGCGGCTGAAGGCCGACGCCGCCGGCGTCGCCCTCACCGCCGCCCCGTCGGGACCGGTGGAGATCACGGCCGATCCCGCCGCCTGCCGGCAGGTCCTGATCAACCTCATCTCGAACGCCGTGAAGTTCACCCCGTCGGGCGGCCGCATCGACCTCTCCCTGCGGCGCGGCGCGGGCAGCCTGGACATCGTCGTGGCCGATACCGGCGTCGGCATCGGCGCGGACGACCTGCCCAAGCTCGGCACCCCGTTCTTCCAGGCCGGGAGCGGCGGCTACAAGCGGCAGCACGAGGGCACCGGCCTCGGCCTGTCGGTGGTCCAGGGCCTCGTCGGCCTCCACGGCGGCTCCCTGCTGATCGAGAGCGCCCCGCAGGCCGGGACCGTGGTGACCGTCACCCTGCCCCTCGTCTGCCAGGCCCCCGCGACCGCGCACGGCCCGGCCCCGATCCGCACGGCCGTGCGGGGCGCCCCGGCGCCGCGCCGCGTGGTGCGCCTGCCGCTCGGCCTGTTCGACGCGGAGCCGGGCCCCGCCGCGGCCCCGGCCGAGCCGGTCCTGCGCCGCACCGGCTGACCCGAAGATCCCCGGAAGGAGACATGATGTCAGGCTACCGCGAGATCACCGTACCGGGCGAACCCGGCCGCGCCCGCCGGTCCGCGCCGCGCCGCGCCGCGGTCCAGGGCGACTGGCGCGCCGTGCTCGTCGGCGCGCTGAAGGCGACGGGCGCCACCTGCCGCACCAGTCCGGGCACCGTTCTCGGCAGCCTCGTCGCCCTCGGCGCGGCGGGCTTCGTCTGCGTCAACGCCCTCGGCTACCAGACCGGGCGCCACCCGGCGCCGATCCTGCCGAAGCTCGCCCAGAAAGCGCCCGCCCCCCGCGAGGCGGCGCCGGCCGCCAAGGAGGCCACCCGGGAACCCGCCCGGGAACCGGCCCGGGAGCCGGTGCGCGTCGTCGAGGCCGACCGTGCCGCCGCACCGCTCCAAGCCAAGCCGGCGGCCCGGGACGCGATCGGCGAGCTGATCCGGTCCGAGGAGACCACCGCCTCGGTCACCCCGAAGGCGTCGCCGGTCCGGCCGGCCGCCAAGCCGACCCCGAAGGACACGAAGGACACGAAGGACGCGAAGGACGCGAAGGCGGCCAAGCCCGAGAAGGACGGCGATCCGGTGCTGCGCGCCCAGAAGGCGCTGTCGAAGCTCGGCTACGCGGTGAAGCCCGACGGCGCGATGGGTCCCGGCACCCGCGCGGCGATCGAGAAGTTCGAGCGCGGCGCCAAGCTGCCGGTGACCGGAGAGGCGACCGGCCGGACCCTGCGCGAACTGGTGGCGCGGGCGGGCCACGGCTAGCGAGACCCGGCGGCAACCCGCGCCGGAGGGGCGGCGCGGGTGCCGATCGTCGCGACAAGTCGGTGCGCCGCCCCTCAGTACTGCGTGCCGGTGAACCGGCAGATCGTCTTGCAGCGCGGGCCGCCATTGGCCTGCCAGGACTTCGCGTGGCCGATCGATCCGGTCATGTCCTGCGTGGGATTACCGCCGGGCCGATGCACGACGATGTTGCAGGCATCGCTCGGGGTCCGCTGGTAGCGCGGGCAGGACGTGGAGTCGCGGTTGCCCAGTAAATCCATGAGCGTCTCCGGACGGGCGTGGGCCGACGGCACAACACCGCACAGGCAGGCGACGATCAGCGTCGCGCGCGAGGTCATTCTCCGCATCGGAGTGCTCCTTAAATCATCGTGAACTGCGAATTCGGGCGCCCTTTGCTCAGTTAATCAGCAAAAAATACTGTAGATGTGCGCTGACGCACACGGATCAATCCTTTTTTAATCCCGAAGAATACTGGTTTTTCTGACGGAATATTTTGCGCGCTGAAGCGTTCATGCCAGATGGCCGACGCGGCGCGTCCGCGCTGGCCCGCGCTTGCCCGCGCCGGCGCTTTCGCGCATGGCGGAGGCCGCACCGCTCCGAGCCCGCGGGGTTCGAGGGACGACCGCCGCGTCGGACCGCCTCCCGCGGCGAGCCGAGGTTCACAGGGCTACAGACGCATGCGCCTGCGCTCCGATTTCTGGGTCTCGGCCCATCTGCGGCGCCTGGACGTCGCGGGCATCCCGGCCGTGCTGCGCCGGCGCGGGTCCGCGGAGGCGGGCGCGATCTTCGTGAAGGTCGACCGCCTCGACGGCAGCGCCGATCTCTACGGACCGGCGCCGCAGGCCCTGTTCGAGGCCGAGGAGAGCGGTGACCGCCGTTTCACCGCGATCGTCACCGGCGGCAGCCCGCTCGACGTGGAGGAGCGCCTGACCAAGGAGATCCGGTTCGATTCCGATCTCTGGATCATCGAGATCGACGACCGCCAGGGGCGGCATTTCCTGGATCTGGCGGAGTAAGGTGAAGGCGCGCCGACCGTCTCTGCGAGCGAGAGCGAAGCGACCCGGAGGCGCCACGCCGACCGATGGCGCGCCGCCCTGGGGTCACTTCGCCCCGCTCGTGAAGACGAGAGCACAGCAAACGCCGCGCGGCGCTCCGCACCGCGTGACAGTGACGGGGCCGATCAGCCCTCGATGATGCGCTCGTCGAGCTTGCGATCGACGGTCTCGACGGTGCGGTCGATCTCGGCGTTCGGCTCGCCGAGCTGGTGCGAGATCAGCTTCACCAGAAGGTCGACCCGCTCGATGTAGGGCGCGCCGTTCGCCACCGCCCGCGCCGCCGAGGACGGCTTCAGCAGGCTCTCGGCGGCCTTGGCGTACTTCTCGAACGGCACTTGGTCGGCCGGGTCGGCGCCGAGCTTCCGGGCGATGCCGTCGACGTGGTCGTAGATCGCCCGCGAGCGCGCCAGGTCGCCGTGGACGGCGTCGTGGATCGATTGCGGCTCGCCCGGGGTGATGCAGCGGTAATTGCCGGTGAGCAGCATCGACCACTTGGCGAGCGGCACGAACAGCGAGTCGAACACCTTGAGCTTCACCGGCACGTCGTGCCCGTCGAGGCGCACGGCGTCGATGTCCGCCTCCAGCTCCCGGAGCAGCCGGTTGTGGGCCTCGTCCGCGAAGGTCGCGGCCTTGAAATTCGTCGGCAGGCCGACGTGGAGGACGTTCGCCTCCTCCTCCGGCGGCCGGAAGGCCTGCGGATCGGGGGAGCAGAGCGACACCAGCCCCGGCTCGAACCGGTCCCACACGCCGGCATTGGTGTAGGCGTCCTCGAGGTCCATGGCGGCGAGCGCCGGGATCCGCTTGAGGTAGGGCAGCGGCGGCATGTTCATGATCGACAGGCACGGCAGCCTCGCCGCCGCGATCTTGATCATCAGGACGCGGATCGTGTGGTTGTTGTACTGCGGCTCCTGCATGGCGAGGCCGACGAGGTCGTAGCGCGACACGTCGACCTCTTCCGGCGGCATCGCGTCGACCTTGCCGGGCAGATCGCGCGAGTGGATCGCCCGGTGCTCCTTCTCGTCGCGCAGCTTGATGCGGACCTCGGTCCCCTCGCGGTTGATCAGGTCCGCGGTCTTCCGCCGGCACACCAGGGTCACGTTGTGACCGGCCATCAGGAGCTTGGTCCCCAGGAGCGAGCCGTAGGAGGCCCCCAGGATCAGGATGTTTCTGGCCACGTCTTTCCTCCCCAGCATTGAAGACTTGCTGTGTGTTGTCTGGCTGCTGGGAACAGCGCGTCCACGCCACGCCCCGAGCGCACACGCGATGGATGGCAGCCGGGCGAGAGGAAGGCAAGCCTTCTGGTATACCTAATCCCAAACCCTTTGTGAGGCCCCGCCGGTGACAGGCGGGGCGATCCCTATCGTCCGCACCTGGGATCTCCACAGGGCCGAGCCTCCGGGATCTCGCGCTGGGCGGTCTCGGACCGCGGACGGCGACCGCTCCGCCCGCGTGCCCTAGCCCCAGAGCTCCGGCGTCGGCGGGTGCATCAGGCTGCCCTCGTAGCGCAGCGGCGGGTCACGGTCGCGGGCCAGCAGCAGCGGTCCGTCGAGGTCGACGAACTCCGCGGCGTTGGCGAGCAGTGCCGCCGGCGCCATGCCCAGCGAGGTGCCGAGCATGCAGCCGACCATGATCGAGAGCCCCCGGGCCCGCGCCTCGCGGGCGAGGAGCACCGCCTCGGTCAGGCCGCCGGTCTTGTCGAGCTTGATGTTGATCGCGTCGTAGCGCCCGGCCAGCGCGTCGAGTCCGGCACGGTCGTGCAGGCTCTCGTCGGCGCAGACCGGCACCGGGTGGGGGATCTCGGCCAGCAGGGCATCGGCGTCGGCCGGCAGCGGCTGCTCGATCAGCGCGACGCCCGCCTTCAGGCAGGCCGCGAGGTTGGCCTCGACGTTCTCGGGCCGCCACGCCTCGTTGGCGTCGACGATCAGCCGGGATTCCGGCGCGCCGGCCCGCACCGCGGCGATGCGCTCCGGATCGCCGTCCCCGCCGAGCTTGACCTTGAGCAGCGGCCGGTGGGCGGCCTTGCGGGCGGCCTCCGCCATGCTCTCCGGCGTGCCGAGGCTCAGCGTGTAGGCGGTGATCGCCGGCCGGGGCTCGGCGAGACCCGCGATCTCCCAGGCGGGGCGGCCCTGGCGCTTCGCCTCGAGGTCGAACAGCGCGCAGTCGAGGGCGTTGCGCGCGGCGCCCGCCTTCATGCGGGCCATGAGCGCGTCCCGCTCGATCCCGGCGGCGATCGCCTCTGCCTGGCCCTCGATCAGGGCGCTGACGCTCTCGACGCTCTCGCCGTAGCGCGGATAGGGCACGCACTCGCCGCGCCCGACCGCGTCGCCGTCCGCGATCGTCGCCACCACGACGGCGATCTCGGTGCGGCTGCCGCGCGAGATCGTGAAGGCGCCGGCGATGGGAAAGCGCTCGACGGCGAGGGTCAGGCGGCGCGCCATGTCAGGCCTCCGGGAAGTCGGCGACGATCCGGTCGACCAGCCCGTCGACGCCGAAGCGCACCGGGTCGGTGGCGGGCAGGCCGTGCTCGGACGCGAGCTTGTCGAGGAGGGCCCGCGCCTCGCCCTCGGCGAGCGCCTGCGTGTTCACCGCGATGCCGACCGGCCGGATCGCCGGGTTGGTCAGGCTGCCGAGCTGCACGGTGAGGTCGATCACCTGCCGGATGGTCGGCAGCGGGTGCTTCACGCCGCGCATGTTGGTGCGGGTCGGCTCGTGGCAGACCACGAAGGCGTCGGCCTGCGCGCCGTGGAGCAGGCCGAGGCTCACGCCCGCGAAGGACGGGTGGTAGAGCGAGCCCTGGCCCTCGATCAGGTCCCAGTGGTTCGGGGCGGCTTCGGGCGCGATCGTCTCGACGGCGCCGGAGATGAAGTCGGCCACGACGGCGTCGATGGCGACGCCCCGGCCGGAGATGAACACGCCGGTCTGGCCGGTGGCGCGGAAATCGGCGTCCAGGCCGCGCGCGCGCATGCCGCGCTCCAGGGCCAGCACGGTGTACTTCTTGCCGACGGAGCAGTCGGTGCCGACGGTGAGCAGGCGCCGCCCGGCCCGCTTGGTGCCCTTGCCGGTGGGGAAGCGCTCGTCGGTGTGGCGGACGTCGTGGAGCTGGCGGCCGCGCCGTGCCGCGGCCTCGGCGATGGCCGGGACCGTGCCGAGCTTGACGTGCAGGCCGCTCGCCACGTCGAGCCCGGCCTCGATCGCCGCGACGATCTCCTTCACCCAGTGGTCCGGCAGCACGCCGCCGGCGTTGACGACGCCGATCACCAGGGTCCGGCAGCCCTTCGCCAGGGCCTCGGCCAGGGTCATGTCGGGGATGCCGAGATCGGCGGCGCAGCCGGGCAGGCGCATCTGGCCGACGCACCACTCGGGGCGCCAGTCCTTGATCCCGTAGGCGGTCTTCGCCGCCAGCGTGTCGGGCACGTCGCCCAGGAACATCAGGTAGGGCGTGGCGATCTGCATCGGTCGAGCAACCTTCTCCGGGAGGCCGGCGGACCGTCTATGCGGGATCGCGGGCGCCCGGCGCAATGCACGAGGCCGGCCAGGCGCGCAGATGCGGCCGCATCCCCAACATGCCGGGCCTGCACACCGTCGTCGCGGGCGCAGCGAGGCGACCCGGGCATTCGCGGCGCTCGGGGACCGCGCTGCCCCGGATAGCTTCGCGGCGCTCGCAGGGACGGCGCGGTCGTCGCCTCAGGCTTTCGGCGCCTGACGATCCCGCTCAGGCGGCGCGTCGTCGCGCCACCCCCGCCTCGTTGGCCACCGCGCCCGCCGGCGACAGCACGCCGGTCGCCCGGACCATCCCCGCGGCGCCCGCCAGCGCCCCCGCGCGCAGCTCGAGACCGAGGAAGCGCGCGCGCTCGAACGGCCCCGGCAAGGTCAGGCCGTCCGCGAGCGCCCGGTCGAAGCCGAAGCGGGCGTAGTAGGGCGCGTCGCCGACCAGCAGCACGGCGCCGTGGCCGAGGGATTCGGCACGGCCGAGCGCCGCCTGCATCATCACCGAGCCGAGCCCCTGCCCCTGGATCGCCGGATCGACGGCGAGCGGGCCGAGCAGCAGCGCCGGGCGGGCGAGCCCGGCCTCGACGTGCCACAGCCGCAGGGTGCCGACGAGGCGCCCCGCCCGGGTCGCCGCGAAGGCGAGGCCGCGGGCCGGCAGCCGGCCCTCGCGCAGGCGCTCCGAGGTCTTGGCGCGTCGATTGCCGGGAAAGCACGCGTCGAGCAGGCGCTCGCGCGCCGGGACGTCGTGAAGGTGCTCCGCGCGGATCTCGATCATGGCTGTGCCCTCCCCGGGCCGGCAAGCGGGAGAAGCGATGGATCGTCTCGGCGAGCGATCAGGGCTGGCCGCCGCTTCCGGAGAAACGGCAGCGGCCCTTAACGCAGCGTGACCGCAGGGTGGTTCCAGACGCACGGGATCCGTGCGTCCGCCTCCTGCCGCCTGTCACCCGCCGGGAGCAGTCTCGGAAGGAAGCCGCCCGGAGTGTCCCGGGCGGCGCGCGCGATCAGATCACGATCTGCTGAAGGGGCGGGAAGCCGTTGAAGGCCACCGCCGCGTAGGTCGTGGTGTAGGCGCCCGCGCCCTCGATCAGCACCTTGTCGCCGATCGAGAGCGAGACCGGCAGCGGGTAGAGCTGCCGCTCGTAGAGCACGTCCACCGAGTCGCAGGTCGGGCCGGCGATGACGCAGGGCTCGGTCGCGTCCCCGTCCCGCGCGGTGCGGATCGGGTAGCGGATCGCCTCGTCCATGGTCTCGGCCAGCCCGCCGAACTTGCCGATGTCGAGGTAGACCCATCGGACCTCGTCGGCATCCGCGGACTTGCGCGACACGAGAACAACTTCCGCCTCGATCAGGCCGGCATTGCCGACCATGCCGCGGCCCGGCTCGATGATCGTCTCGGGGATCTGGTTGCCGAAATGCTTGGTCAGGCCCCGGAAGATCGCCTCGCCGTAGCTCTCCACGCCCGGCACCGCCTTGAGGTACTTGGTCGGGAAGCCGCCGCCGAGATTGACCATCGACAGGCCGATGCCGCGCTCCGCGCACTCGCGGAAGACCGCCGCCGCGGAGCCGAGGGCCCCGTCCCACGCCTCGGTGTTGCCCTGCTGCGAGCCGACATGGAACGAGATCCCGTAGGCCTCCAGCCCCTGGCGGTGGGCGTGCTCCAGCACGTCCGCGGCCATCTCGGGCACGCAGCCGAACTTGCGGGACAGGGGCCAGTCGGCGCCCGCGCCGTCGCAGAGGATGCGGCAGAACACCCGGATCTCGCCGGCCGGCACGTCCACGGCCTCGGCGGCCCGGGCGATCTTCTCGACCTCGGCCTGGCAGTCGACCGCGAACAGGCGGATGCCGAGCTTCAGGGCGCGGCCGATGCAGCGCTCCTTCTTGATGGTGTTGCCGAAGGAGATCCGGTCGGCGGTGGCGCCGGCGGCCAGCACCATCTCCATCTCGGCGACGGAGGCCGTGTCGAAGCACGAGCCCATCTCGGCGAGAAGGCGCAGCACCTCGGGAGCCGGGTTCGCCTTCACGGCGTAGAACACCCGGGTGTCCGGCAGGGAGCGCGCGAAGGCGGTGTAGTTGTCGCGCACGACGTCGAGGTCGAGGACCATCACGGGGCCCTCGTCCTGACCGAGGTCGCGGCGCACGCGCAGGTAGTCACGGATGCGGTCGGTCATGGTCGTCTCCCGGCACGGGTTCGCGGGCGCCCTACGCGGGGCGCGCTGTCGAAGATGACGGCCTGACAGGCCGCCGGCGTCAGGGGGCGATGCGTCGCGCGGACCCACGCGCTTTGGAGACGCGTGCGTCAGTGCGGGCGCAGAGCACCCGGAAGCTGCCGTGGATTGGAAGGGAGGACCCCCACCGCACGCCGGGCAAAGAGAAACAAGCCTCTTCGGTGCCGGCCTTTGGAGGGCCGACGAGACCAAAAAAGCCCGTTCGTCGTTGCTTTAAGCTGCGTCCCCCGTGGAGAGCGGGGTTCGCCGGTTTCGCCTCCGGCTGCCGGTTGTTGTCGGGGTCCGGTGTTGCCACCTGGATGCCGGCCGTAGGGATCCACCCTTGCGACCATCGATCCTTTAAGACCCCTGGCGGCTGTCCGGCAGTTGACCGGATGCCCACCAACCGACACGCGGCCACAGGCACGTGCGAAATTGGGCACGGCGCATATACGGAGACGGGTCCCGCGCGACAAGGGGAAACCGCCCCGAAACGCCCGCTTTTCCGCCCGCAATCCACACCCCGCGCGCTCCGTTGCAAAAACGACGCATCCCGCCGGCGCGCGGCGGGCCGCGCGGGCTTCCCAAGCGCGGCGGAAGCGGGCATCTGACCGGAGGGGGCAGAGGACTCAGGCGAGCGAGCGATGGCCGGGCCGATCAGATCCACCGCGACGGCGCGGGCGTGAGCGCCCCCCTGTGAGCGCTCCCTTGCGCAGCCCGGTCGGCGACGGGCTCCCCGAGCCGACGATCCGCACCGCCACCCTCGCCGACCTCGACGCCCTGGTCGCCCTGGAGCACGCCGCCTTCGCCACGGACCGGGCCGAGCGCCGGGCGATCCGCCACGCGATCCGCTCGCCCACCATGGACGTGCTGGCGGCCCTGATCGACCCGCCGGACCGGGATCCGATTCCGGTGCTCGTGGGCGCCGCGGTGCTGGAGCGGCGGCGCGGCAGCCGGATCGCCCGGCTGGCCTCGATCGCGGTGGCACCGAATCGCGGCGGCCTCGGCCTCGGCGGCCGGCTCCTCGACGCCGCGGAGGCCCGCGCCCGCGCCCAGGGCTGCGACCGGCTGCGGCTGGAGGTGCGCGCGGACAACGGCGCCGGCATCCGGCTCTACGAGCGCCGGGGCTACACCCGCTTCGCCGTGCGGCCGGACTATTACGAGGACGGGATGGAGGCCTGGCGCTACGAGCGCGCGCTGTAGGCGACGCGCGGGGTGCCGCCGGTCCGCGGGCGGCCCGCGGGCCGGCAGGCCCCCGCCGATATCCGGCCCCGATCGAACGGTCCGTTCTCGCGACCCGATCCGCCATGACGAGGGCGCGCGACGGCCGGACGGGCAGGACGCCGGCAGGTTGCCGGCAGGACGCCGGCAGGCCGACCCCGCGCGGCCCCGGGCCCGGCCCGGGGCTCCTCGCGGATGCGGCGCGGGGCGCCAGATCCGCTCCCCGCCGCTCCCGGGGCGGGAGCCGCACCGCCGCGCCGCCGAAGAGCGGGCCGATTTCGGCCCGTCGAAATTCGGCGCGATCTCGTCAGACAAGTCTTCGCGCTGATAATCTCTGTATTTATCTATATAAACGGCGGATCATAAAATATCCTAATCTTTATTACGGACAGCGCGATCGCTCGATTGCCCGACGAAACCTGACGTTATAGGACCGAGCATCGCAGATCCTGAGATTTTATCCCATGAGTCGCTGGCTGGGACGCTTCTCGATCCGGACCTTGCTGTGCCTGGTGATCGTCATCATGGCCTGCATGGCGCTGGGCAACGCGGTCAGGTCGCTCGTCGACGCGCGGGCGCAGGCGGCGCGCGCGGCCCGCGCCGTGACCCTGACGGAGGCGAGTCAGGGCCTCCTCAGGGCGATCCTGCCGCTGCGGCTCGAGCGCGGATCGTCCCTCGCCCTCGGGGGTGAGGCGCCCGCGGACGCGAAGACCCTGTCGACCGTCGCGGGCAGCCGGCAGGCGCTGACCGAGAATTACCGCCGGGCTCAGCGCAGCCTGAGCGATCTGGCCGAGCCGGCGGTCAGCGCGACGCTCGACCGCCTGACCACGGCGCAGGAGGCGATGGCGGCCCTGCGCCCCCGCATCGACGAGGCCCTCCGGCTGCCGAAGGCGCGGCGCGACCCGGCGCTGCGGGAGGCCGCGATGGCCGCCTTCCAGGACCTGCTCGAGGCGCTGACGGCCACGCTGAAGGCGGTCGACGCGTCCATTCCCCGCTCCGATCCCGCCCTGCAGCGCTATCTCGCCCTCAAGCAGGCGGCCTGGGACACGCGCGTGGCCAGCGGCAACGTCGCGGTGCGGGTGCAGAGCTCGCTGGTCGCCGGCGCGTCGTGGTCCCTGCCCGAGACGATCGCGGCGGCCGAGGAGCGGACCGAACTTCTGGCGGCGTGGCGGCGCACGACCGAGGCCGCGACCGGCGTCTCGGAGGCGGTGCGGGCCGCGTTCGAGCGGGCGAAGGCCAGCAATTTCGAGGGCGAGACCAGGGCCATCGCGCAGGCGGTCTTCGACGCGCTCAGCACGCACACGCCCCCGCGCCACTCGTTCGCGGAGCTGCGCGACCGCAACACCGAGAACCAGCGCTCCCTCGTGGCCCTCTGCGACGCGGCCCTGGACGCGATGGTGGCGCGCGCCGAGGCCCTCGCCGACGCGGCCCGGAGCGACGTCGCGCGCAGCGGGGCGGCGCTGCTGGCGGTGATCCTGCTGGTGGCCCTCGGCCTGTGGACCCTGTTCGGCGGCGTGCTGCGCCCGCTCCGGGCGCTGACCGCGACGATGCGGGCGCTGGCCGACGGGGACGCCTCCGTCACAGTTTCGGCGCGCACCTACCGCAACGAGATCGGCGCGATGGCGCGGGCCGTCCAGGTGTTCAAGGACAGCCTCATCCGCAGCCGGCAGCTCGAGTCCGAGGCCGCGGAGGCGCGGCTGGCGGCGGAGGCGCGGCGCCGGTCCGACCTGCGGGCGATGGCCGAGCGGTTCGAGCGGACGGTCGGCGGCATCATCGCCCAGGTCTCGGACTCGGCCACCGCGCTGCAGGGTACGGCCCAGACCATGACGGCCACCGCGACCCGGACCGCCAGCCAGTCCAGCACGGTGGCGGCCGCCGCCGAGGAGGCCGCCGCCAACGTCAGCACCGTGGCGGCGGCGGCCGAGGAACTCGGCGCCTCCGTGGAGGAGATCGGCCGGCAGGTCGAGGGATCGACCAGGCTCGCCCAGGGGGCCGTCTCGGAGGCCGGGCAGACGGGCGCGCTGGTCCGCGACCTGAGCGGCGCGGTCGCGCGGATCGGCGACGTGGTCGGGCTGATCGCGGCGATCGCCGGGCAGACCAATCTGCTGGCGCTCAACGCCACCATCGAGGCCGCCCGCGCCGGCGAGGCGGGCCGGGGCTTCGCGGTCGTCGCCGGCGAGGTGAAGGCGCTGGCGGCGCAGACCGCCCGGGCGACCGAGGAGATCGCCGGCCAGATCGCCGGCATCCAGGGCGCGACCGGCGGGGCCGTCGCGGCGATCGGCGCGATCACGGGGCGGATCCAGGAGATCAGCGGCGTGGCGAGCGCGATCGCGGCGGCGGTGGAGGAGCAGGGATCGGCCACCCGGGAGATCGTCCGCAACGTCGGGCAGGCGGCCGTCGGCACCGGCGCGGTGACCAACACCATTCTGGGGGTCGCCGGGGCCGCCGAGGAGACCGGCCGGGCGGCCGCCGCGGTACTCGCGGCGGCGTCCGCGCTGTCGCGGCAATCCGAGACGCTCACCGCCGAGGTCGCGCGCTTCCTCGACAGCGTCCGGGCCGCCTGACCGAACGGTGCCGGGGCCCGCGGGCCTCCGCCCCGATCTCGCCCGTTTAGGGGAGTCTTACGGCTCGCGCGCTACAGCGTACGCAACGGGCGGGCGCAATCCCGCCGCGCATGAGTCGCCGTCCATGGCCGTGATCGTCGCCTTCGTCATCAATGCGGGGCTCAACTTCGTCCTCGGCCTGCTGATCGCCAAGCTGCTGGGCCCGGCGGATTTCGGCCGGTTCGCCCTCGCGACCACCGGCGCCATCGTGCTGAACACGGTGCTGTTCGAGTGGCTGCGCCTGTCGGCGACGCGGTTCTACTCGGGGCGCGTGCGCGTCGACGAGCCGTGGATCCGCCACGGGCTCGACCGGGCCTACCTGCGCATCGGCGCCCTGCTCCTGGCCGCCGCGGCCCTATGCGGGGCCTTCGGCTTCGCCGGCGGCGCCGACGGGCGCGAGGCGGTCCTGTGCGGCACCGGCCTCGCGGCCCTGGGCATCGGCGTGTTCGACTATCACGCGGCCCTCGCCCGGGCGCGCTTCGACGGCAAGCTCTATCTCGGCCTCGTCGCGGTGAAGAACGTCCTGTCCTTCGCCCTGATGGCGGCGGCGGCGTGGTGGCTGCCCCAGCCGGCCTGGGTGCTGGCGGCGGCGGGACTGAGCCAGCTCCTCGCGGTGGTGGTGCTGCGCCACCCCCTGCGGGACCCGCGCACGCCCCTCGAGCGGCCGCGCCTGTCGGCGACCTGGCGGGTCTTCGCGCGCTACGGCCTGCCGCTCATCGCCGCCAACACCGCCTACCAGTGCCTCACCTTCGTCAATCGTGGCGCCATCGCGGGCCAGGCCGGCTTCGCCGAGGCCGGCTACTTCGCCCTGGCGGCCGACGTCACCTCGCGCGCGCTGATGACGCTGGGCACCGCCCTCGACCTGCTGCTGTTCCAGCTCGCCGTGCAGGCCGAGGAGCAGAGCGGCCGCGCCGCCGCCGAGGCGCAGGTCGCCGCCAATGCCGGCACCGTGTTCGCCCTGCTGGCGCCCTGCGCGGTCGGCTTCTGGGCGGTGCTGCCGGCCCTCCAGGGGCTGGTGGTGCCGGACGCCTATCGCGGGCCGTTCGAGACCTACAGCACCGTGCTGATGCCGGGCCTGTTCTGCCTCGCGATGATGTTCTACGCCCTCAACCCGGTCTTCCAGATCCGCCGCCGGACCCTGCCGGTGGTCGCCGCCGCCCTGGTCGGCCTCGCGGTGAACGGCGCCGGCCTCCTCGTCCTGCCGGACCGGATGGGCGGTCTCGGCGTCGCGCTGGCGCAGAGCGCCGGGCTCGCCGCCGCCGGAACGTGGCTCGGCTGGCGCGCCCTGACCGGCGCGGAGCGGATCGCGCTGCCCTGGGGGGAGATCGGCGTCGCGGCGCTCGCCTGCGCGGCGATGGGGCTCGCCCTCGCCCCCTTCCGGCAGCTGCCGCCCGCCACCGCGCTGGCGGTCCTGGTTCCGGCCGGGATGGTTCTCTACGGGACCCTGGTCTGGATCCTCGACATCGCCGGCCTGCGCCGCCAGGTCCTGGCGCGCCTGCGCCCGGCAGGGACCGTGGCGGCGGAGTAGGCTCGCGCGCCGCCGCCGCAGTGGAAATCCCGCCGCTGAAACCCCGCGACTCCACCTCCGCTTGAATCCGCCGCCGGATCCGGCGACACCCGTCCTGGAATGGATACAAACAGGACCGGGGCGGGAACGATGGGCGTGTACGAGCCCGGCACCGAGGCGGAGGCCGGGGAGATCGTGCGGGCGGCCGCGGGGCGCGGCGAGCGCCTGCGCCTCGCCGGCGGCGGCACCGCCGCGGGGCTCGGCCGGCCCGCGCAGGACAGCGCGACCCTCTCGGCGAAGGCCCTCACCGGCGTCACGCTCTACGAGCCCGCCGAGATGGTGGTGGCGGCCCGGGCCGGGACGCCGCTCGCCGAGGTCGAGGCGCTGCTCGCCTCCCGCGGCCAGATGCTGCCCTTCGAGCCGATGGACCTGCGCGGCCTCTACGGCAGCGCCGGGGAGCCGACCCTCGGGGCGGTCGCGGCGATCAACAATGCCGGTCCCCGGCGGATCAACGCCGGCGCGGCCCGGGACAGCCTGATCGGCGTCCGCTTCGTCAACGGGCGCGGCGAGGCGATCAAGTCGGGCGGCCGGGTGATGAAGAACGTCACCGGCCTCGACCTCGTGAAGCTGATGGCCGGCGCCCACGGCACGCTGGGCCTGCTCACCGAGATCACCTTCAAGGTGCTGCCCGCCTGCGAGCGGGTGGCGACCCTGGTCTTCTCCGGCCTGGAGGACGCCCGGGCGGTGACCGCCCTGGCGGAGGCGCTGGGCTCGCCCTTCGAGCTCACGGGGGCCGCGCACCTGCCGGCGGGGATCGGCGCCCCGGAGGCGCGGACGCTGATGCGCCTCGAGGGCTTCTCCGACTCCATCGACTACCGCGCGGGCGCGCTGCGCCGCCTGCTGAAGCGCTACGGTCAGCCCGAGACCGTGGACGGTGAGGCCGGCGCCGCCCTCTGGCGGTCGGTGCGCGACGCGGCGCCGCTCGCCGAGCCCCGGGAGGCCGCCCTCTGGCGGATCTCCACCGCGCCGACCCGCGGGCCGGCCCTGGCGGCGGCGGTCGCGGCCGAGCGCGAGGCGCGCTGGTTCTTCGACTGGGGCGGCGGCCTGATCTGGCTCGCCACCGGCTCGGCGGGCGATGCCGGCGCCGCGACGGTGCGCCGGGCGGTGAAGGCCCAGGGCGGCCACGCCACGCTGGTGCGCGCACCCGACGCCGTGCGCGCCGCCGTGCCGGTGTTCGAGCCGCTGGCCGAGCCGCTGATGCGGCTCACCGCCGGCATCAAGGCGGCGCACGATCCCGCCGGGGTGCTCAACCCCGGCCGGATGTACGCCGGACTGTAAGCATCAGATTTCGCCCCTCCCCGACCGTGGGGAGGCGTGGCGCCGAGGACGCGACCCGTGCAGACCAACTTCGCCCCCGCCCAGCTCGCCGATCCCGCCATGGCGGCGTCGGAGAAGATCCTGCGGACCTGCGTGCATTGCGGCTTCTGCACGGCGACCTGCCCGACCTACCTGCTGCTCGGGGACGAGCTCGATTCCCCGCGCGGGCGGATCTACCTGATCAAGGACATGCTGGAGGGCGGCAAGCCGGCCTCGCAGGAGGTGGTCAAGCACGTCGACCGCTGCCTCTCGTGCCTGTCCTGCATGACCACCTGCCCGTCGGGGGTGCACTACATGCACCTCGTCGACCACGCCCGGGCGCATATCGAGGAGACCTACACCCGCCCCGCCGGCGACCGGTTCCTGCGGGCGCTGCTCGCCCAGGTCCTGCCCTATCCGGGCCGCTTCCGCCTCGCGCTCACCGCCGCCAGGCTCGGCGCGCCGTTCCGGGGCCTGGTGGCCCGGCTGCCGCGGGTCGGCAACCGCCTCGCGGCCATGCTCGACCTCGCGCCGGCCGGGACGCCGCCCCGCGAGCCGACGAACCGGCCCGGCCGGTTCCCGCCGGCGGGCGCGGGGGCGGCCGGGACGGCCCCCAAGCGCGTCGCCCTGCTGCGCGGCTGCGCCCAGAGCGTGCTGCGGCCGGACTTCAACGCCGCCGCGATCCGGCTGCTCAACCGGCACGGGATCGAGGTCGTCCACGCGAACGAGGGCTGCTGCGGGGCACTGACCCACCACATGGGCAAGGAGGACTCGGCCCACGCCCACGCCAAGCAGGCGATCGACGCCTGGGACGCCGAGATCGCCAAGGGCCTCGACGCGATCCTGGTCACGGCCTCGGGCTGCGGCACGACCATCAAGGATTACGGCTTCATGTTCCGCGACGACCCGGCCTACGCCGAGAAGGCGCTGCGGGTCTCGAGCCTGGCCAAGGACGTGACCGAGTACCTCGCGCTGCTCGACCTGGCCCCCGTCGCCGAGACCGACCTGGTGGTGGCCTACCACTCGGCCTGCTCGATGCAGCACGGCCAGGGCATCCGGCTGGAGCCCAAGACGCTGCTGAAGCGCGCGGGCTTCACCGTGAAGGACGTGCCCGAGGGCCACATCTGCTGCGGCTCGGCGGGGACCTACAACATCCTGCAGCCGGAGCTGGCCGCGAAGCTGCGCGCCCGGAAGGTCGCCAATATCGAGCGCGTGCGCCCCGACGTGATCGCCACCGGCAACATCGGCTGCGCCACGCAGATCGGGAAGGGCACCGGCATCCCGATCGTCCACACGGTCGAGCTGCTCGACTGGGCCACCGGCGGCCCGAAGCCCGCGGCGCTGGCCGGGGTGGCGCCGCGGCTCGAAGCGGCGGAGTAGGCACACGCCTGTCGCGACGCGGCAGGCCGTCATCGCGCGCAGCGAGGCGATCCGGCGATGCGGCCCAGGGATGCGGCCCAGGGATGCGGCCCATCCGCGATCGTCAGCGCCGCCCTGGATCGCTTGGCCGCGCTCGCGACCGCGGACCGGCCGCCTCCGCGCCGTGACAGGCCCGTGACATCTATTCACGTTGACCCTTGCCAAATCCGCGCAGCGGTCTGTAATGATGTCGACCCCTCTCCGGTCCCGCCGGTCGCCGCAACGGCCCGCGGACGTGACCGAATTCCTCGCGAAATCGGTCGTGGTGTCGCGGCGGGCCCTGTCGGTCCGCCTGGCGGCGGCCCGTGCCGCCCGCGATCGGGCAGGTGTCGCACGACGCGGCGGAGTTCCTCCGTCGCACCCAGGAATTCACGGCCGGTCCCCCGCCGGCCGAGATTGTTTCGCGAGGTCGGGACCACGATGGACGGACGCACGGCCCAGCATAGAGCTGCGCGTGCCCCGGAGGCGCACGAGGCGCGTCGCACCGGTCCGTCCGTCCGCCCGGCCTGTTTCAACCCCAGGCGCCCAGGGCGCCGAACGGCGGTTGACGGCAATTTCCCCTCGAACCCATCCGCCTCGGCGACGAGGCCGGCATCCCGCCCGACAGGTTTGACGTCGGGCGAGGCGCCGCCGGGACCACGGGCACGGAGAACGACGTCGGCCGCCATGCCGAGAGTCCGACATGGCCAACAAAATGCTGATCGACGCGATGCACCCGGAGGAGACCCGGGTCGTCACGGTCCACGGGTCTAGGGTCGAGGAGTTCGACTTCGAAGCCGCCAACCGGCGCCAGCTGCGCGGCAACATCTACCTCGCCAAGGTCACCCGGGTGGAGCCGTCGCTCCAGGCGGCGTTCGTCGAGTATGGCGGCAACCGCCACGGCTTCCTGGCCTTCAACGAGATCCATCCCGACTACTACCAGATCCCGCTGGCCGACCGGCAGGCGCTCCTCGAGGAGGAGGCCCGCGACGCCGAGGAGCACCGCGAGCGCGAGGAGCGTCGCCGCCGGTCGTCGTCGCGCCGGTCCCGCGGCCGCCGCGCCGAGGCCCGTGCCCGCGGCGCCGACGAGACCGTGAGCGCCGAGGACACGCACGCGGCCGCCGAGGGCGAGGATCAGGCCGAGGTCCGGAACGAGTCGGGGATCGACCCGGCCGTCCAGCCCGACACGCTCGCCGAGAACCCCGAGGCCGTGCAGGAGGCCCTCGCCTCCGAGGCCGCCGCCGGCGACATCCCGGCGGACGGCGAGCCGGCGCGCGCCGCCGAGCCCGCGGTCGACGCGGCCGGATCCGACCTGTCCGAGACCGCTCCGGTCGAGGCGCAGGCCGCCCCCGCCGGGGCCGAACCGGTCGCCGCCGAGCCCGGATCCGACCTGTCCGAGCCGGAGGCCCGCATCGCCGTCGCGGAGGCGCTGACCGTGTCCGACGCGCCGGGCGAGACCGTCGCGGACGCGCTCGCGACGGAGGCGAGCGAGGCGGAGGAGTCCGCCGCGCCGACCGCCGCCGACGCGGCGGACGAGGCCTCCGAGGAGGACGACGAGGAGTCCGACGACGACGAGGATGAGGACGAGTCGGAGGACGACGAGGACGAGTCCGACGACGACGAGGAGTCGGACGAGGAGTCGGACGATCCCGACGCCGAGCCCAAGATCGCCCAGGTCGGCGGCAACGGCGACGCGCTGGCCGAGATCCCCGAGCGTCCGCGCCACTACCGCCGCCAGTACAAGATCCAGGAGGTGATCAAGCGCCGCCAGATCATCCTGGTGCAGGTCGTCAAGGAGGAGCGCGGCACGAAGGGCGCGGCGCTCACCACCTACCTGTCGCTCGCCGGCCGCTACTCGGTGCTGATGCCCAACACGGGCCGCGGCGGCGGCATCTCCCGCAAGATCACCTCGGCGGCCGACCGCAAGCGCCTCAAGGAGGTCGTGCAGGACCTGGAGGTGCCCGAGGGGATGGGCGTCATCCTGCGCACCGCCGGCGCCTCGCGCTCCAAGCCCGAGATCGCCCGCGATTTCGAGTACCTGATGCGGCTGTGGGAGTCGGTCCGGGAGCTGACCCTGACCTCCATGGCCCCGGCGCTGGTCTACGAGGAGGGCTCGCTGATCAAGCGCGCCATCCGCGACCTCTACAACAAGGATCTGGACGAGGTTCTGGTCGCCGGTGAGGACGCCTACCGCGAGGCCAAGGACTTCATGCGGATGCTGATGCCCGGCCAGTCCAAGGTCGTGAAGCCCTACCGCGACTCGACGCCGATCTTCGCCCGCTTCGGCGTCGAGCAGCAGCTCGACGCGATGTTCTCCACGCACGTCTCGCTGAAATCCGGCGGCTACCTCGTGATCAACCCGACCGAGGCGCTGGTCTCGATCGACGTCAACTCCGGCCGCGCCACCCGCGAGCACGACATCGAGGACACCGCCCTCAAGACGAACCTGGAGGCCGCCGAGGAGGTCGCCCGCCAGCTGCGGCTGCGCGACCTCGCGGGCCTGATCGTCATCGACTTCATCGACATGGAGGAGAAGCGGAACAACCGCGCCGTCGAGAAGAAGCTCAACGAGTGCCTGAAGAACGACCGGGCGCGCATCCAGGTCGGCCGGATCTCGCCGTTCGGCCTGCTGGAGATGAGCCGCCAGCGGATCCGCACGGGCGTGCTCGAATCCTCCTCGATCCCCTGCGCCCATTGCGGCGGCTCGGGCTTCGTGCGCGCCACCGCGTCGGTGGCCCTGCACATCCTGCGCTCGATCGAGGAGGTGCTGCTCAAGTCGGCCTCGCACAACCTCGTCCTGCGCACCCGCACCGAGATCGCGCTCTACATCCTCAACCAGAAGCGCGGGCACCTGCGCGAGCTCGAGGTGCGCTTCGGCGTGACGATCACGATCGCGGCCGACGAGCGGCTGGCGGCCACCACCCCGTTCCAGCTCGACCGCGGCGAGCCGGCCCAGCGGGCGGAGGGCCCGGTGACGGGCGTGCGCGCCCAGGCGATCTCGCCCGCGATGGAGTTCGACGACGAGGACGAGGAGGCCGACGAGGCCGAGGCCGAGACGGAGTCCGAGGGCGAGGCCGACGAGGGCCGGGCCGAGGCCCGCGAGGACGGGTCGCGCGAGGACGGCGAGGGCCGTCGCCGCCGCCGCCGCCGCCGGCGGCGCGGCGGTCGCCAGGAGGGCCGCGGCGAGGAGGGCCGCGCCGAGGACGATCGCGGCGACGACGATCAGGACGACTCGCAGGACGACCCGCAGGACGGCGCCCGTTCGGACGCGGAGAGAGGCGACGGGGACTGGGACGGCGAGCAGCCGGCCGGGACCGAGGCCCCCGCCGCGGCCGTCGCCGCGGAGGCCGGCGACGCCGACGAGACGGTGGCCGGTTCGGACGAGGCGGCCCGGTCCGAGGACGAGGGCGGCCGTCGCCGTCGCCGCGGACGCCGCGGCGGGCGCGGGCGCAGCGAGGGCCGCTCCCGCGACGCGTCCGCGACGGACGACGCTTCGGAGGCCGCGGGCGACGTCGTCGCCCTGTCGGCGGAGGAGCCGGTGAGCGCTGAGGCGGTGGCCGAGGCGGTCGGATCGGCGCCGGCACCGGCCGCCGACGCCGAGACCGCGGTGGACCTGCCGGTGGCGCCGGCCGAGTCCGCGGCGCCGGCGGCCGACCGGGCGAGCGTCGGCGCGCAGGCAGAAGCCCCGTCGCCCGAGCCCGCGTCGCCCGAGGCCGCCCCCGCCGAGCCGGCGCCCGAGCCCGTGGCGATCGTGCTGACGCCCCCGTCCGACCCGGATCGGCCGAAGCGCGCCGGCTGGTGGTCCCGCACCAAGGCGGCCCTGACCGGCGAATGAAGCATTGCGCCCCTCGATAGAGCGCTATCCGGGGGCGCAACTTCTCGAAGAAAAGCTGTTGCGCCGCAGGGATGCCCCGCAACGCTTGTTCGGAGACTAGTCTATCCTTCACCATTGGTTGAAGGTTCTGTGTGACCATGCGCTCCGATTAGAATGTCGGAGAGGCCCGCATGTTCAGTTTGCGCCGGCAGCGTCAGAACCCTGACGCGCTAGCAACCCCGGTGACGGCGATCGCACCGGTCGAGACGGCCGTTGCCGCGCCGGTCGAGACGGCACCGAATCCCGTCGCGGAACTGGCCGTCGACCGGGAATGGTTGACCCTCCTGGCGCGCCTGTCCGCCTCCGCGTCCGATGCCGGCACCTCGATCGGCTGGATGACCCACGACGCCTCCGGCACCGCCGAGCAGGCCCGTCTCATCGCGGCCGCCAGCGAGGAACTCGCCGCGACCACCGGTGAGATCGCGGCCCGCTCCTCGTCGGCGGCCGAGATGGCCGAGACCGCCCGGGCGGGCATCGCCACCTGCGTGGGCGACCTGCACCGGGCCACCGACGGCATGCGCGGGATCGAGGAGGGCACCGAGGAGATCGGCAGCCGTCTCGACAGCTTCTCGACCGCCGCGCTGCGGATCGAGGAGATGGCCGGCACGATCGCGGCGATCTCGGCCCAGACCAACCTGCTCGCGCTCAACGCCACGATCGAGGCGGCCCGGGCCGGCGAGGCCGGGCGCGGCTTCGCGGTGGTCGCCGCCGAGGTGAAGACGCTGTCGGCGCAGACCGCGAAGGCGACGGACGAGATCCGGGCGCGGGTCAGCGGCCTGCGCGAGGAGATGGCCGCGATGCAGGCGGCCGTGTCGCGCAGCCGCAACGCCGTCGAGGCCGGCGCGGCCGCGATGGTGCGGGCCAATGCCCGCGTCGAGGCCGAGAGTGGCGCCGTCGCGAACGTCGCCGCGCAGATGCGCGAGGCTTCGGAGATCCTCGGCCAGCAGATGCAGGCCACCGGCGACATCGCCCAGAACGTCGGCCGCATCGCGGAAGGGACCGACAAGGCGCGCCGGGAGATCGGCGACGCCCTCGCGCAGCTCGGACGGATCGAGGATCTCGGCCGCACCCTGCTCGACCGGCAGACCGGAACCACCGCGGATCAGCGGGTGATCCGCCTGTCGGCGGATTGCGCCGCGTGGCGGCGCGCCGTCGCGGCGACGCTGGTCGGCATGCGCTCGACCGACACGCCGCCGGAGGGGATCCCCGCCGACGCGACGCGGCCGGCCGCCATCGAGACGCCCCTGGCGCAGGCCCGCGAGCAGGCGGCCGCCCTGGTCCGCCACGTGCGCAGCCAGGCCTGGGACTCGGCGACCACGGCGTTCGTGGCGTTCGAGGCGGCGGTGAAGGAAGCCCGGGCGGCGATCGAGGCCTGAAGGCCGGCCGGCCCCGGGTCCGCCGCGACCCGGGGCCGTCTCAGGAGACGATCGGACGCCGTCAGCCCGGCGGCGGCTCGGATCCCGGAGCTGCCGGCGCCGCGTCGGCCCTCTGGCGATCCCGCTCCTTGCGCAATTCCCGCTCGGCCAGCAGCCAGAACTCGATCTCGAAGCCCTCGGGCCGGTGGTTGCGCTCCCAGAGTTCGTAGGCCCGCTCGCGGATCTGCTCGAAGGTGATCGTGTCGGGCGACCGCGGCGGGGGCTGCGGTGCCGCCGCCTCGAGCCCGGATGCGGGTTCCGGCGCGGAGCCGGTCTCGGACGCGGGCGCCTGTGTCCCCGCCATCGGGTGATCCGGAGGCGGACGGAAATCGGGGGGCACTTCCATGGCGGCGGCCTCAGGAGGCCGGCTTGTCGAGATAGGCGGCGACGCTGGTGATCCGGCTCCCGACCATCGTCACCGCCTTGCGCAGCCGCTCCTCGCTGACGCCGAAACGCTGCGCCCACTCCTCGCGGGTGGCGCGGTCGTAGATGTCGATATGCGTCTTGCCTCTGGCCTCGGTCGACATGCTGTGCCCGCTCCGGTTCGCCGTCAGGCGCGGCCGTGCCGCGCGCCCTGGAGGGACAACCGGGCTCGGAGACTTCGGTTGCCGCCGGTCGCGCGGGACGGGCGGCCGGGGCGCGCGACGGATCAGGGTGCGGTCGGCGCGGGGCTCGGGACCGGCGCCGGATCCGCTTCGGCCGCGTCCGGGCGGACCCGCGCCGCCACGAAGGCGGTCAGCAGCGGCACCAGCAGCGCCGTGACCACCACGCTCGCCGCCACCAGCACGGTGGCGGGACCGGCGGCCTCCCTGTAGGCCGGGTTGGCGGCGGCGATGATCGCCGGCACGGCGGCGGCGTTGCCCGCCGTCGAGGCGGCCGCGACGCCCGCCACGCCGTTGCCCCCGGTGAGCCGGTCGGCGACGAACAGGGCCGCCCCGGTGATCGCCACCACCGCCACGCCGAGACCCATGCCGAGGAGGCCCGCCTGCCAGATCTTGGTGAGGTCGAGTCCGAAGCCGAGGGCGAAGGCGAAGAACGGGATCATCACCGGCGCCGCCCCCGACAGGAAAGCGCGCATGTCGCGGTCGAGGTTGCCGAGGATCATCCCGATCAGCAGCGGCAGGATGCTGCCCACCAGCGTCGGCCACGGGAAGGCCGACAGACCCGCCAGCCCGAGGGTCACCATGGTGAGGAACGGCCCGGATTCGAGGCTCATGATCGCGTAGGCGCCGGCATCCTTCGGGCGGCCGAACTGCCCCATCAGCGCGAGGTAGAGACCGCCGTTGGTGTCGTTCATGGCGGCGACGATCGCCAGCGTCGAGATCCCCGCGAAAGCCCCGCCCACCACCGGCGCCTCGCCGAGGAGCTGGCCGAACACCACGCCCATGATCGCCGCGATGCCGACCTTGGCGGCCAGCAGGACGCCGCCCTTGCGGGCGATCGCCGGGGTGGCGCGGAAATCGATGCCCGCGCCCATGCAGACGAAGAACACCGCCAGGATCGGCAGCGCGCCGTTGAACAGCGCGCCGGTGAACGAGCCGAAGAAGGTCGCGGTGTTCGGGAAGAGCGTGTGGAGGATCGCGCCGAGGAACAGCGGCACGACCATCAGGCCGCCGGGCACGCGCTCCAGGGAGCGCTTGATGGGTATCTGCATAGGTCGCCCTTCCGGTGCCGCCCTGCCCGGGCCCTGGCACCCACTCTTCCCCCCGGGCGGGCTGCTACAACCTTTCGACAAGTCGGCGCAACTGGCGCCCGGATCAGCACAAATGTTGACAAGTCCGCCGGCGCAACGCTGACTCGGCGCGGATCGGCTCGATCCACGGAGGCGTCCCCGGATGTCGTCAGCGATGTCCCCTTCCCTGTCCGGCTCCCCTGATCCGGCGGAGGCGCCCGGGCAGCGGGCGCTCCGCGGCGCGGAGCCGGCACGGCCCGCCTCCCTGGCCGACGGCCTCTATCAGGCGATCCGCACCGGCATCGCGAACGGCACCTACGGGCCCGACGCGCGGCTCCCGAGCGAGCACGACCTCGCGGGACGCTTCCAGGTCTCGCGGCCGGTGGTGCGGGCCGCCCTCGACCGGCTGCGCCGGGAGGGCGCGATCGTCTCGCGGCAGGGGGCCGGCAGCTTCGTGCGGGCGCGGCCGGTGCGCCCGGCCCTGGGCTTCGCCCCCGTGGAGAGCGTCGCCGACATCCAGCGCTGCTACGAGTTCCGCCTCACCCTCGAGCCGGAGGCGGCCTACCACGCGGCGCTGCGCCACGACGCGGCGGCCCTCGACCGGATCGCGGCGGCCCTCGACCGGCTGGCGGTCGCGACCCGGCAGGAGCAGCACCGGGCGGACGCCGATTTCGCCTTCCACCACGCGATCGCGGCGGCGTCGAACAACCACTACTACGCGGCCTGCCTGGAGGCGCTGCAATCCCACATCGCCGTGGGCATGACGATCCACGGCCTCGCCCTGCAGGGCCCGCGCTCCGGCCTGCGCGGCGTGCTGGAGGAGCATCGCGGGATCTTCGCGGCGATCGAGGGCCGCGACGGCGCGGGCGCCCGCAGCCGCATGGCCGCCCATATCGCCGGGTCCCGCGACCGGCTGTTCGAGGGGCGGCTCCTCGATCTCTCGCTCGGACGGCCCGCGGAGGCCGGCGCCGCCGCGCCGCCCGCTTGACCGCCGCGCCGGCCGGTCTGTATGCCTCGCGACAACCTGACAACAAGGACGCGAGCCGCGCTCGGCCGGGCGGCGCGGCCGGCGAGGCTCCCGCCATGATCCGCCCGACATGACCCGCCTGCGCCTCATCGCCGACGATCTCACCGGCACCCTCGACACGGCCGCGGGCTTCACCGGCCTGTGCGGGTCGATCCCTGTGGCGTGGCCCGAGATCCTGGCCGCGGAGGCCGCCGGGGGCTCGCGCGGGTGCCTGGCGATCGATTCCGGCACGCGGGAACTGTCGGCGGAGGCCGCCGGGCGGATCGTCGGCGCCCTCGCGCCCCGGCTGGACGGAGCCGGCATCGCCTTCAAGAAGGTCGACAGCCTCCTGCGCGGCCCCTGGGCGGCGGAACTCGCGGCGGTGCTGCGGACCGGGACCTGGGAGCGCTGCGTCGTGGCGCCGGCCTTCCCGTACCAGGGACGCCGCACGGCGGGCGGGCGGCAGCTCGCCCGGCGCGGCGCGGGCTTCGAGCCGGTCTCGGGCGACATCGCCGAGGCCCTGCGGGCGGTCGGGCTGCCGGCGCGCCGGGTCGACCCGGCCGACGGCCCCGTGGCGGGCGTCGCCGTCTACGACGCGGCGAGCGACGCCGATCTCGCCCGGGTGGCGGATCTCGGTGGCGGCGGCCCGGTGCTCTGGTGCGGCAGCGGCGGACTCGCCGCCGCCCTGGCGCGGGGCGCGGCGCCGCCGGGCGACGCCCGGCTGGCCGGTCCCGTGCTCGGGCTGTTCGGCTCCGACCGGCCCGAGACCGCGGCGCAGCTCGCGGCCTCCGGCACCCACCACCTCGTCCTGTCGGCGGACGATCCCGACCATGCCGGCGCGGTGGCCGCGCGCCTCGACCGGGACGGCGCTGTCCTGGCGAGCCTCGCGCTGCCCGCCGGCACCGCCCGGGAGGACGCCGCGGCGCATATCGCCGCGACCTTCGCGGGCGTGATCGACCGCATCCCGCGGCCCGGCACGCTGCTGGTCGCCGGCGGCGAGACCCTGAAGGCGCTCTGCCTCGCCCTCGCCGTCGCGCGCCTCGACGTCACCGGGCAGATCGCGCCCGGCCTGCCCCGCTCGACCCTGCGGGGCGGCCGCTGGGACGGGCTGCCGGTCGTGTCGAAGTCCGGCGCCTTCGGAACAGAGGGCGTCTGGCGCGACCTCCTCCACCAGAACGGCTTCCCGCACGACAGGAGCGCCCCGTGACCCAACATCTCGCCATCACCATGGGCGATCCCGCCGGCATCGGCCCCGAGATCATCGTCAAGGCCGCGGCCCGGCTGAAGGACCGGATCGCGGCGGGCGACCTGAAGCTCGTGGTCATCGGCAGCGCCCCGGCCCTGCGCCGGGCCGAGCAGGCGCTCGGCCTCCTGCCGGAGGCCATCCCGGAGGTCGCCGAGGCCGGCGACTGGCCGGCGCTGTGCTGCCTCCAGGCCGACGCCGAGGGCGCGCCCATCGAGCCCGGCCGGCTCTCCGCCGACGGCGGGCGCTTCGCCTACAAGGCGATCGAGGCCGGCGTCCGCCTGGCCATGGCGGGGCGGATCGGCGGCATCGTCACGGCGCCGCTCAACAAGGAGGCGCTCAACAAGGCCGGCTACCACTATGCCGGCCATACCGAGATGCTGGCGGAGCTGACCGGGGTGCGCGGGTCGGTGATGATGCTGGCCCACGGCAACATGCGGGTCTCCCACGTCACCACCCACGTCGCCCTGGAGGACGTGCCGAAGCGCCTGACCCCGGAGCGGCTGCGCCTCGTCATCGACCTCACCGACAAGGCCCTGAAGGGGCTCGGCCTCGCCAAGCCCAAGATCGCGGTCGCCGCGCTGAACCCTCACGCCGGCGAGGGCGGCCTGTTCGGGCGCCAGGACATCGACGTCAGCACGCCGGTGATTGAGAAGGCCAATGCCGAGGGTCTCGACGTGCACGGGCCGGTGCCGGGCGACACGGTGTTCGTGAAGCTGCGCGCGGGCCAGTACGACGCGGTGGTGGCCATGTACCACGACCAGGGGCACATCCCGGTGAAGCTGCTCGGCTTCGAGATCGACCCGGCCACGGGGAAGTGGATGGACCTGTCGGGCGTGAACATCACCCTGGGCCTGCCGATCATCCGCACCTCGGTCGATCACGGCACCGCCTTCGACATCGCCGGCACCGGCGTCGCCAACGAGCGCAGCCTCATCGAGGCGATCGAGTTCGCCGAGAAGCTCGCAGCCAGCCGAGCGGCGTGAGACTCGGCGGCGTGAGACTCGGCGGATGACGGGGGCGGCGATCCGCGCCCCCGTCCCGAGGTGCCGCGGCGGTCGCGATCATCGCCGGAGCCGGCCTCCGTGGAACGCGAGCCGGTCGTCCCGGGCCACGGGCTCGGCGGGCGTGTTTCACGTGAAACAAACCAGGAACATCGGCCTAGCGGATGTCGGCCTCCTGCCCCACCGCCTCGCAGGCGAAGGGCGACGGCGGCGCCTCGACGCCGCGCCAGCGGCCGTAGGTCCAGGGGCGATACCACGCCGCTCCCGCGGGCAGGCGCTCCGGCACGAGGTCGATGCCGTGCGTGCCGAGCGGCCCGCAGCGGCAGATCCGGGCGAATCCCATCCAGCCGCCGGGCCAGAGCCCGTGCCGGGCAATGGCCGTGTCGGTGTACTCGGAGCAGCTCGGCCAGTGGCGGCACTGGCGGCCGACCAGGCCCGACAGCGTCAGCTGGTAGCCGCGGATCGCCCAGTGGGCGGCGCGCCGGACCATCCCGTCAGGCGGCCTGCCGCTTGGCGGCGATCTGGTCGAGGGCGTCCACCACCGCGTCGAAGGTCAGGAGCGTCGAGGCGTGGCGCGCCTTGAAGTCCCGCACCGGCTCGAGCACCGCGAGGTCGGACCACGCGCCGTCGGGCGCCGGACCGTTCTCCTTGAGCATGGACCGCATGGTCTCGCGGACGCCGCGCAGCTCCTCCGCGCTGGCGCCGACCACGTGCCGACCCATCAGCGACGAGGAGGCCTGCCCGAGGGCGCAGGCCCGGACCTCCTGGGCGAAATCCGCGACCCGGCCGTCCTCGCCCAGGACGAGGTCGACCGTCACGGTCGAGCCGCACAGGCGGGAATGGGCCGTGGCGGTCGCGTCCGGGTTCTCGAGCCGGCCGAGCCGGGGGATGTCGGCGGCGAGTTCCAGGATACGGCGGTTGTAGATGTCGTCGAGCATCGGGTCCTCGGCCGGAGGCACAATGTCCATCGGGACTCTGCCGCGTGCGACGCGCATTGCGCGTTGCCCCGCGAACGATGATATAGGCGCGATGCGGCCGCTTCGCGAGGAGGCGGGCCGTCGACCAGGGTCGCGCCCACGGCCACGGTGGTTCCCACGGCCTTTCGTCCATCCCGGGGCGCCGGCTTGAAACCTTTTCGAGCCCGGGATCTTCCCTCGAACGCCCGACGCGATCCGACGATGTACGCCAAGCCCGACAGCACCCCGATGAAATCCCGCATCGCGCGGGCCGGAGATGCCATGGATGCCGCGCTCAAATCCTTGTCCTACCAGGGTGACGGCCAGGGTTTCGACCGGAACGGGATCGAGGGGCAAGGTCTGAACGGCATGCGCAATGACAATCGGCCCGCCGATGACGGGCGGCCCGTCGAGGTGGCGCCCGAGCCGGCCTCCGCGACCCGCGTCCCGGACGGGATCGAGACCGGCCGCCCGAGCCGCGCCGAGGCCGAGGCCGCCGTCCGCACCCTCCTGCGCTGGGCCGGCGACGACCCGACCCGCGAGGGTCTGCTCGACACCCCGGCCCGGGTCACCAAGGCCTACGAGCAGCTGTTCGGCGGCTACGCGGTCGACGCCGAGAAGTTGCTGGAGCGCGTCTTCGAGGAGGTCGAGGGCTACTCGGACATCGTGCTGGTGCGCGACATCCCGTTCCACTCCCACTGCGAGCACCACATGGTGCCGTTCATGGGGCTCGCCCACATCGCCTACTATCCGACCCGGGGCGTGGTCGGCCTGTCGAAGCTCGCCCGCGTGGTCGACACCTTCGCCCGCCGCCTGCAGACGCAGGAGACCATGACCGCCCAGATCGCCGACGTGATCGAGAGCATCCTCAAGCCCCGCGGCGTCGCCGTGATGGTGGAGGCCGAGCATCTCTGCATGGCGATGCGCGGCGTCCAGAAGGCCGGCGTCTCGACCATCACGAGCCAGTTCCGCGGCGTCTTCAAGGACAACGCCAACGAGCAGGTCCGCTTCCTGACCCTGGTGCGCGGCGGCGCCAAGTAGCTCCGACGAGCGAGCCGGATCACCCTGCCATGACCGCGCGCGACATCGCCTTCGATCCCCCCGGCACCCGCGCCGAGGTCGAGGAGGGCGCGGCCCTCACGCCGCGCTTCGACCGCGACGGCCTCGTCGCCTGCATCGCGGTGGACGCGCGGGACGGGCAGGTGCTGATGCTCGCCCACATGAACGCCGAATCGCTGGCGCGCACCCTCGAGACCGGCGAGGCGTGGTACTGGTCGCGCTCGCGCCGGGAACTCTGGCACAAGGGGGCGACCAGCGGCCAGATCCAGCGCATCGTCGAGATGCGGGTCGACTGCGACCAGGACGCCCTGCTGATCCGCGTCGAGGTCGGCGGCGACGGCGGCTGCTGCCACACCGGCCGGCGCGACTGCTTCTACCGCAGCGTCGTCCGGGAGGCGGACGGCCGGGTGGTCCTGAAAGCCGCCGGGCGATGAGCCGCCCTCTTGCCACCCGGTGGCAAGACGAGTCCGCCGACCCGCATTTCCCGCCCGGAACCGTCGAGCCGCTCCGGCCGCCGCCGAGCCCCGGTCCGCTCGTCGGGCTCGCCCTCGGGGGCGGCTCGGCCCGGGGCTGGGCGCATATCGGGGTGATCCGCGCCCTGGAGGAGGCCGGCATCCACCCGTCCGTGGTGGCGGGCTGCTCCATCGGCGCCGTGGTCGGCGCCTGCTACGCGGCCGGGCGCCTCGACCGGCTCGAGGCCTTCGCCCGGGCGCTGACCCGGCGCCGGGTCGTCGGGCTCATCGATCCCCGCCTGCCGGGCTCCGGGCTGATCGCCGGCAACCGCCTCCGCCAGCGCCTCGCCGCCGATCTCGGCGAGCGCCGGATCGAGACGCTGCCGGTCCGCTTCGGCTGCGTCGCCACCGAGTACGGCACCGGCCACGAGGTCAGCCTGACCGCGGGCCCGGCGGTGGACGCGGTGCGCGCCTCCTACGCGATCCCCGGCCTGTTCCCGCCGGTGGCCCATGACGGCCGCGTGCTGATGGACGGGACACTGGTCAACCCGGTGCCGGTGGCGCTCGCCCGCGCGCTCGGAGCCGACTTGGTCATCTGCGTGAACCTCAACGGCGACACCGGCGGACCGGTGGTGCGCGAGGCACCGCACCCGCCCCCGCGCCGGGGCTTCCTGCAGGGGGTGCGCGGGCGCCTGCCGGGCTTCGACCGGCCGGAGCCCGAGATCGCCGTGCCGGGCATCGCCCGGGTGGTGCTCGACGCCTTCAACACCACGCAGGACCGGATCTCGCGGGCGCGGCTGGAGCGCGACCCGCCGGACGTGGCCATCGGCCCGGATCTCGCCGCCTTCGGGCTGTTCGATTTCCACCGGGCCGCGGAGGGCATCGCCCTCGGGCACCGCGCCGCCCGCGCCGCCCTGCCCCGGATCCGGGCCGTGCTGGAGGGTGCGGCCGCGCGGGCCTGAAAGGTCCGGGCGCGTCCCTTCGGAGGAGGCCGTCATCCGGCTGTCGTGGCCGCCTGCGATGGGCGCCGTGCATGCTGGAGGACCTCCAATGTATACGAGTCGCCGTCAGATCCTGCTGTCCGGAGGCGCGGGCCTCGTCGGGCTGGCCTCGGGCCTCGGACGGCCCGGCCTGAGCCGCGCCGCCGACCGGCCGGTCCTGACCCACGGTCTCCAGTCGGGCGATGTCGGCACCGACTCGGCGGTGGTCTGGGCCCGGTCCGACCGGCCCGCCCGGGCGATCGTCGAGTGGGCGACCACCGAGAGCTTCGCCGACATCCGCGGCGGCGTCTTCGCCGACGCCCTGCCGGAGACCGACGGCACCGTGAAGGTGGCGCTGACCGGGCTGCCGGCCGGCCAGGACGTGTTCTACCGGGTCCGCCTGGAGGACGTCGCCGCGCCGACCATCGTCGGACCGGCCCAGGTCGGGCGGTTCCGGACCGCGCCGGCGGACCGGCGCTCGGTGTCGTTCTGCTGGTCGGGCGACACGGCGGGCCAGGGCTGGGGCATCGACGAGGCCCGTGGCGGCATGACGATCTACTCCGCCATCCTGAAGAACCGGCCGGACTTCTTCATCCATTCCGGCGACACGATCTACGCCGACGGGCCGATCCAGTCCGAGGTGAAGCTCCCCGACGGCAGCCTGTGGCGCAACCGGGTGACCGAGGAGGTCGCCAAGCCCGCCGAGACGCTCGCGGAGTTCCGGGGCCGGCACAAGTACAACCTCACCGACCGGAACGTGCTGGCGATGAACGCCGCCGTGCCGATCCTGGCGCAGTGGGACGACCACGAGGTCACTAACAACTGGTGGCCGGGCGAGCCCCTCACCCGGGCCGAACACCTGAAGAAGAAGTACGCCGACCCGAACGTGCTGGCCCTGCAGCTGCGGGCGGCGAAGGCCTTCCACGAGTACATGCCGATGCGCTTCGAGCCGTCGGAGCCCGGCCGGGTCTACCGCAAGATCGGCTACGGCCCGCTGGTCGACGTGTTCATGCTCGACATGCGCTCCTACCGGGGGCCGAACGGCGAGAACCGGCAGACGGCGTACGGGCCCGAGTCCCACTTCCTCGGGCCGCAGCAGATCGCGTGGCTGAAGCGGGCGCTGCTCGAATCCCGGGCCACCTGGAAGGTGATCGCCGCCGACATGCCGCTCGGCCTCGTGGTCACCTACGACACGGACCGCAACTTCGGCTCCGAGGCGGTGGCGCAGGGCGACGGCCCGCCCCTCGGGCGCGAGCTGGAGATCGCCGACCTCCTGCGCTTCATCAAGAGCGCGGGCATCCGCAACACGGTCTGGCTCACGGCCGACGTGCACTACACGGCCGCCCACTACTACGACCCCGACAAGGCGCAGTTCCAGGATTTCGAGCCGTTCTGGGAGTTCGTCTCCGGGCCGCTGCACGCGGGCACCTTCGGGCCGAACGCGCTGGACAACACGTTCGGGCCGCAGCTGCGCTACGTGAAGGCGCCCGACAAGGGGCAGGTGAACCTGTCGCCGGCCGCCGGCTACCAGTTCTTCGGCCACGTGGCGGTGGACGGTCGGACCGAGCAGATGACCGTGACCCTCAAGGACGCGGCCGACACCGACCTCTGGCACGTCACGCTCGATCCTGTGAAGGCCTGAGACGGACCGCGGGTGATACGGGCTCGCGATGTCGGCCTGCTGGCCCGTCGACGCGAAGGGGCGCGGGTCCCCTCTCCCGTGCGGGAGAGGGACAGGGTGAGGGGTGCGACCGCTCCGGAAAGACCTGATCCCTCACCCCAACCCTCTCCCGCACGGGAGAGGGAGCGCGTCGCGCCCCGGCCCCGGCGGCCTGCCCAGAACCGGCGAGGCCCGGGGGCGGAGGGCGAGAGAGACGCGCGGTTCCGGCGCCGCTACGCCATCGTGATGTAGTCGCGCAGGGCCTGGTGCTCGGCCTCGACGGTGGCGATCTTGCGCGCCACCACGTCGCCGATCGACACGAGGCCGATCAGCCGCCCGTCCTCGCAGACCGGCACGTGGCGGAAGCGCCCGTCGGTCATCAGCGTCATGACCTCCTCGATCGTCGCGCTCCGGCCGCAGGTCGTGACCTCCGCGGTCATGTGCGCCGAGACCGGCGCGTCGAAGGCCGAGCCGCCGTGCCGGGCGAGCGCCCGCATGATGTCCCGCTCGGAGATGATGCCCGCCACCGTCCCGTCGGCCTGGGCGACCACGAGGGCACCGATGCGCTTGTCGGCGAGGATCTGGATCACCTCATCGAGGGTCTTGTCGGGGCCCACGGTGACGACGGAGCTGCCCTTCTCGGCGAGGATGCGTGCGACGGTCATGGCTCTCTCCCTATGTGACGCGTCCGGTGCGCCGTCAGCCCGCGGCGCCCTGATGGCGTTCTCGGCCGGGTTGGCCCGGCTCGTTCACATTGTGGCGAGTGTGTGACCGATCCGGCCGGATGGCAAGGTGCCGGGCGCCGGGGCCGGGACTCAGTGCCGGCGCGGCTCCCGGGGATCCACCAGGGGGAACAGGAAGAAGCCCGCGATGAAGCCGCCGAGATGCGCGTCCCAGGCGATGGCGGCGTTCTCGCCGACGAGCGGCACGCTGACGAGGCCGAAGAGCAGGTTGGTCAGGAGCCAGATCACCAGGAACGACACCGCGGTGCGGTTGCGCAGCAGCTCCGGGATCGTCTCGGCGGGCCGGGGCGGCGGCACCTGCCAGGCCGGCGCGCCGTAGCCGGAGACCGGCGGCTGGAACACGAACCGGGCGGCGGCCGCCATCAGGGCGGAGATCCCCGCCGAGGCGCCGACCAGCGGTCCCGCGCTCAGCGGGTCGATCAGGATGTGGAGAAGCCCGCCGGCCGCCGTGCCGGCCAGCGCGAGCACGCACCAGCGCAGGGCGCCGCAGCGGCGCGCCACCGGGGCTCCGAAGGCCGCGAGCCAGACGCTGTTGAAGATCACGTGCATCCACGAGCCGTGCAGCAGCCCGTAGGTGACGAGCGTCCAGGGCTGGAGCGCGTGCTCGCCCACGATGTAGCGGGCGAAGGCCTCGCGGGCGGCCTCCAGGCCGGGATCGCCCGTATCGGCGGCGGCGCGGATCACCTCGGAGGCCCGGCCGGGATCGAACCAGAGGGTCCAGCGCGCCGGCACCAGCGCGAGGTCCAGGACCAGGCGGATGTCCCAGGTGTCCGGCAGCAGGAACTCGCGGACCGCCTGGATCGCCAGGAGCAGCCCGATCGACGCGGTGACGATGCCCGGCATGTTGAACACGGGCACGCGGCTCTGCCGCGGGAAATCGGGGGAGGCATCCATCGCGGCACCATGTCGGGGTGCGGCGCGATGGGGCAAGCCCCGGCGACGTATTGAAGCTCGCGAAGACCGGCCGGATACCGGTCCGCCACACCGGACCGGCCCGTCTCCGAGCCGGATCCACCGCGGGCAACCGCGGCGCGCCCGGCAGGGTGCGACGATTGTGTCGCCGGCCACGACGCGCTACCCCCCGCCCGGTGCGTCGCCGGTGGCCCGGCGACGCGCGGGTGCGGGGCCGGCACGGCCCGTGCGCCCGGACGCGGTGAACGCCCGGATCGGCCGGTCGCATCCCCGCGGATGTGCCAGAATGATCCGGGGATGAACCACAGGCGTTGAGAATCGGGACACCGATGAAGCATCCCACCAGCCGCATGCTCCATGCCTATTGGGAGCGCCTGCGCGGAGAACGGGCCGCGCCGGAACGCGCCGAGATCGAGCCGGGCGAGATCCGGCACCTTCTCGCCGACAGCCTGATCCTGGAGCTCGACATGCCGAGCCGCTCGGCGAGCATCCGGCTCGCGGGGACGCGGGTCTGCGCCCTGTACGGCCGCGAGCTGAAGGGCGAGCCCTTCGCCCGGCTGTGGGGCTCCCGGGCGACGGATCCGTGGCGGATCGTCGAGATCGTGGCCAGCGACACCCTCGGCGTCGTGGCGGGCCTGCGCGGGACCAACGCGGCCGGCGAGGCGGCGGATCTCGAACTCCTGCTCCTGCCCCTGCGCCACCGCGGCCGGACGCAGGTCCGCGCCCTCGGCACCCTCAGCCTCGACGGCGCGCCGCACTGGCTCGGCCTGCGCCCGCTGGTGGAGGCCGAGACCACCTCCCTGCGCATCCTGCCGAGCCGCCGGACCGAGCCGGTCCCGCCCGCCCGCACCGCCGTGCGCACGAGCGCGGGCTATCCCGGCCCGGTCCGCCACGGCCACCTCCTCGTCCATGCCGGCGGGCGCGCCTGAGGACCGTATTCGTCCAAGGTTACGCCCGGGCCGCACCGGCCAGTTCGATCGAATCAGCGCGCGCGCCCGCGGAAATCTTCGGCGCACAAGTCGATCGCGCGCGCCGCGACGGCGCTCGATAGTGGATGTTTCTACAAGGCCGATAGACCGCGAGACAGGAAAAAAGGGTTTCGTAACAGTCCGCGCCTAGTCTGCACCGGCCATTCTCACGGCGCAGGACCAAACTCGGAATGATCGCGGTCGCGGCCACCGCTGGAACTGATCTGCGCGGCCTCGCCGCCGAGCCGGCGCGCGGCGCCGCCGACCAGCGCCGCCACCAGCGCGTGCGGGTCGCCGTGCTCGGCCGCTACATGCTGGCCGACCGCCGGGAATATCCCTGTCAGACCGTGGACATGTCACCGGGCGGCGTGCGGCTGACCTGCGCGGTCAAGGGCGAGGTCGGCGAGCGCGTGGTGCTCTACCTGGAGCATATCGGCCGGATCGAGGGCGTCGTCGCCCGCACCTGCCCGGACGGGTTCGCGGTCCAGCTCAACGCCACCTCCCGCAAGCGCGACAAGCTCGCCTCCCAGCTCACCTGGCTGGCGAACCGGGAGATGCTGGGCCTGCCGGAGGGACGCTCGCACGAGCGCCTCGTGCCGACCAACACGGCGGTCGTCCTGCGCGTCGAGGGCGGCCGCGAGATCCGGGCGCGCCTCATCGACATCTCGATGTCGGGCGTGGCGATCTCCTGCCCGGTGCCGCTGCCCCTCGGCGCCGCCGTCACGGTGGGCAGCACGCCGGGACGGCTGGTGCGCTACTTCGAGGGCGGCTTCGGCGTGCAGTTCCTGCTGCCGCTCTCCCCCGACCGCTTCCACGCCGGGATGACGCTCTGACGCGCCTCCGGCCGGACCGGCCCGCGGTCAGATCTTCTTGGCGAGCTGCGCGGCGACCTCGTCGGCCGGCCGGGTCAGGTCGAGGGCGCCGACGAAGCGGTTCTGCGCGTCCATGACGTAGACGAGCGCGGTGTGCTCCATCGTGTAGTCCCCGTCCTTGGCCGGAACCTTGCGGGCGTAGGCCCGGTACGCCTTCTCGGTGGCGGTGACCTGCTCGGGCGTGCCGGTGAGGCCGGTGATGCGCGGGTCGAAGCTCGACAGGTAGGTCTTGAGGCTCGCCGGATCGTCCCGCTCGGGATCGACCGTGACGAAGGCGACCCGCATGGTCTTGCCCTTCGGGCCCAGGGCGGCCAGCACGTCGGAGATCTGCTGCAGGGTGGTCGGGCACACGTCCGGGCAGTGGGTGAAGCCGAAGAACACGAGGTGCGTCGCGCCGGCGAAGTCGCGCTCGGTGACGGTGCGGCCGTCCTGGTTCACCAGCGTGAACGGGCCGCCGACGCTCGGCACGCCCACCGGCGCCTTGTCGGGCAGGAACGCGAACACCGCCGCCCCGGTGAGGCCGACGAGGCCGAGGCAGAAGGCGACAAGCGGGACGAGGGCGCGGCGCATGGGACGGGTTCCGACCTCCGGGGGAGGCCGGCACAGCACACAACGGCGCGCGGAGGCAAGCCGGCGCGGTGCCGCCGGCCGCCCGGCGCCGCGCCGGCGCGACCGCTACGGCTTCGACGCCGGCTCCCCCGCGGGGCTCGCCGGGGCGGCGCCCTTCGGCGGCTCCTTGCCGAGATAGACGTATTCCGGCGCCGCCCGGAGCTGATCCTTGGTCGTGTCGATCCGCGCCTGGAGGGTCTTGCCGTCGGTGCGGTCGAGCTTGAGCACGGACGGGTCGACCGCGACGTATTTCGAGCCGATCCCCAGGAAGCCGCCGACCCCGATGATCCAGGCCTTCACGGCGCCCTTCTGGTCGAGGACGAAATCCGCGATCTGCCCGATCGTCTCGTTGGCGCCGTTGACGACGCTGGAGCCGATCAGCTTGCTGGCGACCATGTCGTCGGGGGTCTGCGCCACGAAGGTCGGGCGCAGGTTGTCGGCCATGGTGGCGGGCGCACCGGGAACCGGGGTCGCGGCGCTGCCGCCGTCCGGCTTGGCGCCGTCGGTCTGCGCCGAGGCGGTGGCGAGGCCGGCCAGCAGGAGGGCCGAGGCGAGGAGCGGGGTGCGCATCGGAGCAGGTCTTTCAGAGAGGCCGAACACGGGGTGGCGCCGCCTCAAGGTTCTGGCGGGGCTTAAGTTCCGCGCGGTCTCGGCGCCGGCCGGGGATGCCGCGGCGGTTTGCCGGCTGCGCGTCGGCGCGGCGCGCCTTTGACGGCCGGGCCCGCGCCCCGCACAAGGCCGGCGCCATGCTCCGCCTCGCCCTCTACCAGCCCGACATTCCCCAGAACACCGGCACGATGCTGCGCATGGCCGCCTGCCTCGGGCTGGCGGTGGAGATCGTGGAGCCCGCGGGCTTCGACGTCTCGGACCGCCACCTGCGGCGCTCGGGCCTCGACTACCTCGACCACGTGGCGATCACCCGGCACCGCTCCTTCGCGGCCTTCGCGGCGTGGCGGGCCGAGGCCGGGATCCGGCTCGTCCTCGCCACCACGGCGGGCGCCGTGCCCTACACGGACTTCGCCTTCCGTCCGGACGATTGCCTGATGGTCGGGCGCGAATCCGCCGGCGTGCCGGAGGCGGTGCACGCGGCGGCCGACGCGCGGATCGTGGTGCCGATCCGGCCGGGCCTGCGCTCGCTCAACGTCGCGGTCGCGGCCGCGATGATCGCTGGCGAGGCCCTGCGTCAGGTGGGCTGACCGCCGCCGAAGACAGCGCGCACGATGACGGCTTCCCGCCGTTTTCGCGAGCGGATGGAAGCGATCCAGGGCCGCGCGCCCTCCGTGACCGGGGCGCCGGCTGGCTTGCTCGGCTCCGCTCGCAAGGACGGAAACCGCAACGGATCCCGTTCCGCCGGCTTGGTAGGACGTGGTCTACCTTCCGACTGGAGAGACGCGCCGCCGCATGGACGACACCGCCTTCACGCCTTCCCGGCGCCACGCCGATCTCGGGCCCGCCTTCTTCGATCCCGTCACCCCGGCCCGGTTCCCGCGGACCATCCTGCGCTACCGCAATCAGGCCTGGGCGGAGCGGGTCGGCCTGGGCAACCTGTCCGACGAAGCGTGGATCGCCCATTTCGGCCGGTTCGAGCCCTTACCGGGCAGCTTCGAGACGCCGCTGGCCCTGCGCTACCACGGCCATCAGTTCCGCTCCTACAATCCGGACCTCGGCGACGGGCGCGGCTTCCTGTTCGCGCAGCTGCACGACCGGCTGGACGGGCGCCTCCTCGACCTCGGCACCAAGGGCAGCGGCACGACGCCCTGGTCGCGCGGGGCCGACGGGCGGCTCACCCTCAAGGGCGGGGTGCGCGAGGTGCTGGCCACCGCCCTCCTGGAGGTGCAGGGCGTCTACACCTCGAAGAGCTTCAGCCTGATCGAGACCGGCGAGGACCTCGTGCGCGGCGACGAGCCCTCGCCGGCGCGCTCCTCGGTGCTGGTGCGCCTGTCCCACGGCCATATCCGCATCGGGACCTTCCAGCGCTTCCTGGCGCTCGGCGAGCCGGACAACATCGCCCGGCTCCTCGACCACGCGATCGCGACCCACCGGCCGGAACTCTGGCGCGACGGCGCGGAGGATCGCGCCGTCGCCTTCCTGGACGACGTGGTCGCCCGGGTCGCCCGGATGGGGGCGCAGTGGGCGGCGGCCGGCTTCGTCCACGGGGTGCTCAACAGCGACAACATCAACGTCACCGGCGAGAGCTTCGATTACGGGCCGTGGCGCTTCCTGCCGCACTTCGACCCGGACTTCACGGCCGCCTACTTCGACGAGACCGGGCTCTACAGCTTCGGCCGCCAGCCGGAGGCGCTGTTCTGGAACCTCGCCCGGCTCGCCGACTGCCTGCTGGTGCTGGCCCCCCAGGCGCGCCTCGAAACCGCCCTCTCGAACTTCGGCCCGGCCCTGCAGGAGGCGTTCGCCGAGGCGCTGTTCCGCCGGCTCGGCCTCGCCGCGGCGCCGCGGCCGGAGACCGACCGGCTGGTCTCGGCGGTCTGGCGGTTCCTCGCCGAGACGCGGGCGCCCTTCGAGCGGTTCTTCTTCGACTGGTACGGCGGCCGCGCCAGCGCCGGGCGGGCGGAGGCCGGGCCGGCCGCCGCGCAGTACCGGTCCGAGGCCTTCGCGCCGGTGCGGGCCGCGCTGGAGCCACTCGCGCCCGCCCCGGGGGCGCGGCTCGACCACCCCTACTTCGCGGAGGCGCCCTGCACGCTCCTGATCGACGAGGTGGAGGCGTTGTGGGCGCCCATCGCCGCGGCCGACGACTGGTCCCTGTTCGAGGCCAAGCTCGAAGCGGTGGCCCGGATGGCCGAGGCCTGCGGGACGGTGCCCGCCTCGGCCTGAGCGGCCTCCTCCTCGGCGAGTCGCCGGCGCTCCTCGGCGTAGCCCCCCGCGATGGCGAGATCGACCAGGCGCCGGGTCAGCCGGAAGGCCAGCCAGAACAGGGCGAGGCAGAGCAGGGTCGCTGCGGCGGCCTTGAGCGGGTCCACGGGGTTGCTCCGGTGATGTCTCCTCGGGCGGAGCGGTCCTCTTAGGGCCGCGGCGGGCCGCGGGGCAATTGGCCTTCGTGCCGAGATCGAGCCTGCGGCGCGGCGCCCAGGAATCGCCGCGCGGCGCCCCGACAGCGCGGCGCGGTCAGCCCGCGCGGGGCGCCGAACCCGGTATCCGACCGGAACATGCTATGGCGGCCGCCGGCCGGATCCCGATATCCGGCGCTGAACGTCCCTCGATCAGGCGGATACCCGTGCGCGAGACCTTCCACATCGAAGTCCTCGGACCGGAGCCGGACGAGATCCAGACGCGGATCTCCGTGCGGGTCGGCAGCCTGGAGAGCGCGCAGGAACGGGCCCTGCGGCTGTTCGCCCGCGCGCGGGTGCCGCAGCGCTCGGGCGAGCCGGCCGAGGCCGTCCGGGTGATCGACGGCGCCGGCCGCGAGGTGTTCTATCGGACGCGCTTCGACGTGGGGGATTGAGGCGTCCGGAGCCCGCCGATGCGCACAGCCCTGATCCTGCCGATCCTCGTCCTCGCGGCCTGCGCGCTGTTCCTGCGCAGCTACACCCTGCCGCCGGCCCCGGACCGCCGGGGCGGCACCACGCTCCTCCTGACCTGGCCGAACCGCCCGGCCTTCGGCAGCCCCCGGGCCGACTGCCTCGCCGGACCGCCCGACGGGCCGGTCCTGCCCTGCCTCGTCGCCTCCGTCGCCCGGGCGCGCGACGACGGGTACGCGCTGCTGCAGCTGCCGTTCTGCGCGACCTGCTACGACCTGTCCGGGCGGATCGCCGTCATGGGCCGCGACGCGGCGGCGACGCGGGCGCGGCTGGAGCAGATCGCCCGCTTCGGATGGTGACGCGGGCCCGGGCGACGCCCTCCCGGGCCCGCTCCAGGATCCGGGCCACCGGGAACAGCGGATCGCGGCCCGCCTCCACCAGGAGATGGGCGATCGGCCGGCGCGCGGACCAGAAGGTGGTGCCGAGGGCGAAGCCCGGCGGCGCGCAGGAATCGATCCGGTCGATCGGCCAGTCGCCCGCGGCCACCGCCTCGGTCAGCCGGTGGACGAGCTGGACGCCCGGCGCGGTCTCCGGCCGCGTCTCGTCGTTGGCGATCTTCAGAACCCAGGCCTCCCGGCCGGTGACCGGCAGGATCAGGGAGGCCAGGAGCCGGTCGCCCCGGCGCAGGCGCGCGATCCGCACGCCGTCCGCGGCCCCGCGATCGGCCCCGAGATCGGCACTGAGATCGGCCAGCGCGGCGCGCAGGAACGCGACCTCCGCCGGCCGCTGCGCCAGGCTCGTGCCGGCCTCCCCCTTCCAGCCGGCGGCCTCGAGGGCGACGTGGGCCTCGAGGGCCGGGCCGAGGGCGTCGGGCGCGGCGAGGATGTCGAAGGTCACGGGCCCCGCAGCCTCCAGCCGCGCGCGGGCGCGGCGGAGCTTGCGGCGGCGCTGCCCGGAGAGGTGCCCGAGATAGGCGGCCCGCGCCTCTGGCCCGAGCCCGGTCAGGTCGAGCAGCCCGCGGTCGTGCGGCCAGAAGGCGGCGCGGCGCCCGCCCCGCGCCGCCAGGAGCTCCGGCAGGGGGCCGTCGGCCGGGGCGTTCGGCAGGAGGAGGCGCGGCGGCAGGCCGAGGGCGCCCGGCGCAGCGAGCAGCCCCGCCAGGGCGGCCTCCGGGGCGGTGCCGTCGAGGAGCGGCGCCCCGAACGGGGCGTAGCCGTGAGTCCAGCCCATGAGCAGCGGCAGCGGCACGCCCCAGCGGCGGCGCGACGGCCGGAACGGCCAGGCGGCGACGAGCCGGGCCCCGGCGGCCTCGGGGGGCCGGTCGGCGACGAGGAGGAGCCGGACGCCCGCCCCGAACGCGTCGCGGGCCGCCAGGGCGTAGCCCGCCTCGTAGAACGGGTTGCGCACCAGGCTCGCCCGGCCCAGGGCCCGCCAGGCCGGGACCCAGGGCGCCGCCCCGTCGAGGGGCCGGACCGCCGCCACGAGCCCGCCGGGAAGCGCGGCCGTGTCCGATGGGGTGCCTGACGCGGGGCCTGCCATCGCGGGACCGTCAGGCCGCGAGGCGGTGACGGATCGCGCCGGCGAAGCCGAGCACGTCGTAGCGCCACGCCGTCACCCCGGCGGCGGCGGCGAGCAGGACGAGGCGCAGGGCCTGCCCCGGCGGCATCAGCCCGCCGGGGACCAGGGCGATGCCGGCATTCACCGCGCCGCAGGCCAGCGCGATCCCGGCGATGCCGGCCATGTCGGCGAGCGGCAGCGGCATCGTCGTGCCGGTCCGGCGGGCGCCGAGCACCAGCACGAGGCAGGCCGCGCCCTGGCCGCCCGCGAAGGCGAGCGCCGCCCCGGCGGCGCCGAAGCGCGGGATCAGCAGGAGCGACAGCGCGGCGACGGTGGCGAGGGTCGCGAAGGCGGCGGCCGCCTCCAGGCCGCTGGAGCGGGCGAAGTAGATCACCTGCCCGAAATAGTAGGCGCGGAACATCATCAGGATGCTCGCCAGGATCAGCACCGGGGCGAGCTCGCGCGCCTCGGCCCGGTAGTCGGGCCCGAGCAGCACCGCCACGACCAGATCGTCGAAGCACAGGAAGAACACCGCCCCGAAGGCCGCGATCAGCGTCATGGCCCGGGCGGCGTCGCGCAGCACCCCGGAGGCCGCCGCCATCCCGCCGACCCGCGCCTCGCGCTTGGCGATCGAGATCAGCGACAGGGCGATCGCCTCGCCGAACACGATGAAGCTCTGCTTCAGGAAGTCGGCCAGGGCCCCGTAGGCGCCGAGCCCCGCCGGCCCCACCGTCTTGGCGATGATCAGCCGGTCGAGGCTCTGGGCGAGCGCCGCCGTCCCGAAGGACAGCACCAGCGGCCAGCCGTAGGCGAACAACCGCAGGGCCTCCGCCCGGCTGCCGCGGCCGGGCATCATCGGGGCGATCGTGGCGGCGGCCGGGAGCGACGCCAGGGCGTTCGCGGCCGCCACCGCGCAGGCGAGGTGCAGGGGATCCTGCGAGAGGTGCAGCGCCAGGCTGCCGAGGGCCAGGATCAGGACGGCGCGGCTCATCACCGAGGCCGCCACCGCCCCGGCCCGCAGGCGGGTCCGGGCGATCTCGGTGGAGCCCTCGAACAGGGTGGTCCCGAAGGCCAGCGCCAGGATCGCGGCCGCCATCCGCGCCGGCATCAGGCCGAGGGCGGCGGCGAGCGCGCTGCCGAGCCCGGCGAGGAGCAGCGTGCCGCCCAGGATCCGCACCACGGTGCCGACCTGCGCGGGCTCGCGCGCCTCGTCGTAGAGGGCGAAGAACGCGAATTTCGGCCACTGGCAGGTCGCCCCGTAGAGCACGAGTGCCCAGGACAGGACGTACAGGTAGGTGCCGTAGCTCTCCACCGGCGCGAGCCGCGTGAACACCGCCACGGAGGCCATGTTCAGGGCGGCCGCGAAGCCCCGGGAGCCGACGTAGATCAGGCTGTGCCGGGCGATCATGTCCTAGAACCGGTCAGACGCACCACGACCTCGCACCACGCTGGGACAGACCGGCCCGTGGCGGGAGGTAACGCAGGGACGGCGCGCATGACAGCCCGGCCGTTGCAGGCGGCGTGCCGCCGGCCCTCAGCCCTGGCCCCGCGGGCGGATCAGCGACGTGCCGGTCATCTCGGCCGGCTGGTCCAGTCCCATCAGGTCGAGGAGCGTCGGCGCCACGTCGGCGAGCCGTCCGTCGGCCAGGGTCACGCCGTCGACGCCGACGAGCGCGGCGGGCACCGGGTTGAGGGTGTGGGCGGTGTGGGGCTCGCCGGTCTCGGGATCGCGCATCATCTCGCAATTGCCGTGATCGGCGGTCACCAGCAGCGCCCCGCCCTGGGCCGTCACCGCCTTGACGACGCGGCCGAGGCAGGTGTCGACGGTCTCCACCGCCTTCACGGCCGCCGCGAGGCTGCCGGTATGGCCGACCATGTCGGGGTTGGCGAAGTTCAGGATGATGAGGT
Source organism: Methylobacterium sp. 22177 (assembly GCF_052045615.1). Taxonomy (NCBI): domain Bacteria; kingdom Pseudomonadati; phylum Pseudomonadota; class Alphaproteobacteria; order Hyphomicrobiales; family Methylobacteriaceae; genus Methylobacterium; species Methylobacterium sp. 22177. The sequence continues at coordinate 32,172 of NZ_JBQEPK010000025.1, read as the reverse complement.
CGTAGCGCCCGGAGCCGATCGCCTCCACGGCGCGGTCGGTGAGCTCCGGCGCCGACATCTCCGGCTGCAGGTCGTAGGTCGCGACCTTCGGCGAGGGCACGAGGACCGCGTCCTGCCCCGCGAAGGGCTCCTCGCGGCCGCCGTTCATGAAGTAGGTGACGTGCGGGTACTTCTCGGTCTCGGCCATGCGCAGCTGCGCGCGCCCGGCCCGGGCCACGGTCTCGCCGAGGCCGTTGGGCAGGTCGAGGGCCCCGAACAGGGTCTCGGCGAAGGCGTCGATCTCGACGCTGTACTGGACGATCCCCAGGGCGGCGGCGAACCGGACCGCGCGCGCGCGCTCGAAGCCCGCGAAGGCCGGGTCGAGGAGCGCCTCCAGGATCTGCCGGGTCCGGTCGGCGCGGAAGTTGAAGCTCAGGATGCCGTCGCCGTCCCGCATGCCGGCATAGTCGCCGATGATCGCGGGCGGCATGAACTCGTCGGACACGTCCTGCGCGTAGGACGCGGCGACGGCCTGCCCGGCCCGCTCGAACCGGGTTCCCCGCGCCTCCGTGAGGGCGTCGTAGGCTCTCTGGACCCGCTCCCAGCGCCGGTCGCGGTCCATCCCGAAATAGCGGCCGCACAGGGTGGCGATGCGGGCGCCCTTCGGGAGGGCCGCCTCGACGTCGGCGATGCAGGCGGCGGCGGAGCGGGGCGGCATGTCGCGCCCGTCGGTGAAGCCGTGGAGCCGGACCGGGATGCCAGCCGTCGTCAGCGCGCGCGCCAGCGCCACGGCGTGGTCCTGGTGCGCGTGGACGCCGCCGGGCGACAGCAGGCCGACGAGGTGGCAGGTTCCCCCCGACGCGCGCAGCGCCTCGATGAACCGGATCAGGGCCGGGTTCCGGGCGAGGGAGCCGTCGGCGACCGCCGCGTCGATCCGCGGCAGGTCCTGCAGGACCACCCGGCCCGCCCCGATATTGAGGTGGCCGACCTCGGAATTGCCCATCTGACCCTCGGGCAGGCCGACATCGGCGCCGAAGGTCTTCAGCCGCGCCCGGGGACGCTCCCGCATCAGCGCGTCGAAGACCGGGGTCCTGGCCTGGTGGACGGCGTTGTCGGCCACGGCGTCCCGCAGACCCCAGCCGTCGAGGATCACGAGCATCACGGGACGCGGGGTACTGTCGGGCACGGTCACAACTCTCCTGGGCTGCCGCGCGCGGCGCGCGGCCGGTCTCCGGGCCCTCTGCGCGGCCGGATCGTTGCGCGTGTCGATAATCGCCTTGGCCGCGCGAGACCACCGCCCCGAAGGGCCAACGGGCGACGGATGCGTGAGAGCGTCGGGCTTCTGACACGCCTCGTCCGCGCCCCGAACAGGCCGGGCGCGCGGACGACGGGGCCTCAGCCGGTCAATTGACGCGCGCCGCGTCGGATCCCGGCGGCAGGCCGAGCAGGCGGCGCTTCCGGCGCAGGGCGGCCCGGAACAGCGTCCGCCGGTAGCCCGGGTAGGACAGGAACCCCGCCGCCCAGGACAGGTGCATGGTCACGGCCGCCGGGCCGCTCATCACCAGGACGGGCTCCCGCGCCTTCAGCGCCAGGGCGAGGCCGCTCAGGGCGCAGCCTCCGGCATAGAGCAGCAGGGGAAGCAGCAGGGCGGGCATCAGGGCCGCCAGCGGCAGGGCCGCGACGGCGTAGAGCAGGACCAGGGCCGGCAGGATCTGGCGCGGGCGCGGCAGGCTGGCGTGCTTCTCGAGGGTCCGCGCGCAGCCGCGCCCGTAGTGGAGGTACTGCCGGGCGAGGCTGCCCAGGCAGGCGCGCGGGAAGTACGTGATGGCGAGTTCGGCGGCGAGGTAGATCCGCCCGCCCGCGGCGCAGAGCCGCCGGTCGAGTTCGGCATCCTCGTTGTGGGTGAAGGTCTCGTCGTAGCCGCCCACCCGCAGGAACTCGCGCCGGTCGAAGACCGCGTGATGGCCGTGGGCGACGTAGCCCGAGATCCCACCCTGCCGGTGGGCCGAGCCGCCGTTGCCGAGGCGGCTGTTCTGCGCGGCCGCGATCGCCCGCTGCAGCGGTGTGACCCCGACGGTCCGGAGCGGCACGACCACCGAGACGGCCTCGCGCAGGCGTATCGTGCCGACGAGATTCTGCACGAACCCCTCCGGATAGACGGCGTGGCAATCGGCGCGGACGAGGTAGGTGGAGGCGGGATGCGCCAGCCGCGCGGCGAGATTGATCGCCGCCGCCTGGATGCGGCGCTCGTTGTGGACGAGCCGGATGCGCGGGTCCCGGACGCTCAGGGCGGCGACGATCGCGCAGGTGTCGTCGCGACTGCCGCCGTCCAGCACCAGCAGCTCGCAGGCGATCGCGTCCCGGTCGGGCAGCACCGACGCGATGGCGTCGGCGATGTGCGCGGCCTCGTTCAGGGCCGGCATGGCGATCGTCACGAGCGGAGCGCCGGCGGCGCTCACGGGGTCCTGCATGGCGGTTCTCCCGAAACCTGGCCCCGGTCGCCGGCCGATCAGAGCCGGTCGTCCCGGACGGGGACCGGCGCCGCGCGCGGCGCCCCCCGAGGTCTCATTTGACGTGATTGGCTACGATTACGGTCGTTGATCACAACCACCACTTCAGTCGGCCGGACCGATACGACGAAAGGTGTAATTCGGACCGCTGCACCGCGATGATAGCCCGTTCCGGCGGGACGACCGGGCGGCACAACTTCCGATTCGCACCGAGTCCCCCGAGCTCGACCACGGGCTCAGAGCGTCATGCGGGACCGCCTCGAATGATGAAATCTCTGGATGCGCTTGCCCTCGGCACGTCGGAGCGCGGGCCGGCCGAACAGCGGACCGACCCGTCGACGCTGCGGGTGACCGAGATCGCGCCCGACGACCGGATCGTCGCCTTCGACGCGGTCGGCCTCTGGCAGTATCGCGACCTGCTGCGCGTCCTGATCCTGCGGGACCTGAAGGTGCTCTACCGGCAGACCGCCATGGGCGCCTCCTGGGCGATTGCGCAGCCGCTCTTCACCGTGCTGATCTTCACGGTGATCTTCGGGCACTTCGCCAAGATCCCCACCGACGGCGCCCCCTACGCACTCTTCGCCGGCAGCGCGGTCGTCCTGTGGACGTACTTCTCCGAGGCGGTGCGGCGCAGCGCCAACGGCCTCGTGGCGGAGGCCGAGCTCATCCGCAAGATCTACTTCCCGCGGCTGGTCATCCCGCTGGCGACGGTGGTGTCGCCGATGGTCGACTTCGCCATCGCCCTCGGCGTGCTGCTGGCCCTGATGGCCTGGTACGGGGCGGTGCCGGACTGGCACCTCCTCCTGGCCGTCCCGACCCTGATCGTCACGGCGATGCTCGCCCTCGGGGTGAGCCTCTGGCTCGGGCCCGTCAACGTCCGCTTCCGGGACATCAAGCACACGCTGCCGTTCCTGATCCAGATCTGGATGTACGCCTCGCCGATCGTCTACGCGTCGAGCATCGTGCCCGCCTCGGTGCGCTGGATCTACGCGCTCAACCCGATGGTCGGCCTGATCGAGGCGTTCCGCTTCGCCATCCTGGGCGGCACGCCGCCCGACGTTTTCGCGGTCGCCGTCTCGGTCACGGCCGCGCTCGCCCTGCTCGTCAGCGGACTGATCTTCTTCCAGCGCATGGAGCGCTCCTTCGCGGATGTAATCTGATGTCGATGGCAATCAGCGTACAGGATATCGGCAAGCAGTACTGGCGCGCCCCGCGCGCCGCGCACCAGAACTCGCTGCGCGACGCGCTGAGCGAGGGCGTCCGCGGCCTGGTGACCCGCCGCTCCGCCGCCCGCCCATCGCAGGAGAGCTTCTGGGCGCTGAAGGACGTCAGCTTCGGCATCCGGCACGGCGAGAATGTCGGCATCATCGGCCTCAACGGCGCCGGCAAGAGCACGCTCCTCAAGCTCCTGTCGCGGATCGCCGCGCCGACCACCGGCCGGATCCGCCTCGAGGGCCGGGTCGGGGCCCTGCTCGAGGTCGGCACCGGCTTCCACCGGGAGCTGACCGGCCGCGAGAACATCTTCCTCTACGGCTCGATCCTCGGGATGGACCGCCGGGAGATCGCCGCGAAGTTCGACGCGATCGTCGCGTTCTCGGAGATCGGCGACTTCATCGACATGCCGGTGAAGCGCTACTCCAGCGGCATGTATGTCCGGCTGGCCTTCTCGGTCGCCGCGCATCTCGAGCCCGACATCCTGCTCCTCGACGAGGTGCTGGCGGTGGGCGACTACACCTTCCAGCGCAAGTGCATGGACTTCGCCCGACGGCTCCAGGGCAAGGGTTCGACGATCCTGCTGGTCTCGCACAACATGTTCAGCATCAAGACCATGTGCGAGCGGGTGATCTACATCAAGGGCGGCCGCGTCGCCTATGACGGCCCCACCGACGAGGGCCTGACCCACTACGAGCGGGACAGCTACCTCGCCGACACCGCGTGGTTCCGCCCCGACGCCGGCGACCTGCCGGTCCGGATCAGCGACGTGACGATCGCCGACGAATCCGGCGCGCCGCGGACGCTGTTCCGCCACGGCGAGCGGATGCGGATCCGGGCCCGCTACAGCGCCGCGGAGCCGGTCGCCGACCCGCACGTCCTGTTCTCGATCACCCGGTCGGACGAGCTGCTCTGCTGCAATTTCAGCACGCAGGCGGACGGCGCCGGCCTGACCGCCCTCTCGGGCGAGGGCGAGGTGGAGCTGCTGACGCCGCCGCTGACCCTGACCGCCGACACCTACACGGTCTCGGTGGTGGTCCGGCAGCGCGGCTTCGAGCGGCTCCTCGCGGCCAAGATCGGCGGCCGCTTCCACATCGAGCACCCCGTCTTCGCGCCGGACGTCTTCGGCGTGTTCCACGAGGCGGGGACCTGGACAACGTACGGCGCCGCGTCGCAGCGCTGAGGCCCGGAGGGCGTGATGGTCAAAGGCGCGTCGGAACTCTGCCGTGACGGCGATGGGGGAACCGCGGGCGGGACGGCGTCCCGCGCCGGGCGGATCCGGTCGAACTTCGCCGCCTTCGATGCCCGGGTGCGGCACGCGGAGCGCCTCGCGGCAGCCGGCGACCGGGCCGGCGCGGCCGTCGAGACCGCCATCGCGGCGACCCTGGCGGCGCACCGGCACTGCGGCGTGTTCGCGAGCCCGCGCCTCGAACGGTTGATGACCGGGATCGGCCGAACCCTCGACGGCGGCGGCGACGCCCGGCACGGCGCGGGCGCCGACGGGGCCCCGTACCGGCGCGTCCTCCACGTCTGCACGCAGCTCGCCCCGGTGGGCGGCCTCACCAAGATGCTCGCGCTCTGGATCGGCGCCGACCGCGACCGGGTCAACGGCGTCGCCCTGACCCAGCACCGCGGCCCGGTCGACGCGCGGATCACCGCCGCGGTGCGCGAGAGCGGCGGCGGGATCCACCACCTGAACCACCACAAGGGCGACAAGCTCGCCTGGGCGCGGGAGCTGCGCCAGATCGCGCGCGGCTACGACGTCGTCGTCCTGCACATCCACTGCGAGGACGTGGTCCCGCTGATCGCCTTCGCGGATCCGGCGAAGAGCCCGCCGGTCCTGCTCCTCAACCACGCCGACCACCTGTTCTGGATCGGGACGCGGATCAGCCACGCGGTGATCAACCTGCGCGAGGCCGCGCGCCGGCTGGCCGTCACGCGGCGCGGCGTCGATCCGGCCCGCAGCCTCCTGCTGCCGACCCTGATCACCCTGCCCGAGCGCCAGCGCACCCGCAGCGCGGCCAAGCGGGCCCTCGGTGTCCCGGAGGACAGCGTCCTCCTGGTCTCGGTGGCCCGGGGGGCGAAGTACCGCAACGTCGGGGCGGTCACCTACGCGGACCGCCACGTCGACCTCCTCGCGGCGCATCCGCAGGCCCGGCTCATCGTGGTCGGCCCCGGCGAGCGGGCCGACTGGGAACGGGCCCGGGCCGCCACCGGCGGGCGCATCACGGCCCATGCCGAGCTGCCGGACCCGCGGGTCTTCTTCGAGGCGGCCGACATCTACGTCGATTCCTACCCGTTCGTGTCGTCGACCTCGATGCTGGAGGCCGCCGCCTACGGGCTGCCGCTGGTCACGCGCTTCGAGGCCCCCGCGGCGGCGGAGATCGTGGCGATCAACCATCCGGGGCTCGACGTCACGGCCCGGGTCGCCCACGACCAGGCCGCCTACGAGGCCCACCTCACGGCGCTGATCACCGACGCCGCCGCGCGGGACGCCGCGGGCGCCGAGAGCGCCGCCGCGGTCGCCGGCCTCTACGCGCCGGCCGCCTGGCTGGCGGGACTCGACGCGATCTACGCGCAGGCGCGGGCCCTGCCCCGGCTGCCCCCGGAGACCGACGCGGCCGGCCCGGCCGAGACGCCCCATCTCGGCGAGCCGGACCTGCGCCACCAGGACATGTTCGGCTCGGACTTCCCCGTGTCGGAGATGACCAAGAACTACATCGGCATGCTGCCGCTGCGCCAGCGCGTCGCCTCCTGGCTCGTCCTGCGCCGCGCGGGCGACTTCTCCGGCCTCTGGGAACCGGTGCGGCTGCTCCTCCCGGAATGGCTGGTCCGCAACGTGAAGGACCGGTTCGGCCCGATGCGGGTCCGGGCGCAGGTCCCCAGCACCTGAGGCCGCCACCGGGGCCCGGGCGGCCGCAAGTCGGTCATGCGGGGACGGGGCGCGTCGCGACCGGCGACGCGGTCCCCTCGGCCTCGCGCGGCGCCGGAGGCCGGAGCGGTCGTCTCCGGGCCCTCACGGGCGTCCGCCGCGACGGCCCGCGCTTCGCCGGGAGCGGCGGTCGAGCCTCGCAGGACGGCGCGGCCTCCCGGGCGGCGGCGCGCGCCGGGTACGACAGGGACACAGCGAGCGCGCTCCGGCGGCCGGGCCCCGGGGAGGCCCGCGCCGCGGAGCGACAGTCCCGTCCGGCTCAGCGCGTCTTCGGGTCGGCGGTCAGCGGCCGGGCTGCCGGCCCGGCGGCCAGCGCCAGCAGGGCCGCGCGCACGCGCGTCGGCCGGAAGGCCTGCCGGATCGCCCGGTGCGGCATCAGGCGGAAAGCCGTGAGGAAGGCCCCCGCGGCCGCGCGGCGGTCGCCGCGGGCCATGTGGGCCTCGGTGGCGTCCAGCAGGGCGTCGTAGTAACCCTGCACGGTCCCGAAATAGAGCCGCAGGGCCGCGATCCGCGAGACGCCGAGCGCCGGCGCGTGGCGTCGGAAGACCACGCGGGTGAAGTGGATCCGGCGTGCGATCAGGCGGTCGAAGGTCCCCGCCGGCCGCTGCCGGAAATGGACGCAGGGCGCCGCGACGAAGCCCACCCCGTGGCCGCGGACCGCGCGCAGCTGCCAGTCCCAGTCCTGATCGCCGAGCAGGGCCTCGTCGAACAGGCCGATCGCGTCCACGACGGTCCGGCGCACCACGGTCGCCCCGATCTGCGGGAAGTAGCCGCTCAGCATGCGGCGCAGCAGCGCGCCCTTGTCGGACGGAAGTTCCGGCGGCCAGGGGCCGTAGGTCGGCACGAGGTCGTGGTCGGCGGTGACGATCTGCCCGAACACGACCCCGAGCTCCGGATCGGCCTCGAACAGGCGCAGATGCTCCCGGATATGCGCCGGCTGCCAGACGTCGTCGTCGTCGAGGAACGCCACGTAGGGCGCGCTCGCCCGGGTCAGGCCGGCGTTGCGGGCCGCGCCGGCGCCGGGCCGGTCGACCGGGACGTGGATCGCGCCGAACGCGGCGGCGACCTCGGCGGCCGGCCCCGGCTCGCCGTTGTCGCCGACGATGATCTCGAAGGCGAGGTCGGGGCCTTCCAGGGCGCGGATGCTCGCCAGGGCCTCGCGCAGGAAGGCGGGCCGGTTGCAGGTGGGCACCACGACGGAGACGCGGCGCTGCGCGAGTCGGTTCATACCCACTCCTCCCAGGCGTCGTAGGCGCCCCGGAGCAGGGCACCGAAGACGAGATCGTTGTCGAACTGCGTGACGAAGCTGCGCGCCACGGTTCCGGCGGGACGGGTCTCCACCGCCTGCGCGTAGACGATCCGGTAGCCCGCCTCCCGGGCCGCGTGGGCGGCCGCCCGCGTCCAGTTCGCCGACTGCCCCAGGGGGATCGCGAAGGAGTCGGGCAGGACGCCAAGGCGGGCCCCGATGGCGCGCCGGGATTCCTCCAGCTCCTCGGCCGCCTCTTCCGCGCTGAGGCGCCCGAAATCCGGGTGGGTCACGGAATGGCTGCCGATCTCGACCCCGTTCGCCGCGAGCGCCTCGATGGCGCGCCAGCCCAGGATTCCGGGCGGCGCGCTCTCGGGCCGGTCGAGCCAGCCCGACACGACGAACAGGGTCCAGGGGATCCCGAGATCGCTGAGGACCGGCGCCGCCCCGCTGAGGACGCTGCGCCAGCCGTCGTCGAAGGTGATGGCGAGGTCCCGCGCGCCGCCGCGCCCGTCGGCGATCGTGGCCGCCGGCACGAAGCGGTAGCCGAGCCCGAGCGCGCGCTCGAGCTGGTGGCGGAAGCGCGCGGGAGAGACGTCGTTGACGCCGCATTCCGACTGGCCCACCGAGTGGTAGCAGAGGATGCGGCCGCCCGGCGCCGGCCGCCGGATCCGGGCGAGGGCGAGCGTCGTGCGCTCGCAGGCCATCCGGGCGGCGGCGACGCGCGGGCGCGTCAGGCCGACCGTCCGGGCGAGGCTCTTGACCGGTGCGGGGATCATCGCAGGGCGTCGCGCAGGGCGTCGACGACCTGATCCTGCTCCGCCTCCGTCATCGCCGCGTAGAGCGGCAGCAGGATCGCGTGGTCGCGCGCCCGCTCGGATTCGGGCAGCGCGAACCGCCGCGGCGCCTCCGCGTAGGGCGGCTCCAGATGCGCGCACATGATGCCCCGGCGGGTGGCGATGCCCCGGTCGAGCATCGCCTGCATGACCGCCTGCTGGTCCGCGTCGTCCGGGAGGCGGACGCAGTAGCTCTGCCAGTTGCTGCGCAGCCCCATCGGCTCGGGCGGCGGCGTCACCCCGGGAAGGTCGGCCAGCCGCGCGCGGTAGCCGTCGGCGAGGGCGCGGCGCCGGGCGATCAGGTCGGGCAGCCGCTTCAGCTGCTCCCGGCCGATGGCCGCCTGCACGTCCGTCATCCGGTAGTTGAAGCCCGCGATGGCGTACTCCTCGACCACCACCCGGGCGCTGCCGTGGCGGGCGATGTCGGAGACGCTCATCCCGTGCTGGCGCAGCAGCCGGAAGGTCCGGTCCCACGCGGCGCTGGCGGTGGTGATCATGCCGCCGTCGCCGGTGGTCAGCACCTTGCGCGGGTGGAACGAGAAGCAGGCGATGTCGCCCGCCGGGCTGCCGATCGGCCGCCAGACGTCGCCCTGGAGCCGCTCGGAGCCGATGGCGCAGGCCGCGTCCTCGATCACCGGGATGCCGGACCGGCGCCCGATCGCGGCGATCGCCTCCAGGTCGCAGGGCATGCCCATCTGGTGGACGCAGACGATCGCCTTCGTCTTAGCGGTGATCGCCGCCGCGGCGGCGTCCGGAGCCATGTTGAAGGTGGCCGGGTCGATGTCGACGAAGATCGGCGTCGCCCCGCACTGGGCGATGGCGTTGGCGGTGGCGATGAAGCTGTGGCTCACCGTCACCACCTCGTCGCCGGGGCCGACCCCGACGGCGAGGAGCGCGAGATGCAGCGCGGTCGTGCAGTTCGAGACCGCGCAGGCGTGGGGCGCGCCGACGGTCGCGGCGAACTCCGTCTCGAAGGCCGCGACCTGCGGCCCCTGGGTCAGCCATCCGGAGCGGACGACGGCGGCGGCGGCCTCGGCCTCGGGGTCGCCGACTTCGGGCTTGGCGATCGGGATCATGCCATCGCCCGCCGCAGATGCTCGGAGCGGGACTCGTCCTGCCACCAGGCGACGAGGTCGGCGAGGCCCTCGGCGGCCCCGATCTTCGCCTCGAAGCCGATCAGCTCCTTGGCGAGGCTCGTGTCGCAGAGACGCCGGGGCACCGGGTTCACGGCCCGCTCGGCCTCGTGGATCAGCGGCGTGCCGTCCCGGCCCATGATCCGGGTGAGGTGGCCGGCGAGGTCGACCAGCGAGGTCTCGACGCCGGTGCCGACGTTGAGCACCATGTCGGTGGCCGGCGAGATCGCCGACAGGATGTTGGCCCGGGCGATGTCGCGGACATGGACGAGGTCCATGGTCTGCAGGCCGTCGCCGAAGACGATCGGCGACTGGCCCTCGGCCAGGCGCTGCATCCAGCGGACCATGACCTCGGTGTAGCGGCCGGTCAGGTCCATCCGCGGGCCGTAGGCGTTGAAGTACCGGAGCGCGACGTAGTCGAGCCCGTGCATGTCGTTGAACGAGCGCAGCAGACCTTCGCCGAAGGACTTGGCGGCGCCGTACAGGGTCCGGTTGTCGTAGGGGTGGTGCTTCTCGGTCGTCGGGAAGACCTCCGCCATCCCGTAGACCGAGGCCGAGGAGGCCATCACCACCTTGGCGACGCCGGCCTCGACGCAGCTCTCCAGCAGGTTGAAGGTCGCGGCGGCCATCACCTCGAAGGCGTGGCGCGGCTCCGCGGCGCACTGCGTGATCCGCAGGGCCGCCTGGTGGAACACCACGTCGGTGCCCTTGATCAGCGTGTCCATCAGGGCGCGGTCGCGGATGTCGCCCTGGACGAGGCGGACGCGGCCGGAGCCGAGGGCGTCCCCGAGATTCTCGGGGCGGCCGCGGATCATGTTGTCGATGGCCACGATCTCGTCGCAGCCGGCCTCGACCAGCAGGTCGATGATGTGGGAGCCGATGAAGCCCGATCCGCCGGTGACCAGGATCCGGGTCCCGCGCAGGTCGCCGCTGAACCGGCTTCCCTTGGTGACCTCACGCAGCTTGGGCATCGGCGACCTCGCAGTAGCTGGTGACGGCCCGGCAGACGGTGTCGATCTGCGCGGACGTCATCTCGGGGAACATCGGGAGGGACAGGGTCCGGGCGGCCAGCCGCTCGGTGACCGGCAGCCGGCCGGCGCCGTCGTCGAGGTGGCTGTAGGCGGGCTGCCGGTGGACCGGGACGGGGTAGTGGATGCCGGTGGCGATGCCGGCCGCGTTGAGGTACTGGCGCAGCCCCTCGCGGTCCGCCGTCGACACGGCGTAGACGTGGAACACGTGGTCGAGCCCGGCGGGGGCCGGCAGCTCCAGTCCGAGGCCCGCGAGACGGGCGCCGTACTCCGCCGCCACCGCCTGGCGGGCGCGGGTCCAGGCCTCCAGGTGCGGGAGCTTGACCCCCAGCACCGCGCCCTGGACGCCGTCCATGCGCAGGTTGAAGCCGTGGCGGACGTGGTTGTACTTGCCCTGCTGACCCCAGTCGCGCAGGCAGCGGGCCGCCGCGGCGAGGTCGTCCCGGTCCGTGACGATGGCGCCGCCCTCGCCGTAGGCCCCGAGATTCTTGCCGGGATAGAAGCTGAAGCAGCCGATATCCCCGATCGTGCCGGCCTTGCGGCCGGCGCGCTCGGCGAGGTGCGCCTGGGCGGCGTCCTCGACGAGGGCGACCCCGTGGCGCCGGGCGATGGCGCCCAGGGCGTCGAGGTCGGCCATCCGGCCGTGGAGGTGCACCGGCAGGATCGCCCTGGTGCGGGGCGTGATCGCCGCCTCGACCAGGGCAGGGTCCATGGTCCAGTTGACCGGGTCGATGTCGACGAGGACCGGGGTGGCGCCGGCGTACAGCACCGCCGCCACCGTCGCCACGAAGGTCGACGAGACCGTGATCACCTCGTCGCCCGGACCGATGTCGAGGGCGAGGAGGGCGAGGTGCAGGGCCGCGGTGCCGCTGCTGACGGCGACCGCGTGGCGGGCGCCGCAGGCCTCGGCGAAGGCCGCCTCGAAGGCGCTGACCGCCGGGCCGAGGACGAAGTCGCCGCTGCGCAGGACGTTGAGAACCGCGGTCTCGACGTCGCCGCCGATCGCCGCGTACTGCGCCTTGAGGTCGAGGAAGGGGATCACGAGGCCCTCGCAAGTGGCATGAGGTCGATGGGGTGGCCGTTCTGGCGCAGGGAGCGCATGGCGGCCTCGAGCATCTCGACGACGCGCAGGCCGCTGTGGCCGTCGGTCATGGGCGCGGTGCCGTTCTCGATGGAGTCGGCGAAGTGCTCGATCTCGACGATCAGCGCCTCGCGGAAGGACAGGTGCGGCGACCACATGTCGCCGGTCCGGTAGGAGACCATCAGCTCGGTGATGTCGTCCGAGCCGCCGCCGACGGTGACGCCGCGGTCGTAGACCTTGACCTTCTCGATCGGGTCGAGGTCGTTGTAGACGATCATCTTCTTGCTGCCGCCGATCAGCGTCTGCCGCACCTTCACGGGCGCGAGCCAGTTGACGTTGATCTGCGCGACGACGCCGCGCGGGTAGAAGACGGTCAGGTGGGCCATGTTCTCGGGGCGACCGCTGAAATGGCCGGTGCCGCTCGCCGAGATCGCCACCGGGGCGAGGTCCAGGATGTGGTCGAGGATGGCGAGGTCGTGGACCGCCAGGTCCCAGATCACGTTCACGTCGCGCTGGAACAGGCCGAGATTCACACGGGTCGAGTCGTAGTAGAACACGTCGCCGATGGCGCCGGTCGTGACGAGCTCGTGGATCTTCTCGACCGCGCCCGTGTAGACGAAGGTGTGGTCGACCATCAGGGTCAGGTTGCGCTTGGCCGCCTCCTCGATCAGCAGCCGGGCCTCGAAGGCCGAGGGCGTGATCGGCTTCTCGATGAAGACGTGCTTGCCGGCCCGGAGCGCGTTGATGGCGATCTCGAAGTGCGAGCTCACGGGCGTCGCCACCATGACGGCGTCGATCGCGGGATCGGCCACGAGGTCGCGCCAGTCCTGATGGAGCTGGACGGCGGGGTAGCGCTTGCCGGCCCGGGCGAGTGCGGCGGGCGACTGGTCGGCGATGGCCACCAGCTGGCAGCGCTCGCTCTCCGAGGTGCACCGGGCGAGGTTCGGCCCCCAGTAGCCGTAGCCGACGATACCGATCGAGATCATGACTGCATTCCCCTCAAGCAACCTGCAGAGGCTCGGCCGGCTCGGGCCGCGGCGACTGGACGGAACGGGCGCGCGCGGCGCTCTCGGCGCGCTTGGTGCGCGTGTCGCCGACGACCCGCGCGGGGCATCCGGCGACGATGGCGAAGGCCGGGACGTCCCGGGTGACGACGGCACCGGCGCCGACCAGGGCGCCCTCGCCGATGGTGATCCCCGCCACGATGGTGGCGTTGGAGCCGATGGAGGCGCGGGCCTCGACCACGGTCTCGACGAGCTCCCACTCGCCGTCCCGCTTCAGGCTGCCGTCCGCGTTGGTGGCTTCCGGATACAGCTCGTTGGTGAAGACCACGCCGTGGCCGACGAACACCTCGGCCCCGATCGAGACGCCCGCGCAGATGAAGCTGTGCGAGGAGATCTTGCAGCGCGGGCCGATCCGGCTGCCGCGCTGGATCTCGACGAAGGGGCCGATGCGCGAACCGCTTTCGATTCGACATCCATAAATATTGACTAGATCCGGGTAGAAGATACCCACATCTGACCCAATATCCGCATCGGTAATCGGCATAACCGCCGCTCCTTCCGCACAACTTCTGTGCGTCAAAACTGCACAGAGCTGCGGACGGCCGGGAACCCAGGCTTTCGATGCGGTTCGTCCGTCGAAAGGCGAACGGCGCCCATCCGGGGCGGCCCCTCCCGGCTCCGGCGCGCCGTTCCGGACAGGGGGGCTACGCCGAAAGGCGAAGCCCCCGCCCCGGCATGGATGCGCGCGCCCGCCTTTTGGAGGGGTCCCGGCCGGCTCGGCCGTTACGCATCATGCCGTCTCAGCCCTCAGGAGCCCGTGAGGCCGGCGCGCGGTCCCGCCGCTCGACCGCCGCGCCCGGGCTCCGAGGGCGAGCCTCAAGGGGACGATGCGTGTCGAAGACGTCGACGAAGACCGCGGCCACCCGCGCCACCACCCGCACCGGTCTCGCGGCGTGCCTGCTCGCCCTGTCGGCGCTGCCGGCGGCCGCGGAGTACCGCATCGGTCCCGGCGACACGATCGAGGTCACGGCCCTCAGCATCCCGACCTTCAAGCAGGAGGCGACGGTCTCCACGGACGGCACCGTCATGGTCCCGCTGCTCGGGGACGTGCCGGCCGCCGGGCTCACCGTCGCGGAGCTGCGCCAGAGCCTGCAGAAGGCTCTGCCCGCCAAGGCGGTGCGGCAGCGCAACTCCGAGGGCAAGGAATCGATCGCCGTGCTCGAGCCCGACGAGATCGGGGTGCGGATCTCGAAGTACCAGCCGGTCTACCTGAGCGGCGACGTGACCAAGCAGGGCGAGCACCCGTTCCACCCGGGCATGACCGTGCGGCAGGCCATCGCCCTGGCGGGCGGCTACAACCTCCTGCGGTTCAGGATGGAGAACCCCGTCGTCGAGACGGCGAACCTGCGCGCCGAGTACGACAGCACCTGGGCGAGCATCCAGCGGGAATCCGCCACGATCTGGCGCCTGAAGGCGATCGTCGCCGCGTCGCGGGGCGACAAGTCCCCGCCGCCGGCGGACGTCGCCCCGGGCAGCCGCGCGACCCCCGCGCAGAAGCTCGCCGAGCAGCAGCTCCGGGTGCAGATGACCGACATCGCCAAGGAGAAGGACCACCTGCAGCGGTCCCTCAACCGGACGCAGACGCAGTTCGCCAGCCTCAGCGAGCAGCAGGCCAAGGAGAAGGAGGGCGTCACCGCCGACGCCGAGGATTACGACACGGTGCGGGCGCTGTTCCAGCGCGGCGCGGTCGTCACGACGCGCCTGACCGACGCGCGGCGCGCCGTCCTGCTCTCCTCGACCCGCGCCCTGCAGACGACGGTCCAGCTCACCCAGCTCGAGCGCGACAAGAGCGAGGTCGGCCGCAAGCTCGAGCGGGTCGACGACGTGCAGGCCATGGACGCCCTGGAGAAGCTCCAGGTCGCGGAGAACAACCTCGCGACGTACCGGTCGCGCCTGAACAGCATCAACGACAAGCTGGTCTACACCGGCGCCCTCCGGGCGCAGCTCCTGTCCGGAAGCCGGGCGCAGGCGGCAATCGCCGTCTACCGGCAGAGCGGCCCGTCCAAGACGCAGATCGACGCCGCCGAGGACACGGCGCTCCTGCCGGGCGACGTCGTGGAGATCGCGCTCAAGCCGGATCCCGCCATGCGGGGCGTCGGCGACGGGGCCGGCCAGAACTGACCCACCACCCCGGCTCGACGCGCCCATCGGGCCGAGCCGGCGTCCCCTTGACGGAGAGCGCTCCGGGGCGGTGACCGCCGCGGCGAGGAGAGATCCATGAACCGACACTCGACCAGCGCGTCCTTCCTGCCGATCGGTGCGACCCGCCCCGGCGGGACCGGAGCCTGGCGCGGCCAGCCCTTCTCGCCCGAGACGGAGTCCCAGGTCTCGATCCTGACCATCGCGCGGCAGAACTGGCGGTCGATACTGGCCTTCGCCGCCGTCGGGCTGGTCTGCGCCGGGATCTACGTCGCGACCGCGCCGGCCATCTTCACGGCCCGGGCCCGCGTCTACATCGAGAGCCGCTCCAGCCCGGTCACGGCCCGCGACACGCCCAACGCCGGGACCCCGCTCGAGATCGCCGAGGTCGAGAGCCAGGTCGAGTACATCCGCTCGGAGAAGATCGCCCTCGCCGCCGTGCACAGGCTCGACGGGTCGGCCCTGCGGGATCTGGCGACGCCGACGCACCCGCTCGTCGCGAAGGTCCGGGAGTTCGTGAAGGCCGCCAAGGCGCAGGCCCTCCGGCTGATCGGCGCCGAGCGGCCGGTCCGCGAGCCCGCTCCCGTGAGCCCGGACCTGCGCCAGGCGCGGACGCTGCGCGAGAACGTGGAGGCCAGCCGCATCGGCGCCGCCTACGTCATCGAGGTCGGCTACAGCGCCGACAATCCCGCCACGGCGGCGGCCGTCGCGAACGCGGTGGCCGAGGCCTATGTCAGCACCGAGCTGGAGAACCGGGCCCAGGTCTGGAAGGTCGCCGGCGAGTGGATGCTGCCGCGCCTGAAGGAACTCCAGCAGCGCGCCAGCCAGGCCTCGCGCGAGGCCCAGACCTACAAGGCCGAGCACACCATCATCGACCTCGGCAAGCGCGGCCTCGTGGGCGAGCAGCAGGTCGAGGAGCTCAACACCGCCGTGGCCGCCGCCCGGTCCAAGACCGTCGACGCCCGCGCGGTGCGCGACCAGATCCGCGGGCTCCTCGATTCCGACATCGCCGATCCGGGGATCACCGAGGCCTTCAAGGACAGCGTGATCATCCAGCTGCGCCGGCAGTACGTCGACCTCGTGCAGCGCGCCGACGACCTGAAGCGCCGCCTCGGCCCCGACCACGAGGCGGTCCAGGCGATCCAGCGGGACATCCAGGCGGCCAAGCAGTCGCTGCGCACCGAGCTCGAGCGCCTCGCCGTGTCCCTCGACCACGATTACGAGGTCGCCAAGGCGCGCGAGGACAGCATGACGGCGGCCTTCGACGCCCTGATCTCGAAGACGCTGATCATGAGCAACGCCCGGGTCAAGGCGAAGGAACTCGACCGCACCGCCGAGACCTACGACCAGATCTACACGAACCTGCTCCAGCGCTACATCGACGCCGTCAACCAGCAATCCTACCCGCAGCCCTCCGCCCACGTGATCACGCCCGCGACCGTGCCGGAATCCCCGAGCGCGCCCCGCGGCAGCCTGATCATGCTGCTCGGTCTGCTGGTCGGGACCGGGTTCGGCGTCAGCGGCGCCTTCGCGCGGCACTGGTTCGACCGGACGATCCGCACGCCCCGGCAGCTGACCGGGCACGGCCTGACCTGCCTCGCCGCCCTCCCCGAGCTGCGGCGCGAGCCCGGCTTCCGGGCGGCCCTGGCGCTGGCGCAGGCCCACGCCAACGAGGCGCAGCGCCCGGCCAGCGTCGAGGCGTTCCGGGCGAGCGCCGTGCGGTTCATGCCGCAATCGGTGTTCGTCGAGCGCCTGCACAGCCTCAAGGCCCACGTCCTCGGCAGCGACCGCCGCGGCCCGGTCTTCGCGATCGGCGTCACCTCGGTGGGGGCCGGCGCGGGCAAGACCCTGTTCGCGAGCAATTTCGGCCAGCTCCTCGCCCGCGCCCGCTCGAGTTCCGGGCGGGTGCTGATGATCGACGCCGACGTGCGGCAGGCCACGCTCTCGCGGCTCAGCCAGGCCACCGAGCAGCGCGGCCTCCTCGACGTGCTCGCCGGCCGCTGCTGCGCCACCGAGGCGGTCCGGCCCCAGCCCGGCGAGGTCCGCCTGCTCGCCTGCGGCAACCGCCACCCGAACGATCCCCATTTCAGCGACCTGATGACGCCGGAGGGCGTCGCCGCCGTGGTCGGTGACGGACGCCCCGCCCTCGACCGCGTCGTCGTCGACCTGCCGCCGGTGGACGAGCTCCCCACCCTCCGGCCGCTGCTCGACGGACTCGACGGCCTGATCATCGTGGTGGAGGCGGGCCGGACCAGCATCGACGACGTCGCCGCCGCCGTGCACGACCTCGAGTCGGGCGGCAGCACCGTTCTGGGCATCGTGCTCAACAAGACCAACGACGGCCCGACGGTCCGGCGCGGCGGCCTGCGCGGCGCGCTGACCCGCTGGGCCGCGGCCCGGCGCAACGCCCGCGGCGCGACCCAGGCGGCCTCGTGACCGGCCCGCGCGCCGAAGGCCTCGACCCCGTGGCGGCCTACGCGCCGGCCCCGGTCGCCGCGCTCGCGACCGCCCCCGCGACCGCGCGCGGCCGCCGCGTCGCCTTCTTCGGACACGACAGGGCCGAGCCCACGGTCCGGAAGCGGGTCGACGCCATCCGGGACGCCGGGTGGTCGGTCACCGTGTACGCCTTCGAGCGGGACCGCCCCGGCGGGGTGGTGGCCGAGGCCCCGGTGGCGGACGACGTCGTCCCCCTCGGCCTGACCGTCGACCGGAACTACGCCCGCCGCCTGCCCCGCCTCGCCGTCGGCATCGCCCGGGCGCTGCGCCGCCGGCGCGACCTGCGCGCGGCGGACGTGATCTACGTGCGCAACCTCGACATGGCCCTCGTGGCCTGGGCCGCGGCGCGCCTCGCCGGGAGCCGCGCGCGCCTCGTCTACGAGGTGCTCGACATCCAGCGGCTGATGGTCCGGCGGGACGCCCCGGGGCGGATCGCCCGCGCGGTCGAGCGCTGGCTCCTCGGCCAAAGCGACCTCCTCGTCGTCAGCGCCCCGGATTTCATCGACCGGTATTTCCGGCCCGTCCAGGGCTTCGCCGGCGCGTGGCACCTCCTCGAGAACAAGGTCATGGGCCACCGCCTCGGCGAGGTGTCGACCCGCCTGGACCGCACCCGGACGGCGGAGCCGCCCTGGGTGATCGGCTGGTTCGGGACGCTGCGCTGCCGCCGGAGCCTGACGATCCTCGCCGCCATCGCGGACGCCCTCGGCGACTCGGTGCGGATCGTCCTGGCCGGGCGCCTCTCCGAGGAGGACATCGCCCCGCGCGCCCTGGCGGACACGCTGGACGGCCGGCCGAACATGTCGTTCCGTGGTCCCTACGCCAATCCCCGCGATCTTCCGGAGATTTACAGTGGGATTCACTTCAGTTGGGCCGTCGATTACCTCGATGACGGACTGAATTCGGACTGGCTCCTGCCGAACCGGCTCTACGAGGGCGGCCTGTGCGGCGCCCTGACTCTGGCGCGCGCCGCGACGGCCAGCGGCCGCTACGCGGTGGCGGAACGCCTGGGCTGGGCGTTTCCCGAGCCGCTCGCGGACTCGGTGACTTCGTTCCTGCGGACGCTGACGCCGGCCGCCTACGCGGAGCGACATGCCGACCTGCTCGCCCGCGACCTCGCCGCGTTCGTCGATGTCGGCGGCATGCGCGACCTCCTGGTCCGGCTCGACTAGGTCGCCGCCGCGGCGGCTCCGAGCCCGGCCGGGACTCGCCGGTGATTCGCCCGCCGCGCCGGACAGCGCACGGGGCGGCTGTCCCGCCCGCGGCGCGTGCCGTTCGGTACAGCGCCGTACCAACGAAATCAGTACTCGGACCCCAACATGGTAAACAACCGTGTACGCATGTTGCCTTTTAGCCTCAGCCAGGTAAAGCGAGCCTAAACCGACCGAATACTATCGCCCCGAATAGGGACATCGAACCCAGATCACTGAATTGCGATTGAAGCCTTGCCAAGACGCACTCGCAATAAGCAGAGATACAGGAGGCAACATTTCCATATTTCTAAATCTGGCATTCGCGCGCCTAGATTCGGAAAGATCTTGCGTCGGGTCACCGACCGCTGGCGGATGACCTTGCGAATGCATCTCTCCATCAGCGCCGCCCCCCGCACCCAAACAAATCACCGTGTACGTACGTAGTGCCCGATGATTGTATTTAGCCCCGCAATTTAAGCGTTTAGATTCAGATAGGGTATTTACAGACGATTTTACGAAAGCTAGCATTGTTTCCGTGGTCATCGGCAATCGCCCAAGGCGACCGGCGCCACCGCGTATCTCAGTGTCACGCCGTCGGCGAGCGCATTGGGTATCCCGTCATCGCTGACATTCGGCTTCCTTCGAAAGGAGGTAATTCTCTATGGCCAGTCTTGGTACTCGAGACGCGCTCACCCTCGTTGAGCGGGACACGGCCGAAAGCCGCGGCGGCTTTTCGGGTGCACATGCCGGTGACAGCCCGGTCGTCGTCGAGCAACGGGACCAGTCCCGGGGCCGCTCCAGCCGCATCGTCATCATCGATCGACGGCAGCTCGTCGGCCGATGCCTCGCCGCCTCTCTCAGCGAGGCCGACCGGCAGACCTCGTTCGAGGTCTTCGCGGACATCGAATCGTGGAAGCGGCAGAAGCCGTTCGTCCCCGCGAGCGTGGTCGTGCTCTGCCGGCCCGACGGCAACCTGACCGAGACCGAGTGGACCGAGATCACGCGGGAACTGGCGTTCCTGCAGGGTGAGGCCGGCGCTCCGCCGGTGGCCGTCATCTCGGACGGCGAGAACCTCGACCAGATCGTGCGGATCATCAAGCTCGGCGTCAAAGGCTACATCCCGACGACGACCTCCGTGGACATCGCCCTGCAGGCCCTCCAGCTCGTGCAGGCGGGCGGCGTCTACATCCCGGCCGAGTGCCTCCTCCCCCTGCTGGCCAACATCAAGGTGGACGAGCCGGTCGAGGCCGGGGACGACGATATCTTCTCGCCGCGGCAGCTCTGCGTGGCCCGGGCGCTCCGGAAGGGGACGCCGAACAAGATCATCGCGTACGAGCTCAACATGTGCGAGAGCACCGTGAAGGTTCACGTCCGCAACATCATGAAGAAGCTCAAGGCCAAGAACCGGACCGAGGTCGCCTACCTGACCAACAAGTACTTCCTCCGGGAAGATTCCAGCCTGGCGAGCGTGAAGGCCCCGGCGGCCTGACCGCTCCGGCGCTGGCCCCGCCGCGGCGGGGCCGCCCGGGCAGAGATCCGGTCCG
>NZ_JBQEPK010000025.1:11151-11725 GCF_052045615.1 Methylobacterium sp. 22177 | reverse complement strand
GCGGCCCGCGAGGGGGTCCGTTTGTTATCGGACCGGTCAGGGAGGCGGGCGGATCACCCGCCCGGCGCGATCGGCGCGGCCTCGACGCCGCAGGTCGGCGTCGCCGCCGTCTCGACCCGCCCGCCGGCCGGGCGGAGATCCCGCGTGCCGGAAAGGTCGCGCGCCGGGTCGGCGATCCCGAGGATCTGCGGGGCTTCCATCCGCCGATGTCGGCCCCGCCTCACGCCGTCGCGGCGGCGTCCGCGCGATGGGGAGCCGGCGGGATCTCGGCCTCGTCCCCGGGCGCGGCGGGGCGGCCCACGCTGCTGTAGGCGAAGCCGTGAGCCCGGACGTCGTCGGCCCGGTAGACGTTGCGGAGATCCACGAGGACCGGTCGCTGCATCACCGCCCGCAGCCGGTCGAGGTCCAGCGCCCGGAACGCGTCCCATTCGGTGACGAGGACCAGCACGTCCGCGCCCTCGGCGCAGTGATAGGCATCCTCCGCGAAGGCGACGCCGGGCAGGAGCGGGCGCGCCTGCTCCATGCCCTCGGGATCGTAGGCGCGGACCACGGCGCCGGCATCCTGCAGGCCGGC
>NZ_JBQEPK010000025.1:0-11101 GCF_052045615.1 Methylobacterium sp. 22177 | reverse complement strand
CAGGCCGGGGCTGAGGTCGCCACGGCCGACGGAGGCCTGCTCGCCCGCTACGAGATCATCGACGTCACTCCCTCCGTGGTCGAGGCCCTGCGCGGCCGGCCGCTGGACAGCCTGCTCGCCTCCTTCGGCGACCACCGCCCCTCCTCCGAGCCGGTCATCGGCATCGGCGACATGGTCTCGGTCTCCGTCTGGGAAGCCGGGTCCGGCGGCCTGTTCTCCGGGCCCCTCGTCGCCGACCGCTTCTCCGCAGGTTCCAAGTCCGCCCTCATCCCGGAGCAGCCCGTCGGGCGCGACGGCGCCATCTCGGTGCCCTACGCCGGCCGCATCAAGGTCGCCGGCCGCCGCACCCAGGACGTCCAGGCGCTCATCGAGAACGAGCTCGCCGGCAAGGCCATCCAGCCGCAGGTGCTGGTCTCGGTCACACGCCCGATCTCCCAGGCCGTCACCGTCACCGGCGAGGGCGCCGCCGGCGCCCGCCTGCCGCTCTCGGGCCACGGCGACCGCATCCTCGACGTCATCGCCGCCGCCGGCGGCAACCGCGCGCCGGTCAACGAGACCTTCGTGCGGCTCTCGCGCGGGCCGGTGACCGCGACCGTGCCGCTGACCACGGTGGTGTCGAACCCGCGTGAGAACATCTACCTGCGGCCCAACGACGTGCTGACCCTGGTGCGCGACCCGCAGACCTTCATCGCGGTGGGCGCGCTGGGCAACAGCACCGAGCTGCCGTTCCAGGCCGACGGGATCACGCTGGCGCAGGCGCTGGCCAAGGCGCGCGGCCTGTCGGACTTCGCCGCCGACCCGGCCGGCACCTTCATCTTCCGGTTCGAGCCGGCCAGCGTCGTGCGTCGTCTCAGCCCCGGCTCGAAGCTGCTCGGCACGCCTCTGGTGCCGGTGGTCTACCGGATCGACATGCGCGACCCCAACAGCCTGTTTGTGTCGCAGGCGTTCCGGATGCGCAACCGCGACCTGATCTACGTGTCGAACGCGCCCTTCACCGAGGTCCAGAAGGTCCTCACCGCCTTCAGCGGCATCACCGGCCCGGCCTCCTCGGCCGCCCTGGCCTATTCCTACGCCAAGTAGGACCCGTGCTCCGCGACGGGCGGCACCGCCGCCGGTCGCCGCGCTGGGGGTGCCGCGCGCGTCCGACCGAGACTGCCGCGGTCTGTCGATACGAAGAAGGGGCGCGGATATCATCCGCGCCCCTTCTTCGTGAGGGTCTCGAAGAACCGTGGCGCGCGGCCCCGGCCGGGCTCAGACCCGCTTGGCCAGCAACTGCTCGATCAGCGAGCCGCCCTTGTCGATGGCCGCCAGCTCCTCGGCCACCGCGTTCACGGTGTCGCGGATCTGGTCGGGCGTGTGCTCGGAGGTGAGGAAGAAGCGCAGGCGCGAGGCCCGCTCCGGCACGGCCGGGTGGATGATCGGCTGCACGTTGATGCCCCGGCGGAACAGCCGGTCCGACAGGGTCACGGCCTTCAGCGAATCGCCGACGATGATCGGCACGACCGCGAGGCCGAGGCTGAAACCGGTGTCGAGGCCGAGCTTCTTCGCGGTGGCCAGGAACAGGGTGCCGTTCTGGCGCAGGCGCTCGACCCGCTCGGGCTCGGCGTGCATCACGGCGAGCGCCGCCTCGGCCGCGGCCGCGAGCGGCGGCGACATGCCGACGCTGTACACGAAGCCGCCGGCGGTGTGCTTCAGGTACTCGATCAGCGCGATCGGGCCGCAGATGTAGCCGCCGCAGGTCGACAGGGTCTTCGACAGCGTGCCCATCCAGATGTCGACCTCGCGGGGGTCGACACCGCAATGCTCGAACAGGCCGGCGCCGGTCCGGCCGGTGACGCCGAGGCCGTGCGCCTCGTCGACCATCAGCCACGCGTCGTAGCGCTTCTTGAGGGCGACGAGCCCGGCGAGGTCCGGCGCGTCGCCGTCCATGCTGTAGAGGCCCTCGACCACGATCAGCGCCCGGCGATGCTCGTGGCGGGTCGACTGGAGCAGGGTTTCCAGGGCGTCGAGATCGTTATGCGCGAAGGAGCGCCGCTGGGCGCCCGACAGCTGCGCGCCGGTGACGATGCTGTTGTGGGACAGCGCGTCGTGGAAGATCACGTCGCCGGCTTCCAGCAGGGCGCCGATGGTCGTGACGTTGGTGGCGTGGCCGCTCACCATCACGATGCAGCCCTCGGACTGGTAGTGCTTGGCCAGCGCCTGCTCGAGGCTGATGTGCCCCGGCCGCTCGCCCGCCACGACGCGGCTCGCCGACGCGGAGGTGCCGTAAGCCTCGATCGCCTCCCGGGCGGCGTTGCTCACCCGCGGATGGCCGTTCAGGCCGAGGTAGTCGTAGGACGAGAAGTTGGTGAAGCTCTTCTGGTCGATCCGCGTCGTGGCCCCGGCCTTGGCGTCGTGGACGCGGAAGAACGGGTTGCCCAGGCCGATCAGATCGGCCGCCTGGCGCTGGAGCTTCAGCTCGCGGTAGCCCGGCAGGTTCTCGAAGTTCTGCGCCGCCGACTTGCCGGCGGGAGAGGCCGTCTTGACGGGGGCCGGGCGCGGCGTCGCGCGCCCGAGCCGGTTGGTCACGAAGCCGGCGAGCGCCGCGCGCCCACCGTCCGGCCGTGCCGTGTCGGTCATGAGTTGGTCTCTTTGATCTCGCTGGACGTCTGCTCGATGAGTTCCTTGAGAGGCGCGAGGATCTGCGCATCGACCTCACCGCCGACATGCTTCGAGACGAGGCTCATCGCGACGCCGGCCGTCTCGTCCATGGGCGCGGAAACCGCCTGAATTAAGGACTCCGACAGCTCATTGACGGTCATGCCCGACGAAAGTCCGGCGGGCGGCGCGTCGAGGGCGAAGCGCTCCTGCAGGCTGGCGCCGAGCTCGACGCCCATCAGCGAGTCGAGGCCGATCTCCGAGAGCTGGCGCACGCGGCTGATGTCGTCCTTCGGCAGCCGCAGGATGCGGGCGATGTCCTCGACGATCGCGTCCGACACGGTCTTGCGGACCGCGTCGAGGTCGCCGCCCTTGAGCAGCGCGGCGATGTTGATCGCCTGGACGCCGCCGGCCTCGGCCTGCTGGTCGGACCCGAGTTCCGCGTAGCTCGGCGAGCGCATGGTGGCGAGACGCTCGCGCGCCTTGCCCCAGTGCATCGCCGCGATGGCGATGACGCCCTCGTCCGGGGACGCGCCCTGGCTGCCCAGCGCCTCGGCCATCAGGTCGAGGCAGCGGCGGGCCTCCATCGGCGTGACGCCGACGCGGCCGGCGAGGCCTTCCATGACCGCCTTGTTGCGGGCGAGCATGCCGACATCGCCGATGGCGCCCCAGGCCACCGCCAGCGCGGGCAGGCCGCGGCGGCGGCGCTGGCGCGCGAGGCCTTCCATGAAGCCGTTGGCGGCCACGTAGGAGCCCTGGCCCGGGTTGCCGATGAAGGTCGTCGCCGAGGAGAACAGGACGAAGTAGTCCAGGCTCCGGTCGCGGGTGGCGGCGTCGAGGTGCTGCGCGCCGATCACCTTCGGGCCGATCACCGCGTCGAGCGCCGCGGCGTCGATGTTGGAGATCAGGCCGTCCTGAAGAACCGCCGCGGCGTGGAGCACGCCGGCCAGCTTCTTGCCGCCCTGCTCGATCCCGGCGATGAGCCGGTCCACCGAGGCGCGGCTGGTGATGTCGACGGCCTTGGCCTCGACGGTCACGCCCCGGGCCGACAGCTCCGCCACGATCGCCTTGGCCTCGTCGGTGGCCGCGCCCTTGCGGCCCGCGAGCACGAGGTGCTTGGCGCCCCGGTCGATCAGCCAGCGCGCCGCCTCCAGGCCGAAGCCGCCGAGGCCGCCGGTCAGCAGGTGGACACCCTCGGCCGAGACCGTGAACGGGCGGGCCGTGTCCTTCATGATCGTGCCGGCCTTGGGCGGGCTGATCACGATCTTACCGATGTGGCCGGACTGCTGCATCAGCCGGAACGCGTCCGAGGTCTCGGCCGCGGTGAACGGCTGGTACGGCAGGGGCTTCAAGCCGCCGTCGTTGAACAGCGCCATGACTTCGCGGAACATCCGCGCGCCGTCGTCGCCCTGGTGCTGGATCACCTGATCGAGGTCGACGCCGAAGTAGCTGAGGTTCCTCCGGAACGGGCGCAGGCCGATATGGGTGTTGGCGACGTAGTCGCGCTTACCCAGCTCGACGAAGCGGCCGAACGGCCGGAGCGCGTTGAGCGAGCGCTCCATCGCCTCGCCGAACAGGCTGTTCAGCACGATGTCGACGCCGTCGCCGGTGATCGCCCGGACCTCGTCCACGAAGGCGAGGGAGCGGGAGTCGAGCACGTGCTCGGCGCCCAGCGCCTTCACCAGCGCCCGCTTCTCGCGGGAGCCGGCCGTGGCGATGACCCGCGCGCCCTTGAGCTTGGCGATCTGCAGGGCCGCGAGGCCGACACCGCCCGCGCCGCCGTGGACCAGCACCCATTCGCCGCGCCGCATCCGGGCGCAGGAGACGAGGCCGTAATAGGCGGTGAGGAAGGCCACCGGCACGGTGGCGGCCGCCATCGGGTCGAGGCCCTGCGGCATCGGCGCGACGACGAGGTCCGGCACCACGATGTGCGTCGCGAAGCCCGACTGGGCGAAGGCGACGACCGGGTCGCCGACCTTGAAGCCCTTCACGCCCGGGCCGACGGCCGTGACGCGGCCGGCGCACTCGAGACCGAGGCGGGGGCCGGCGAAGCCGTCCTCCAGGATCTCCTCGGGGAGCATCGAGAGCGCCCAGAGCACGTCGCGGAAGTTGAGGCCGGTGGCCTCGACCGCGATCTCCATCTCGCCCTTGCCGGGGGCGCGGCGCTCGGCCGGACCCCAGACCATCTCGCTGAGGCCGCCGGTGTTGCTGCGCTCCAGGCGCGCGGCCTCCGCCGGGACGGCGTCGGCCGGATCCCGGTGCTGCGGCCGGCCGGCGTGGAAGCGCACGACCTGGGTCCGCTCGTCGTCCAGCACGATCTCGGTCTCCGGCGTGCCGGAGAGGATGAGGTCGCGCAGGCGCTCGGAGGCGCGCTTCGACGACATCTCGGGGGAGAGGTCGATGCGGCGGACGTCGAGGTTCGGGGCCTCGTTGGCGAGCGTGCGGGAGAAGGCCCACACGCCGGCCTCGATGTTGGTGGTCTGGCCGCCGCGGTCGCGGGTGGCGC
The DNA here is from genome assembly GCF_052045615.1 of Methylobacterium sp. 22177. Classification (NCBI taxonomy): domain Bacteria; kingdom Pseudomonadati; phylum Pseudomonadota; class Alphaproteobacteria; order Hyphomicrobiales; family Methylobacteriaceae; genus Methylobacterium; species Methylobacterium sp. 22177. The sequence continues at coordinate 5,958 of NZ_JBQEPK010000025.1, read as the reverse complement.
CGGGCGCCACGACCCAGAGGCGGGTCTGGCGGCTGCCGAGATGCTCGGTGCAGCGCTTCAGGCTGAGGCAGCGGTCGCGCAGCCGCTCGGCCGCCTCGCCGCCGCGGGTGAAGGCGCCGGCCAGGAACACCACCGTGTCGGGGGTCTCCTTCTCCAGCTCCATCAGGGAGGTCTCGGAGTCGAGGATGATCGAGACGTGCACGCCGCCCGCGACCAGCAGGGTGGCCAGGGAGGACGCGGTCTCGGCCGCGAACTCGTCGTCCGAGCCGATGATGAAGGCGAAGCTCTGCGCCGGGGCCGGGCCCGGGCGCACCGGCGCCTCGGCCGTCAGCAGCAGGTCGTCGCCGTTGGCCGACGCCGCCCGCTCGACCTCGACCTTGACCAGGCCGTGGGCGCTCAGGATGCGCTGCCAGCCCTCGATGTCCTCGAGCCGGCCCACGGGCAGGCCGCCCGCGGCCTCCTCGAACCAGCCGGCCGTGAGACCGAACACGAGGTCGCGGAACAGGGAGGCCCCCGGCTCCACCGCCACCAGCAGGCCGCCGGTTGCGAGCGCCCCGGCGAGCTGGCCCGGCAGGGCGCGGTCGCCGCGATGCAGGCTGCCCGAGGCCAGGATCAGGTCGAAGCTGCCGGGCGCGAGCTCCTCGGCGGTCTCGACCACGGCGGCGGCGCGGCCGAGCGACAGGCGGGCGCGCTCGGCGAGCCGGCGGTCGGTCTCGAAGACCGTGAGCCGGGCCTCGGCGGCGGCCGCGAAGGTCGCGGTCTGGGCCGAGAGCGGGCCGAAGCCGACCTGCAGGACCCGCAGCGCCCGCTCCTTCGGGAGCTGGGCGCGGCTCCGCTCGATCAGGTCGGCGACCACGTCGGCGCCGTGGCGCGCGGTGGCCGAGCGCAGCACGAAGGCGTCGATCGCCCCCTGCGGCAGGGCCGGCGCGTCGCTCAGCGTGCCGGCGAGCAGCCGGTCGACCAGGGCGCCGACATCGGCGATCAGCACCAGCTCGGCCGAGAGATCCGGGTGGTCGCCGGCGATCCAGCGCATGATCTCGTCGGGCGCGGGCAGGGCGGAGCCGTCGCCGAGCGTCCAGTTCGGGCCCGCGCGCTCGGCGAGGCCGCTGCTCTCCAGGGCGTAGAGGGCGTTCAGCAGCCAGGGGCGCAGGGCCTCCGGCACGCGGCTGTCGGTGACCGTGACGGTCTCGCCCTGCGCCAGCCCGGAGGCCAGGCGGTAGGCGAGCGAGGTCGCCCAGCCCTCCAGCAGGAGGTGGCCCGGCGAGAGGGCGGCGTCGGCCGGCCCCTTCGCCTCGGCGGCGAGCGGGCGCAGACGCGCGGCCACGCTCGGGCGGCGCTCCATCGGGATCGCGGTCGGCTCGGTGGCGAGCTCCGGCACCTGCGAGATCGCGAAGGCCGAGAGGTCGCCGCCGCTCTTGGCGCGCAGGGCCTGGAACCGGCCCTCGCGGATCGTGGCGATGACCGCGCCCTCGGCGTCGAGGAGCGTGAAGTCCGCCAGGATCGAGCGCTCGTTGCAGCGGCGGGTCCGGATGATCGAGCGGGCGATCACCGCGCCGGGGCGCAGCAGCCGCACCTCGCCGAAGCGCACCGGGATATAGGCCTTGCCGCCGTTCTCGCCGAGCAGGTCGGCGAAGAGCAGGATCAGCCCGTGGAAGCAGGCGTCCAGCCGGTTCGGCACGAGGCCGTAGCGGGTGTCGGGCTCGGCCGGCAGCAGGTCGGACACGATGGTGGCGTCGTCGAGCCGGGCGCTCATCGCCACCTGCTGGAAGCTCGGGCCGAAGCCGAGCCCGGAGGCGAGGGCCTTGGCGTAGAGCGCGTCGCCGGTGAGGACGTGGTCGCCCGCGGTCTCGAAGCTGAAGCCGTCGAGATCCGGCGCCTTCGGGTCCGAGAAGCTGCCCTCGACGATCTTCGCCTGGGCGTGGAGCTGCCAGGGGGTCTGGGTCAGGCGCGGACGGCTCAGCACCTGGATGCCGTTGCCGGAACCCGACAGGCGCACCGCGACCTCGCGCAGGGCGTCCTCGGCGAACACCATCGGCGCCACGATCTCGAAGTCGGCGAGCACGACCGCGTCGTCGCGCAGGGCCTCGCGGACGCAGGCCAGCGCCATCTCGACGAAGCCGGCACCCGGCATGATCACCTGGCCGTCGACCTTGTGATCCTCCAGCTCCGGCACGGTCACCGGATCGACGAAGCCGTTCCACTCCAGCCCGTCGAAGGCCGTGCGCGACCCGATCAGCGGGTGGTAGGGGCGGGGGCTCATCGCGCCCACGCCCTCGGTGGTGTCGGCGAGGCGGAACGGGCGGCGCTGCCAGGGGTAGGTCGGCAGGCGCACGTCGCCCTTCGGCGCGTCGCCGAACAGCAGCGTCTCGTCGACCTGCGCGCCCTGGACGAGGGCGGCGCTGACCGCTTTGGCGATCGGGTCGCCGCCGGAGGCCTTGCGGTGCATCACGCCGACGGTGGCGGTCTCGATCCCGAGCGGCTCGACCGCGTCGCCGACGTGGGACATCAGGGTCGCGCGCGGGCCGACCTCGACGAAGACGCGGGCGCCGCGGCGGGTCGCGTCCTGCACGGCCTCGCAGAAGCGCACCGGCTCGCGGATGTTGCGCCACCAGTAGCCGGCGCCGAAATGGGAGCCGTCGAGCACGCTGCCCGTGACGGTGGAGACCATCGCGGTGGTGCCGGCCTTGGCCTTCAGCCCCGCGAGGTCGCGCAGCAGCGGCTTCTCGGTCGGATCCATCAGCCGGCCGTGGAAGGCGTAGGCGAGGTCGAGCTTGCGGCCGCGGCGGCGCTTGCGCGACAGGGCCTTGAGGGCGGCGTCGATGTCGGCCACCGGCCCGGCGACCGTGACGGCCTTGGGGCTGTTGTAGGCGGCGATGTCGAGGGTCGGGTAATCCTTGAGGAAGGTCTCGACCTCCTCGGACGGCATCAGCAGCACCGCCATGGTGCCCTGGCCGTGCGTCGTCTCCTGGTGGTGGCTGCGGTAGTAGATGACGCGGACCGCGTCCTCCAGGCTGAGGATCCCGGCGGCCTCGGCGGCCGCGATCTCGCCCACGCTGTGTCCGAGGACGTAGGACGGGATCAGGCCCTTCGCCTTGAGCGCGGCCGTCGAGGCGCTCTCGATGGCGAAGATCAGCGGCTGGGAGACGCTGGTCAGCGCGAGGCGCTCGTCGAGGTCGTCGGCGTAGAGCGCGTCCTTCAGCGACCAGTCCGAGTAGGCGCGGAACAGGGTGTCGATCCGGTCGAAGGTCGCGCGGAAGACCGCGTTCTCCTCGTAGGCCTCGCGGCCCATCCCGGCCCACTGGCTGCCGTTGCCCGAGTAGATGAACGCCACTTCGGCGACGCGGTCGACCGCGGTCCCGGTGAAGGCGTCCGGCGTGTCCTCGCCCTCGCCGACGGCGCGGAGCGCGGCGGCGACGTCGGCCTTGCCGTCGAGCGCGACGGCGAGGCGGGCGGGCATGCGCTCGCGGCGATGCGCCACCGCGGCCGCAACGGTCGCGACCTGCTCGGGGGCGGACTCGAGGCGCTCGGCGTAGTCGAGGGCGAGCTCGTTCAGCGCGGCGCGGCTCTGGGCCGAGAGCAGCAGCACCTGGGCCTGGGGCTCCGCGGTCGCGGCGGCGGGCTTCGCCCAGGCGGGGGCGTCGGTGATGACGACGTGGGCGTTGGTGCCGCCGAAGCCGAAGGAGTTGACGCCGGCGAAGCGCTCGCGGGCGCCGCGGCTGATCGGCATCGCTTCCCGCACGACGTGCAGGTTGAGCTCGCCGAAGGGGATCTCGGGGTTGAGCTCGGCCGCGTGCAGCGACGGCGGCACGAGGTCGTGCTCCAGGGCGAGCGTCGCCTTCATCAGGCCGGCGAGGCCGGAGACCGGCTCGGTGTGGCCGATATTGGTCTTGATCGAGCCGATCGGCAGCGGCGCCTGCCGCCCGCGGCCGAGCTTCGAGCCGATGGCCGAGGCCTCGATCGGGTCGCCCACCGGCGTGCCGGTGCCGTGCGCCTCCATGAAGGCGAGGTCGTCGAGCCGGATCTCGGCCTCGCGATAGACCTTCTCCAGCAGGGCACCCTGGGCGTAACCCGAGGGGAGGGAGATGCCGGTGGTCCGGCCGTCGGAGTTGATGCCGGAGGCGGCGACCACGGCGCGCACGGTGGCGCCGTTGCGCCGCGCGGCCTCGGCCGATTGCAGCACGAACACCACGCCGCCCTCGGAGCGCACGTAGCCGTCGGCGTTCTTGGAGAACGCCTGGCACAGGCCGGTGCGCGAGAGCATCTGCGCGGTGGAGAAGCAGATGAAGTTGAACGGGCTCGCCAGCACGTTCACGCCGGCGACGACCGCGGTGTCGACGCGGCCCGACCGGATCGCCTGCACGGCGTTGTCGAAGGCGACGAGCGAGGACGAGCAGGCCGTGTCGACCGTGAAGCTCGGGCCCTTCAGGTCGAAGATGTAGGAGATGCGGTTCGAGATGATCGAGAGCGTGTTGCCGGTCGCCGCGTAGGCGTCGCCCGACGGCGCGTCGAGGATGCGCAGGTTGCCGTAATCGAGGGACGAGGCACCGACGAACACGCCGATGTTGCTGCCGGCGACGCTCGACGGGCGCAGGCCCGCGTCCTCGAGGGCTTCCCAGGTCAGCTCCAGCAGCATCCGCTGCTGCGGGTCCATCTGCTCGGCCTCGCGGGGCGAGATGCCGAACACCGCCGGATCGAACGACCACACGTCGTCGATGACGCCCGCCGCCCAGGTGTAGCTCTTGCCGCGCTCATGGGCGCGCGGGTGGGCGAACCGCTCCAGGGAGAACCGGTCGGCCGGCACCTTGCTGACGGCGCAGCGCCCCTCGGAGAGGAGTGACCACAGGCCGTCCACGCTGGGGGCCCCGGGCAGTCGGCATGCGCGTCCGACGATCGCAATGTCTGTACGTTGTGTCACGTTCGGTTCGCACACGCTCGTTATCGGAAGTCGGCTCGGCTCTCGACGAGTGAGTACCCTCTCACCCCTTACTGTGGCACCATTGCGGTGTCCAACCAGCCCCAACGCGAGGTCATCCCTGCGTGGCAAAATTGCCGGAGGCTGTGACATGTATTCATCAGAAGCTTATCCAATTCCTGCGGCCAAAACGCCAAGTTTGAACCGCCGGACCGGCTTTCGAGACGCGGGCTCGATCACGAGAAAGCCACAGTTGCGCCTCCGCGGCCGCCGCCCGTCTAGCGGCATCGATGCCGATTCCGGAAGAAATCTTCGCGGTGTCGGGCAGATCCCGCACAGGAATCCGGGTCCGCGAGCTCGCGCGGCGACGATCAAGACCCGATCCGGGCGACGCTCTCCTTGGTTCGTCCGACCCCGCAATAGGTGAAACCGTGACGGGCGGCGCTCACCGGGTCGTAGATGTTGCGCAGGTCGATCAGCACGGGAGCCGCCTCGCCGGACGACATGGCCCGACGCAGCCGGTCGAGGTCGAGGGCCCGGAACGCGTTCCACTCGGTGACGATCACCACCGCATCCGCGCCCTCGGCGCAGGCGTAGGCGTTCTCGGCGTAATCCACAGCCGGCATCAGGATCCGGGCCTGCTCCATGCCCTCGGGATCGTAGGCGCGGACCACGGCGCCGGCATCCTGCAGGCCGGCCACGATCGCCAGCGAGGGCGCGTCGCGCATGTCGTCGGTGTTCGGCTTGAAGGTCAGGCCGAGCAGCGCCACCGTCTTGCCCCGCACCGAGCCGCCGCAGGCCCTGATCACCTTGCGCGCCATCGCGCGCTTGCGCTGGTCGTTGACCGCCACCACCGTCTCGACCAGCCGCAGCGGCGTTCCGGCGTCCTGCGCCGTCTTGACCAGCGCCAGCGTGTCCTTGGGGAAGCACGAGCCGCCGTAGCCCGGCCCGGCGTGCAGGAACTTCGACCCGATCCGGTTGTCCAGGCCGATGCCGCGCGCGACCGCCTGCACGTCCGCGCCCACCGCCTCGCACAGGTCCGCGAC
>NZ_JBQEPK010000024.1:0-104371 GCF_052045615.1 Methylobacterium sp. 22177 | reverse complement strand
CGGGGCCTCGATCCCGCAGGCCGTCCAGCTCGCCGCCGACGAGATCAACGCCCAGGGCGGCGTCGACGGCCGCCAGATCCAGGTCGTCACCTACGACGACAAGTCCTCCGCCTCCGACGCGGTCCGCGCCTTCCAGCGGGCGGTCTCCGAGGACAAGGTCAACCTCGTCATCGCCAGCTACATCTCGGAGGTCGTGCTGGCGCTGATGCCCTGGGCGGCCCGGCTCAAGACGCCGATGATCACGCCGGGCGCGGCCTCGAACGAGATCAGTCTCGCGGTCCACAAGGACTACGCCCGCAACAAGTACACCTTCCACGGCTACCTGACCTCGGCGGCCCTGGCCCAGTCGATCTGCGACTCGACCAAGGACTTGCTGATCGACCTGATGAAGGTGAAGACCGCCGCGATCATGAGCGAGGACGCCGCCTGGACCCGGCCGCTCGACGTCGGCTACGAGAAGTGCCTGCCGGAGATCGGCGTGAAGGTGGTCGATCACATCCGCTTCTCGCCGGACACGGGCGACTTCACGCCGATCTACAACAAGATCGAGGCGGCCAAGCCCGACCTGATCGTCACCGGCATCGCCCATGTCGGCGTGCAGCCGACCGTGCAGTGGCAGAACCAGCAGGTCCCGATCGCCATGACGGGCATCAGCGGCCAGGCGACCTCCTCGACCTTCTGGGCCAACACCAACGGCGGCACCCAGGGCGTGCTGTTCGACAGCGTGGCGGTGCCGGGCGTGGCGCTGACCGAGAAGACGATCCCGTTCGCCGAGGCCTTCACCAAGCGCTTCGGCGGCGCGCCGTCCTACGCGGGCTACATGGCGTACGACGCCACGCACTACGCGGCGGAGGCGATCAAGCGGGCGGGCTCGACCGAGGCCGACAAGCTGGTCGAGGCCCTGGAGAAGACCGACTACGTCGGCACCGTCGGGCGCCTGAAGTTCTACGGCAAGGACGACCCGTTCACCCACTCGATCCAGTACGGGCCGGGCCTGATGACCAGCGTCCTCGGGCAGTGGCAGAACGGCAAGCAGGTGGCGATCTGGCCGGCCGCGACCGCCAACGGGACCATGATCCTGCCCCCCGCGGTCAAGCCGGCGGTCCAGTAGGTCGAGCGGGGAGAGCGCGGTGATCGGCCTCCAGATCCTCGTCGACGGTTTCGCGATCTCGGCCCTCTACGCGCTCGGCGCGATGGGCTTCACCCTGATCTTCGGGGTCTCGGGCGTCCTCAACCTGACCCACGGCGCCCTGATGGTCATGGCTGCGGTGGCGGCCTGGGCGGCCTCGGCGCTGTTCGGGCTCGGCTCCTACGCGGGCGCGGCGATCGGCATCCTGTGCGGGCTCGCGGGCGCGCTGGTCACCTACTTCGCGGTGGTCGCGCCGATCGAGCGCAGCCGGGCGATCCCGCGGGAGGAGAAGGAGATCTTCGTGCTCACCGGCACGCTGCTCTGGGGGATCATGATCCAGGAGCTGGTGGCCTACTTCTTCACCGACAACCCGAAGACCGTGCTGCCGATCGTCGAGGGCGTCTTCGAGATCGCGGGCGTGCGGACGCCGAGGAACCAGGTCTTCACCGCGGTGGTCTGCTGGATCGTGATCGGCCTCCTCTGGCTGTTCGTGAACCGGGCGCGGGCCGGCAAGGTCCTGCTCGCCGCCTCCATGAACCCGCGGGGCGTCACGCTGCTCGGCCACGACATGGGCAAGATCTACGTGGCGGTCTGGGCGATCTACGGCCTGCTCGCCGGCACCGCCGGGGTGCTGCTCGGGATGTTCCTGGGGGTGTCCTCGTACTCGGTGGGGCCGCTCACCGCGAGCGCCTTCTCGATCGTGGTGCTGGGCGGCCTGGGGAGCGTCACCGGCTCGCTGATCGCCGCCTACGTGGTGGGGTATCTGGAGACCGCCACCGCCTACCTGATCTCGCCGGCCTACCGGGTGATCCCGGCCCTGCTCCTGCTGGTCGCCGTCATGTACCTGCGCCCGCAGGGCCTGCTGGGGCGGCGGTGATGATGGAATCGGAGTGGGGCATCGACGCCGGCGGCAGAGCGCGACGCACCCCCTCTCCCGAGCGGGAGAGGGCTGGGGTGAGGGATGAGGAGGCTCCGGATGGAGCAGCCCATCCCCGGGCATTCCGGTCGCGCCTCGTCCTGCAAGACCTGATCCCTCACCCTGACCCTCTCCCGCACGGGAGAGGGGACCCGCGCCGTGCCCGCATCGCTTCGGGCAATCGGATCCCTCGCAGTCGGTCCCGGTCTGGCTAATCCATGAAGCTCCTCACCACCCCCGGCTTCTGGATCGCGGTCCTCGCCGTCCTGGCCGCCGCCACCCTGCCCTGGTGGGTCTCCGGCTACATCCTCGGCCTCCTGACCATCGCCTACTATTTCGGCGTGTTCTCGATGGCCTGGGACCTGCTCTTCGGCTTCGCCGGCGAGGTGAATTTCGGCCCGACCTTCCTGATCGGCCTCGGGGCCTACGGCGCTGGCATCCTCAACAACCGCTACGAGCTGCCGATCCCCTACTGCCTCGCGGCCGGGACCGTGCTCGCCGTGGTCGGCGGCCTCGCCCTGGCGCTGCCGGCGCTGAAGGTCCGCGGCCCCTATTTCGGGCTGATCACCCTGGTGGCGGTCCTGCTCCTGCAGAACATGATCGTGGTGTTCTCCGGCCTCACCGGCGGCGAGATCGGCCTGACCGTGCCGGACGTCATCTCGATCGACGCCGACACCAATTACTGGCTGGCGCTCGGCTTCATGGCGGTCTCCGGCCTGATCCTCACGGCCATCGCGCGCTCGCCCGCGGGGCTGATCCTCCAGGCCGCCGGCCAGGACCCGGTGGTGACCGGGGCGCTCGGCTTCAACGTCGCCAAGCACAAGCTCGCGGCCTTCGCGGTCAGCGCCGCCTTCTCGGGCCTCGCGGGCGGGCTGGTGGTCTTCTACATGGGCACCGCCTCGGTCGGCACGCTGATCAACACCTCGGTCGGCGTGCAGGTGATCATCGCGGCGGTGCTCGGCGGCCGCCGCACCATCGTGGGCGCGGCGCTCGGCGCCGTGTTCCTGATCGCGGCGGGCGAGCTGCTGCGGCCGCTCGGCGGCCTCTCGACCTTCGTGGTCTCGGCGGTGGCGCTGCTGGTGATCCTGTTCGTGCCCTCGGGGCTGCTCGGCCTCGCCTCCTTCCGGAGCGCCCGATGACCGTCGCCGTGGCGCCCCCGCCGGCCGTGTCCCCCGTTCGGGCCGAGCCCTGCCTCACCGTGCGCGGCCTGACCAAGCGCTACGGCGGCCTCGTCGCCGTCAAGGGGATCGACCTCGACCTGCGGCCCGGCGAGATCCTGGGCCTGATCGGCCCGAACGGCTCGGGCAAATCCACCGTGATGAAGCTGATCATGGGGCTGGAGCGGCCGAGCGCCGGCTCGATCCGCCTCGACGGCGCCGAGATCGGCGGGATGCCGGCCCACCGGGTGGCGCGCTCTGGGATCGGCCTCGTGTTCCAGCACGCGCGGCCGCTCCAGCGGCAGACGGTTCTCGAAAACATCAGCCTCGCGCTCCTGCCCGACAGCCTGATCCGGCTGGCCGCGGACCCCCACGTGGCGCGGCGCGCCAAGGAGATCGCCGAGCGCGTCGGCCTCGGCGCCGTCGTCGACCGGCGGCCCGGCACCCTGCCCTTCGCGGATCTCCGCCGGCTGGAGCTCGCCAAGGCCATCGCCCGCGACCCCCGGGTGGTGCTGGTCGACGAGCCCTTCGCGGGCCTGACCGGCGGCGAGGTCGCGGCCTTCTCGGAGCTGATCCGCGGCTTCCGCGACGAGGGCAAGGCCGTGCTCCTCGTCGACCACAACGTGAAGAGCGTCGCGGCCCTCGTGGACCGGGTCTTCGCCATGTATCTCGGCGAGCGCATCGCCGAGGGCTCGGCCGAAGCCGTCATGGCCGACCCGACCGTCCGCCGGGTCTATCTCGGCGGCAGCATCGAGACGGCGGCCCGGCCGGAAGCCGCGTTCAAGCCCGACTCGCTACTGACCGTCGAGAATGTCGACGTGCTCTACGGCAAGGCGCAGGCCCTCCGCTCCGCCTCGATCCACGTCCACGAGGGCGAGTTCGTCTCGGTGGTGGGCCTGAACGGCGCCGGCAAGACCACGCTGTTCAACGCGATCTCGGGCCTCGTCCCGCATGGGGGCACGATCCGGTTCGACGGCCAGGATCTCGCCCGGATGAAGCCCGCCGCCATCGCGCGCGCCGGCATCGTCCAGGTGCCCGAGACCCGGGAGCTGTTCGGCGACCTCAGCGTGCGCGAGAACCTCGACCTCGGCGGCCAGCATTTCCCGAAGGCCGAGAGCGCCAAGCAGCGGGAGTGGCTCTACGAGCTGTTCCCGATCCTCAAGGACCGCGAGACGCAGAGCGCCCGCACCCTGTCAGGCGGCGAGCAGCAGATGCTGACCATCGCCCGGGCGCTGATGATGCGGCCCCGCCTCCTGATCCTCGACGAGCCGACTCTGGGCCTCGCCCCGGTGATCCTGGAGCTGCTGTCGAAGGCCTTGGAGAAGCTGCGGCAGACCACGCCGATCACGGTGCTGCTCGGCGAGCAGAACGTCACCTTCGCGCTCCCGCACGCCGACCGGGTCTACGTGCTGGAACAGGCGCGGATCGTCTGGGAGGGCCCGCCGCAGCGCTTCGCCAGCGAGATGGGATCGGCCTATCTGTGAGGGGGGCGTGATCCGGGTCGATCAAGATCTAGGTTCGATTTGGGTCGGAGCGCGGGTCCCCTCTCCCGTGCGGGAGAGGGACAGGGTGAGGGATCAGGTCTGTCCAGAGAGGGCTCGATCTGACTGCGCGACAAGGGCGGGCTCGATCCTGTGGCTTCTCGTCCCTCACCCCAACCCTCTCCCGCACGGGAGAGGGGGCGCGTCGCGCCGTGGGTGAAGGCAACGGGAAGGCGGGCAGCCGGCGCATGCAAGCTCGGTGCGCTCGCCCGGCAGAGAAACCCTAGGGAGCGGACACCGTGGATTTCACCCTCTCCCCCTCCCAGACCCACTGGCTGACCCGCGTCCGCGCCTTCATCGAAGACGCGATCCTGCCGGCCGCCGCCGCGGTGGCGGCCGAGCGCGCGGAGAGCCGCGAACCCTCGCCCACCATGGAGCGGCTGAAGGAGAAGGCCCGGGCCGAGGGCCTGTGGAACCTGTTCCTGCCGCCCTCCCCCGAGCACGACACCGACGCCTATCGCGGCGCCGGCCTGACCAACCTCGACTACGCGCTGTGCGCCGAAGAGATGGGCCGGGTCGGGATCGCCTCGGAGGTGTTCAACTGCGCGGCGCCCGACACCGGCAACATGGAGGTGCTGCACCGCTACGGCACCGCGGCCCAGAAAGACCGGTGGCTCAAGCCCCTGATGGCCGGCGAGATCCGCTCGGCCTTCCTGATGACCGAGCCGGAGGTCGCCTCCTCGGACGCCACCAACATCGCGACAGCGATCCGCCGCGACGGCGACCACTACGTCGTCGACGGCCGCAAGTGGTGGTCGACCGGCGTCGGCGACCCGCGCTGCAGGATCGCGATCCTGATGGGCAAGACCGACCCGGAGGCCCCCCGCCACCGGCAGCAATCGCAGATCCTCGTGCCCATGGACACGCCGGGCGTGCGCGTCGAGCGCCTGCTCCCGGTTTTCGGCTACGAGGACGCCCCCAAGGGCCACGGCGAGGTGGTGCTGGAGAAGGTCCGCGTCCCGGCCGGGAACCTCATCCTCGGCGAGGGGCGCGGCTTCGAGATCGCGCAAGGCAGGCTCGGGCCGGGCCGCATCCACCACTGCATGCGCACCGTCGGGGCCGCCGAGGTGGCGCTGGAGGCCATGGCGCGGCGGCTCGTGTCCCGGGTCGCCTTCGGCAAGCGGATCAGCGAGCAGTCGGTCTGGGAGCAGCGGGTCGCCGAGGCGCGGATTGACATCGAGATGACCCGCCTCCTCTGCCTGAAGGCCGCCGACATGATGGACAAGGTCGGCAACAAGGGCGCCAAGCTCGAGATCGCCATGATCAAGGTCGCGGCGCCGCGGGTGGCGCTGAAGGTGATCGACGACGCCATCCAGGCCCATGGCGGGGCCGGCGTCTCGGAGGATTTCGGTCTCGCCAAAATGTACGCCCATATCCGCACCCTGCGGCTCGCCGACGGGCCCGACGAGGTCCACAATCGCTCGATCGCCCGGCTGGAATTCGGGCGCTACACCAATGCCCGGGAGGGGGCATGAGCGACGCCGAAATCTTCTCCGGCGTGAAGCCGGTCGAGCCGCGCCACCGGATCGACGAGGCGAAGCTCGCCGCCTGGATGGCCGAGCACGTCCGGGGCTTCGCCGGCCCGCTCACCGTGCAGCAGTTCCGCGGCGGCCAGTCGAACCCGACCTATCGGCTCGACACGCCGGGTCAGGCCTACGTGCTGCGCCGAAAGCCGTTCGGCGCGCTCCTCCCCTCCGCCCATGCCGTGGACCGCGAGTTCCGGGTGATCGGCGCCCTCTACGGCGAGGGGTTTCCGGTGCCGCGCCCCTTCGCGCTGTGCGAGGACCCGGAGGTGATCGGTGCGGCCTTCTACGTGATGGAGGCGGTCGACGGCGCCGTGCACTGGGACGGCGCCCTGCCGGGCCTCGATCCCCACGCCCGCCACCGCCACTACGCGGGCATGATCGCCACGCTGGCGCGCCTCCACGCCATCGACCCGGAGGCGGCGGGGCTCGGCGATTACGGCCGGCCCGGCAATTACTTCGCCCGGCAGGTCGACCGCTGGACCCGCCAGTACCGCGCCGCCGAGGACGGGCGGCTGGAGGATGTCGAGCGCCTGATCGCGTGGCTGCCCCGCACCGTGCCGGAGCAGCAGGGCGCCTGCGTGGTCCACGGCGATTACCGCCTCGACAACCTGATTTTTTCGCCAGATGGCGGTGTCAGCGCCGTGCTCGACTGGGAATTGTCGACGCTGGGCGATCCGCTCGCCGATTTCAGCTACCTGCTGATGCAGTGGGCATTGCCGGCGGACGGGCGCAGCGGGCTGGGCGGGCTCGACCTCCAGGCGCTCGGCATCCCCACGCGGGACGAGGCGGTGGCGCTCTACTGCCGGGCGTCGGATCGCAAAGACCTGCCCGATCTCGACTGGTACTTCGCCTACAACTTGTTCCGCTTGGTCGGCATCCTCCAGGGCGTGGCGGCCCGCGCCAAGGCCGGCAACGCCGCGAGCGAGCACGCCGCCGCGATGGCGGCGCGGGTGCCGAAACTCGCCGCCGCGGCCTGGGGCTTCGCCGAGCGGGCGGGGGCGTGAGCATGGACCTCGCTGGCCGCGTCGTCGCCGTCACGGGGGCCGCCCGGGGCATCGGCCGGGCGCTCGCGGAAGCCGCACGGGCGCGGGGCGCGACGGTCGTGGCCCTCGACCGGGACGGGGCCGGGGCGGAGGCGGTGGCGGCGGGACTCGGCGGCCGGGCCTTCGCCCTCGACGTGGGCGATGCGGTGGCGGTCTCCGCCATCCTGGCGCGCATCGAGGCCGAGATCGGCCCGGTCGCGCTGTACTGTTCCAACGCCGGCCTCCTGGAGCGCGACCCCGATCCGGATCTGGCCACCTCCGCCGACCCGGAGAGCTGGGCGCGTGCCTTCGCGGTGAACGTGATGGGCCACGTCCACGCGGCGCGGGTGCTGGTCCCGCTCTGGCGCGCCCGGGGCGGCGGCGCGTTCCTCGGCACGGTCTCGGCGGCGGGGCTGCTCAGCCAGATCGGCAGCGCCACCTACGGTTCCACCAAGCACGCGGCGCTCGCCTTCCTGGAGCATATCGCCATCGCCCATGCCGAGGACGGGATCCGGGTCGCCGCCCTGTGCCCGCAGGGCGTCGACACCGCCATGCTGGGGGAAGCCAGCGCCGCGTCGCGCGACGGCGTGCTGACGCCGGAGGTCGTCGCCGAGGCGGCCCTCGACGGGCTGGCGTCGGGGCGCTTCCTGATCCTGCCGCATCCGCAGGTGGCGGAGTACGCCCGCCGCCGGGCCGAGGATCCCGAGCGCTGGCTCGCCGGCATGGCGCGGCTGCGCCGGTCGATGCGGGCGGGGGCGTGAGGATGGGCGGCTCCGGGCTATCCCACCGATGGCCGGATGAGGCGCGGGTCCGCTCTCCCGCACGGGAGAGGGGACGCGTCGCGACCATCACGATCCGCGAACCAAGATTGGAAGCCGTTCGCCGCTTCACGCAGCGCAGAGTCTCGCCATGTCCCTGTTCGACCTGACCGGCAAGGTCGCCCTCATCACCGGCTCGTCCCGGGGCATCGGGCGGGCGATCGCCCTGCGGATGGCCGAGCACGGCGCCCGCGTGGTGATCTCCTCGCGCAAGCGCGAGGCCTGCGCGGCGGTGGTCGCCGAGATCGAGGCCGCCCACGGCGCCGGCCGGGCCGTGGCGATCCCGGCCAGCATCTCGGTGAAGGCCGAGCTGGAACACCTCGTCGCCGAGACCGAGAGCCGGCTCGGGCCGGTCGACGTTCTGGTCTGCAACGCCGCCAGCAATCCCTATTACGGGCCGCTGGCCGGCATCTCCGACGCGCAGTTCCGAAAGATCCTCGAGAACAACGTCCTGTCGAACCACTGGCTGATCCAGATGGTCGCCCCCGGCATGGTGGCGCGGCGGGACGGGGCGATCGTCATCGTCTCCTCGATCGGGGCGCTCAAGGGTTCGCCCGTGATCGGCGCCTACAACGTCTCGAAGGCCGCCGACCTCCAGCTCGCCCGCAACTACGCGGTGGAGTACGGGCCCGCCAACGTGCGGGTGAACTGCCTGTGCCCGGGCCTGATCCGCACCGATTTCGCCCGCGCCCTGTGGGAGGATCCCGCCATGCTGGCCGCCACCACGGACGCCGCCCCCCTGCGCCGGATCGGCGAGCCCGACGAGATCGCCGGCGCCGCCGTGTTCCTGGCCTCGGCGGCCGGCCGGTTCGTGACCGGCCAGGCGCTCGTGATCGACGGCGGCGTGACCATCGCCCGATGAGCCCCGATCCCCGCATCCCCGCCGGCTGGCCGGCCCTGCCCTTCCGCGAGGCCGAGGCGCGGCTCACCGCCCCGGGTGCGCCCTTCGCCATCACGACCATCGCCATCCGGGGCGTGCCGACCCGGATCTGGGAGAAGGCCCCGCCGACGCTGGGCGACCTGTTCAAGATCGCGCGCGGCCACGGGGACAAGACCTTCGTGGTCTACCGCGACGAGCGGGTGACCTTCACGGGCTTCGCCCGCGCCGCCACCGCCCTGGCGCGGGCCCTGGTCGAGGCCGGCGTGCGCAAGGGCGACCGGGTCGCCATCGCGCAGCGCAACCTGCCCGAATGGCCGGTGAGCTATTTCGGCGCGCTGCTCGCCGGGGCGATCGCGACGCCGCTCAACGCGTGGTGGACCGGGCCCGAACTCGCCTACGGCCTGCAGCATTCGGGCGCGCGGGTGCTGATCGCCGACGGCGAGCGCTTCGACCGCATCGCCCCGCACCTGCCCGAATGCCCGGCCCTGGAGCGGGTCCTCACCGCGCGGACGGCGCCGGACCCCCGGGCGACGCCGCTCGCCGACATCCTCGGGCCAGTCCGGGACTGGGGCGCCCTGCCCGACCTGCCCCTGCCCGACATCGCCCTCGACCCGGAGGACGACGCGACCCTGTTCTACACCTCGGGCACGACCGGCAGGCCCAAGGGCGCGGTCGGCACGCACCGGGCGGCCGCCACCACGGTGATGGCCTACCCCTACTCGGCGGCGCGCAGCGCCCTGCGCCGGGGCGAGGCGCCGCCGAAGCCCGACCCGGCCGCGCCGCAGCGGGCGGCGCTGCTGGTGATCCCGCTGTTCCACGTCACCGGCTGCCACGCGAGCCTCGGGGCGGCCCTCTACGGCGGCCACCGGCTGGTGATGATGCACCGCTGGGACGCGAACGCGGCCCTCGACCTGATCGAGGCCGAGGGCTGCACCAGCGCGGGCGGCGTCCCGACCATCGCGTGGCAGCTCGCCACCGCGGCCCGGGAGGCCGGCCGGCCCCTGCCGACCCTCGAGGGCGTCACCTACGGCGGCGCTCCAGCGGCCGGCGACCTCGTGCGGGCGCTGGGCGAGGCCCTGCCGCGGGTCGTCCCGGGCACCGGCTGGGGCATGACCGAGACCTCGGCGACCTTCACCCACCACCAGGGCGAGGATTACCTCGCCCACCCGGAATCCTGCGGCCCGCCTTTGCCGGTCTGCGAGGTGCGGATCGTCGATCCCCTCGGGGAGCCGCTGCCGCCGGGCAGCATCGGCGAGCTCTGCGCGAAGGGCCCCAACGTGGTCCGCGGCTACTGGGACGACCCGGCGGCCACCGCGGAGGTGCTCTCCGAGGGCTGGCTGCGCACCGGCGACCTCGCCCGCACCGACGAAGAGGGCTTCCTGACCATCGTCGACCGGATCAAGGACATGCTGATCCGCGGCGGCGAGAACATCTACTGCGGCGAGGTCGAGAACGCCCTCTACGCGCATCCGGACGTGATCGACGCCGTGGTGCTGCCGGTGCCCCACCCGACGCTGGGCGAGGAGCCGGGCGCCATCGTGGTGCTGGCCGAGGGCGCCGAGACCGGCCCGGAGGCGATCCGCGCCTTCGCGGCCGAGCGGCTCGCGGCGTTCAAGGTGCCGGTGCGGATCGAGATCTGGGACGGGCTCCTGCCCCGCAACCCCGCCGGGAAGATCCTGCGGGCGCCCCTGCGGGCGGTGTTCGCGGCCGGTTCAGGTCAGAACGGCTCGCCCTCGTCGTCCGGGCGATAGACCCGCAGGGTGCGGCCGTCGGGGAACTGCACCGTCCGGCGGTGGACGACGACGTAGCCGGCGGCCTGGGCGCTGCTGAGGCGGTCGAGGCGGTCGTCGGTGTAGCCCGACGCGTAACCCGGCGCGTAGCCGTAGCCGTAGCCGTAGCCCGGCCCGTAATTGTAGGCCCGGTAGCGGGCGTAGCCTTCCGGGGGCGGCGGCGCGGCCGCGACGACCTGCGGGGCGCCCCGGACGGTCCGGGCCGGCGCGGCGGCGACGCGGGCGCGGCGCGCGGCGGCGACCCGCTTGGGCGCCGACGCCGCGCGGGCGGTCTTCCGCTCCGGCGCGCGCCGCGCGGCCACGGCCTTCCGCCGGGCGGGGGCCGCCCGGGTCTCGGTCGCGGCGGCGGGGGTCGCGGCCTGGGTCGAGGCGGACGGCGCCGGTGCGGCCGCCTTCGGGTCCGCGGCCGGCGCCTTCGGGGACGCGGCCTTGTGGGCCGGCGGGTCCGTCCAGGTCGTGGCGACGGATTCGGCGGAGGCGCCACCGATCCCCAGGACCAGCATGAGGGCGGCGAGGCTCGTTCGCGCACCGTGCGGCATGGCGCCCTCCTGTCATCGCGGGGTTTCGGACAGATCCGCGGGGCAGCGCAACAATAGATCGAACCGCCGCGCAGGGGAATCGCGTCGCTGCATTTCCACCAGGATCGCCGAAACACGTTTAATACGGATGACGGCCGGCGCCGGACGCGGACGGGCCGTCCGACGACCGGCGGCGGCGATACCAGCGATGGAACCCGCGACCGAGGCCCGCGACGAAGGCCCGCGGAACCCGCGGCGCCGCGCGCGGTTGCTCCGCCATGTCCGCCCCCGCCGATGCGTCCTCCGGTCACCCACCCGGCCTTCGGGTGAGCGTCGACCTCAACCTGTGCCAGGCCTACGCCCAGTGCTGCTACGCGGCGCCGCGGCACTTCCGCATCGAGGGGCACGAGGCCCTGTTCTACGATCCCGCCCCCGCCGCGCGGGACCGGGACGACATCGAGCGGGCGCGCGTCGCCTGCCCGGTCCAGGCGATCCGGGTCGAGGATCCGGAGCGGGGCGCCTGATGGCGTGGGAGTCCGGGCGTGTCCTGATCGTGGGCGCCGGCCTCGCGGCGCTGCGCGGGGCCGAGGCCCTGCGCGAAGCGGGCTTCTCCGGCCCTCTGACGATCGTCGGCGATGAGCCCCATTTTCCCTACGACAGGCCGCCGCTCTCGAAGCACGTCCTCACCGGCGCGATCCCGGCGGAGGCCACGACCCTGCCGGGAATCGGCGCCCTCGCGGCGGAGTGGCAGCTCGGCAGCGCGGCGCAGCGCCTCGACCGGCAGGCGCGCACGGTCAGCCTCGCGGACGGGCGGATCCTCCCCTACGACCGCCTGCTCATCGCCACCGGCACCCGCGCCCGGCCCTGGGCGAATCCGCACGAGGGCCGCCTCGCCGGCGTCTTCACCCTGCGCGGGCGGGACGACGCCGCCGCCCTGCGGCGGGCGCTGGCCGCCGGCCCGAAGCACGTGCTGGTGATCGGCGCCGGTTTCATCGGCTGCGAGGTCGCGAGCCTGTGCCGGCAGCTCGACCTGCCGGTCACCCTGGTCGAGCCGGGCCCGACGCCGCTGGGCCGCGTCCTCGGCAGCACCGTCGGGGCGTTCATCGGCGCGATCCACGAGGGCCACGGCGTCGCGCTGCGGTGCGGCCGCGAGGTCGAGTGGCTGGAGGGCCGGGACGGCCGGCTGGTTCGCGCCCATCTCGTCGACGGCAGCAGCCTCGCGGCCGACATCGCCGTCATCGCCCTGGGGGCCGTGCGCAACACCGAGTGGCTCGACGGGGCCGGCCTGTCGGCGGATCCGGGCGGGGTCGATTGCGACGCCCGCGGCCACGTCCTCGATACCGACGGCAGGCCCGACCCGCGCATCGCCGCCGCCGGCGACGTGGCGCGCTTTCCCCACCCGCTCTACGACGGCCGGCGCGTCGCCCTGGAGCACTGGAGCCACGCGGTGGCGCAGGGCGTCCATGCCGGCCGGCTCCTCGCCGGCGCGGAGCCCGGGGCGCCCTACGGCGCCCTGCCGACCTTCTGGTCGACGCAGGGCGACCTCGTGGTGAAGTCCGTCGGCCTGACCGAGGGCGCCGACGCGGTGGCGATCACGCAGGGCGACGCGGCCGCCGGCCGGTTCGTCGCCACCTACGGCCGCGCGGGGCGCTGCATCGCGGCGGTCTCGGTGGATTCCGCCCGCTGGCTGCCGGCCCATGCCGAGCTGGTCGAGGCCCGCGCGCCGTTCCCGCCCGAGGGCGCCGCGACCGACCGACCGAAGGGCGTCACGGTCTTCGAGCCGGGCTTCGCCTAGGACCGCCCGACCGCGTCGCGCGGACGACGCGGACCCGGATGCGGAACCGCCACGATGCGCGAAGCCTTTGCTGTCGCGGCATCTGTCCCGAAGGCCGGTGGCCGCCGTCCGGGTCGATGTGTGAAGGAGACCGCATGCCCGACGCCACCCTCCTCGATCAGGTCAAGGACTTCGCCAACCGGCCGAACCCCTACCCGGTCTACGCGAAGCTGCGGGAGAATCCCGTCTCGCGCCAGGATGACGGCACCGAGGCGGGCACCTGGGTGGCGGCGAGCCACGGCACCATCGCGCGCCTGCTGCAGGACCCGCGGGTCAGCTCCGACACCCTGCCGCCGGCCGACCGGCCCCGCACCGGCAACCCCCTCACCGACCTGATCGTGAAGCCGCTCAAGGACTGGATGATGGACCGGCACCGGGTCTTCATCTTCCGCGACCCGCCGGACCACGACGCGCTGCGCTCGGCGGTGATGCACCAGTTCTCCCGCGAGCGCGTCCAGGCGATGCGCGCCCGCTCCGACCGGCTGGTGGCCGACCTGCTCGACGAGAAATGCGGTGCCCGGGAGATCGACGCGGTCGACGACCTCGCCTACCCGCTGCCCGTGACGGTGATCTGCGAGCTGTTCGGCGTGCCCCGGGAGGACGAGCCGAAATTCCACGGCTGGGCGACCCAGCTCGCCACCGCGCTGGAGCCCGACAGCCTGTCGGACCCCGAGATCCGCGCGGCGAACAGCCGGACCTTCGACGCGATCGGCGGCTACATGGGCGACCTGATCAAGGAGAAGCGCCGGCACCCGCAGGACGACATGCTGTCGGGCCTCGCCAACCACGCCACCCCGGCCGGCGTGAAGATGGGCGATTACGACCTGATCGCCACCTCGATCCTGATGCTGGTCGCCGGGCACGAGACCACCGTGAACCTGATCACCAACGGCCTGCTGACCCTGCTGCGGCATCCGGACGAGCTGGAGCGCCTGCGGCAGGATCCGCTCCGGGCCCCGCGGCTGATCGAGGAGCTGCTCCGCTACGAGCCGCCGGTGCAGTTCCGGACGCGGCGGACCCTGTCGCCCATCGACATCGCGGGGGTCACGGTCCCCGAGGGGGCCGATCTCGTGCTGCTGCTGGCCTCCGGCAACCGCGACGCGGCCGTCTTCCCCGATCCCGACCGGTTCGACCCGGACCGCGCCGGAACCCGCCATCTCGGGTTCGGCGGCGGCCTGCACTACTGCGTGGGCGCGCCGCTCGCCCGGTTCGAGGCCGAGGCGGCGCTCACCGCCCTCGCCCGCCGGCTGAAGGCGCCGCGCCTCATCGAGGACCCGCCGCCCTACCGGCCGGGCGCCGCCCTGCGCGGTCCGGAGCACCTGCGGGTGGCGATCGACGGGATCGCGTGAGCCGAGGGGCCGCGAGGCCGGGCGGCCGCCGAGACGGGGGGCCGGACGATCTGCGGCCGGGTCGCCGCCTCAGCCCGCCCCGGCCGGCCCGGCGCTCCGCTGTCAGGCGGCCTTCACGGCAGCGAGGAAGGTCGCGACCTCCTGGCCGAGGCTCGTCGAGTAGCGGGCCAGTTCCTGCGCGGCGCTCAGCACCTGATCGGAGGCCGCGCCGGTCTCGCGGGCCGCCTGCCGGACGTCGGCGATGTCGGTGCTCACCGCCTGGGTGCCCTGCGCCGCCTGCGTGACGTTGCGGACGATCTCGCTCGTCGCCGCGCCCTGCTCCTCCATGGCGGCGGCCACGCTGAGCGCGACCGTGCGCATCTCCTCGATCGTGCCCCCGATCGTCCGCATCGACTCCACCGCCTGCCGCGTCTCGTTCTGGATGGCCGCGATCTGCGTCGCGATGGTCTCGGTCGCCCGGGCGGTCTGCGAGGCCAGCGCCTTCACCTCGCCCGCCACCACGGCGAAACCCTTGCCCGCCTCGCCGGCGCGCGCGGCCTCGATGGTGGCGTTGAGGGCCAGCAGGTTGGTCTGCCCGGCGATCCCGGCGATCAGGCCCATCACCTCGCTGATCTGGTCCGTGCCGCGGGAGAGCACCTGCATCAGCGCGTTGGTCTGAGCCACGTCCGTGCCGGCCCGGTCGGCCATCGCGGAGGACTGGGCGACGCGGGACGCGATCTCGTTGATCGAGGCGGCCATCTCCTCGCTGGCCGCCGCCACGGTCTGCACGTTGCTGGAGGTCTGCTCGGAGGTCGCGGCGACGCGCACCGACTGGTCGGTGGTCCGCGCGGCCGTGCGCGTCATCTCCCGGGCCGTGGCCTCCATCTCCACCGCGGCCGCCGACAGGCCCTGCGTCAGCGCGCTGACCTGCGCGTCGAACCGGGCGGTGACGTCGTCCAGCATCTGGGCGCGGCGCATCTTCGCCTCGCTCTCCGTCACGGCGGCCGCGTCGGCCGCGCGCTTGGCGATCAGGGCGTCCTTGAACACCTGGACGGCGCGCGCCATGGCGCCGACCTCGTCGCCGCGGCGCTGGTCGGCGACCGTCACCGCGAGGTCGCCGTCCGCGAGGCCGCGCATCGCCGCGGTCAGGCGGGTGATCGGGCGCGACAGGCCGTTGCCGACGAGCAGGAGCAGCGCCAGGATCGGCAGGGCGAGGCCGGCCGACCAGAGCCCGAGGGTGATCGCCCGGTCGCGCACGGCCGCGTGGACGTCGTCGCGGTACAGGCCGGTGGCGACGATCCAGCCCCACGGCTTGAACATCTGCACGCTCGCGACCTTCTCCACCGGCACGGACCCGCCGGCGCGCGGCTTCATGTAGTCGACGAAGCCGGAGCCGTCGCGCTTGGCGGTCTCGACCATCTCGGCGAAGTAGCGCTTCCCGCCCGGGACGTCGGTCTGGTCCAGCACCTGCTTGCCGACGTTCTTGGCGTTGAAGGCGTTGGCGATCAGGTGGCCCTGGGCGTCGAGGACGAAGAAGTAGTCCTCGCTGCCGAAGCGCAGGGCGGTGATCGCCGCGAGCGCGGCCTTCTGCGCCTCGGCGACGGGCATCTGGCCCGTCCGGGCCTGCGCCTCGTAGTGGACGAGCAGGCTCTGCGCGACCTCGGTCAGGCGCTTGGTCATCAGGGCGCGGTCCTCGAGCGCCGAGCCGCGCATGTCGACGAAGCTCAGGGCGCTGAGGGCGCCGATGGCCAGGAGCACCAGGGCCATCACGGCCGCGAGCTTGTGGCGAAGCCGGAGATCGGCGAGGCCCTGCCACGGCGCGGCACGGTCGGCGGGCGGGCGGCTGGTCTGCGTGGGGGTCATCCGAGCACCGGAAGAGGAGGCGTTCGGCCGGCCGGCATGGACTCGCCGTCGGCGCTGCACCGCATCAGCGTCGTGCAATCGGGTTAGTAAATCGCAAAGATGTGAGGCCGTTAGCCGGCACTTCGGAGGCGAATATCGGTGCCAAGTCAGCGAATGCGGTTCAGTCTAGAGGTTTACACAGATTAGTATCGGGGCCGGGCCGGGCCGTTTGACGGCCTGCAGCTACGCGCTGACGCTGTAGTGGATCGGCTTGAAGCTGCCGTTGTTGGATTGCAGGGCGGAGCAGGCGGTGAGCCCGATGATCAGGTCGGTCTCGGCCACGAACACGATCCGGTCCCCTGCCCGGCTGAGGGGCGGCGCCACGGTGAGCGCCCCGGTCGCGCCGTCGACCGGCACGTTCATGAAGCAGTTGAACGCCACCGGGATCGCGTCCGGCGCGATGCCGTAGGGGGCGAGCGCCGCCGCGAGGTTGCCGAAGCAGCCGCGATGCGGGTTCGTGTCGCCGTAGATGATGCGGAACGTGTCGGACGAGCACGGCGTCAGCAGGAAATCGTGCCGCCCCACCGTGTCCTCGACGATCCGCAGCAGGATGTTGGAGCGGTTCGAGTAGAGCGGGTCTCCGGTGGTCAGGTAGATCCGGCTGGCGTAGTCGAGGGTCCGGCCCGACGAGATCACCTCCCCCGTATCGTGGCGGTTGAAGGCGAGAAGGTCGGCCACCTGCTCCCCGCACGGGTCGATCACCGTGAGGCGCTGACCCCGCTCGAGGGTGAAGGCGACGCCGGAGCGCGGCTCGATCGTCTGCACGTCGTCTTGGCACATGGTGGGTTGGCTCACTCCGTTCGAGGCCCGCGATCCGGCCGGCTCAGGCGCCGCTGCCCGGCAGGCCGCGGTCGAAGGGCAGGACCGGCGGGTGCCAGTCCCGCGCCTCGGGGGCCGGTGCCGGTCGGCCCTTCATCGGGCAGCGCCAGTCCGCGTCGACCGCGCGGCCGCTGTACTGGCGCGCCTCCGAGGCCTCGCCGTGGCGCGCCAGCATCGGGTTCACGCTGCCGGCGAGGGCCTCGTCGCGCTCCAGGATCGCGGCGCGCAGCTTCTCGTAGCGCCCCTCCGCCCGCAGCCGCTCGAACTGCGCGTGCAGGTTGAAGACCAGGACCGGCGACGAGAAGCGCCGCGCCGGCCGGCTCGCCTGCGGGTGCAGCCCGACCACGAAGAACGCCTCGCCGCCGAAGCTCAGGGAGAAGTGCGGGTTGTCGGGATCCTCGGCCACGCGGGCATCGTGGGGCTGACCGAGCCAGGCATCCTTGTCGGTCAGGGATTGCGCGCGCGCCCAGAGATTCCGCTCGAACGCTTCCTCCGAGAGATCGCCCGGACCCTCGAACACGACCGCGAAACTCTGGAACAGGTCGGGCTGCGCGCGGTACTGCGCCACGAAGGCGAGCAGCGCCGGGTAGATCCGCATGTCGTCCCAACCCGAGGTGATGTCCCGGGCCACCACGATCCGCATCCGCCCGCGGGACAGGGCCGACTTGGCGCCCACGCAGGGGAAGGGCGGATTCCGGATGAAGTCGCGGAAGGCCTCGGCACGGGGGTGCTCTCGGTCGTCGCGGGGGAGATGCATGCGGGTCCTGCCCGGTCTCTGTGCGGCCGGCCTCGACGCGAGGCGGCCGCTGTTCGGGACTCCGGCAACACCACCGGGCGGCCGCTGTTCCGTCCTGCGACAGGTCGTCCGGGGGACAAGGTGAATCCGGCTGAACGCGGGTAAGTTGTGCTCCGCCGATCAGCCAATATTCCGTGGATCAGGCGTGCCGGATAAACATAGGTTAAGGCAGGAAAGACTCGCCGGACTGGCACCGCTCCGGCGCTGTGCTGCCGCGAGGGCCGCCTGGACTGGGCCGATCCGCCGGGCGGAAGCTCAGGCCCGCCCGGCCGTTCGCGCCCGGTGCCGCGTCGCCGCGGCGGCCCCGAAGGCCTCGAACAGGGCGCGGTTGATCGGGTTGGTCGCCGGGTCGTGCTCGGCGTGCCACTGCACGCCCAGCGCGAAGTCCGCCGCGTCGCGGACGCGGATCGCCTCGACCGTCTCGTCCTCGGCGATGCCCTCGACCACGATCCGCCCGCCCGGCTCCAGAATACCTTGGCCGTGCAGGGAGTTCACCCGGATCGTCTCGCGCTCCAGGAGGCGGGCGAAGGTGCCCCCGGGCGCCAGCCTGACCTCGTGACGGTCGGCGAAGATCAGTTCCAGGTCCGGGTGGATCTCGCCGTTCTCGAGGCGCGGCATGCGGTGGTTGAGCCGGCCCGGCAGATCGCGGATCTCCGGGTGCAGGCTGCCCCCGAAGGCGACGTTCATCTCCTGGAAGCCGCGGCAGATGCCGAACAGCGGCACGCCGCGCGCCACGCAGGCCTCGATCAGCGGCAGCGCCACGGCGTCGCGATCCTCGTCGTAGGGCTCGTGCGCCGCGCAGGGCTCGGTGTTGAAGCGCGCCGGGTGGACGTTGGCGCGGCCCCCGGTGAGCAGGACGCCGTCCACGGTGTCGAGGAGGTCGCCGAGGTCGGTGATCGCCGGGACGGCGGCGAACATCAGCGGCAGGGCGCCGGCCACCGCGGCGACCGCCCGCATGTTGTTCTCGCCGACGATCTGTGCCGGGAAGCGGCTGTCGATCAGGCGCGCGTTGCCGATGACGCCGATCACGGGTCTCGTCATCGTCCCGGCTGCTCCTCGATCCTGTCCTGGCCGCGCGGCGGCCGCCGCGCTCCGCGGCAGGCTCTACGACCCACGCAAGGCCGGCGCCAGTCCTATGCGGCTCACGGCGGCGACAGCACACCCGCGTCCGAAGCCTCGGCGCGGAGCACCTCGGCCACGCGCTCGGGCGCCTCCTCATGGGCGAGGTGGCCGAGCCCGCGGATCAGGCGGACGCGGGCGTCGGGCAGGCGATCGCGCAGCGCGAAGGCGGTGTCCGGCAGGATCGCCTTGTCGTCGCCGCCGACGATCAGCAGGGTCCGGGTCGCGAGGCCGGGCAGCGCCCGGTGCAGCCCGGCGAGATCCCAGTTCGCCATCATGCCCAGCGCCCCGCGGACATGGCCGGCCCGGGCGAAGAGCCGCCGGTACAGGTCGACGCCCTCCGGGTCGAGGCGCGAGCCGGTCCCCTCGATCAGCCGCTTGGCCGCGGACCGGTCCGCCGTCCAGGCGAAGATGCGGGGGGTGAAGGGGTTGAGGAACAGCAGCCGCGCCATGCTGGGGAACAGCAGGTTGGCCGCCCCCGGCAGCGGCGCCAGGGCGCCGTTGAAGGCCGCCAGCAACCGGGGCGCGATGGCGCCGTCGAGGCACATCCGCGCGAGGACGGCGGCGCCGGCCGAGTGGCCCGCCGCCAGGGCCGGCGGCCGGCCGAGCGCCGCCACGAGGCCCGCCACGGCCCGGGCCATGCCGGGCAGGGACAGGTCAGCGTCGGGCAGCGGATCCGTGAAGCCGTGGCCCGGCAGGTCCGGGGCGATCACGAAGAAGTCCCGCGCGAGGAGCGGCGCCAGCCCGCGCCACGAGTGCGTGGCCGCCCCGGTCCCGTGCAGGAGCAGCAATGTCGGGGCGTCCGGAGACCCGAATTCCTGGACGTGCCAGCGCAGGCCGGCCGCCTCCACGAAGCGGCTCGCCTCCCGATGGGGCCAGTCCCGGCCCTCCACGGCCCAGTCCGGCCGCTCCGCGTCGAGACCGGTCAGCATGGGCCCGTATCCTGCACTGCGGCATCGCCGGGCGATCCGGGGGAGGCGGCGGCGCTATCGTTCATGGCCGGAAGTATTTCGTAACACTGAACAATCCCATGCGGCGGCCGCATGCCACCGGTGAGCGGAGATCGATTGCTGCGCTGCAACAGCGGCGGCATATCACGGGCGAGCAAGAACAAGACGCGTTCGCCAACTTCGGAGAAGGCCATGATCCTCTTCACCTCCTCGACCCAGAACATCGCCGCCCCCGTCTCCGGCGGCTGGAGCCTCAAGGCCATCGTGCGCGAGATGCTGAACTCCTGGCTCGCCCACCACCAGCGCCTCGCCGACAGCGGCATCGGCGGCGACCTCTGACACCCTGGCCCGAGGTTGACGCGCGCGGCACTCAGAGCGCCGCCCGCACCGCCGCGCTGATCTGACCGGCCTCGACCCGCGGCAGCTTCAGGTAGCGGGCGCCCATCGCGCTCGCGACCGAACGGGCCTCCTCACCCCGTGTGCCGGTATCGACCACGAGGGCCGGCAGCCCGGCCGCACGCAACGCGCGGGCCGCCTGCAGGGCCTCCGCGCCCGCGCGGACCCGTCCCCCCTCCCCCGACCGCGCGACGTTGGCGCGCCCGTCGGTCAGCAGCACGATCGCCGGCCGGCTGCCGCCGCGGCGCACGCCCAGCGCCACCGCGACCGCGGCGTCGATTCCCGCCGCGAGGGGCGTCCCGCCTCCGCCCGGCAGTCCCGAGAGCCCCCGCTTGGCCCGGGTGAGCGAGCGGGTCGGCGGCAGGACCAGATCCGCGCCGGCGCCGCGGAACGCCACCAGCGCCACCCGGTCCCGGCGGACATAGGCCTCCGCCAGCAGCAGCTCGACCGCGCCCTTGGCCTCGGCCAGCCGCTCCAGGGCGGCCGAGCCCGAGGCGTCCACGCAGAACACCGTGGTGGTCTCGGTCCGCTGCTTGAGGATCCGGATCCGCAGATCGTCCCGCCGCACCACGATGCGGCGCGCCTCCTCCGGGTCGCGCCGCAGCGCCTGCCAGGGCGCCGCCGTCCGCAGGGTGGCGAGCAGGTCCAGGCGTCCCCGCCGCGGGTCGCCCCGCCGGCTGCCGACAGGGCGCCCGGTGCGGGCGGAGGCCGCCTGCCCGACCCGGCCGGCCCTCGCGGCCGGGAGACGCTGCGCGCCCGCCAGCAGCTGGTCGAGGAGGTTCGGCGGGATCGCGGCGCGCACCGCTTCCAGCACGACGTCGTCGGGCGCCTCCGCGGCGGCCGGATCCGACGCCTCCGC
Source organism: Methylobacterium sp. 22177 (assembly GCF_052045615.1). NCBI lineage: Bacteria > Pseudomonadati > Pseudomonadota > Alphaproteobacteria > Hyphomicrobiales > Methylobacteriaceae > Methylobacterium > Methylobacterium sp. 22177. The sequence goes on along the minus strand of NZ_JBQEPK010000024.1, from coordinate 83,071 downwards.
CTCGTTCGGCTCGGGCGGCTCCGCCGGCGGCGCCTCCGCGGTCTCGGAGGCGGGCTGCTCCGGTGCGGGCAGGCGCGTGGCGCGCGGCGCCAGGACCAGGCGCCCGGCCGCCACGATCGCCGCCTGGTCGATCGGCCCGACTCCCGCGAGGGCGCGCGCCACCCGCGCTGCCAGGATCGGCCCGCGCAGCGACGCGATCCCGAAGGCCTCGGCCAGGGCGCAGAGGCTGCCGACCGGGTCGGGCTCCGGTGCGCCTGCGGCGGGTTCTGGCTCGGCCGCCGCGGCCTCCGCCAGGCCGAGCCCGCTCAGGTCGATCCGGAAGGCGAGGCGATCGGCCAGCGCCTCGGCGACCGTCTCGTCCGCCACGCCCTCGTCGAGGAGGATCAGGCCGAACCGGGCGCGGCGGTCGGAGACCGTGCCGGTATCGAGGGTGGCCGCGAGCCGCGACGCGGTGCCCGGCGGCAGACGCTCGGCCATGGGGACGAGGACGATCCCGCCATCGGCCTCCGCGAGCAGCCCGGCCCGCGCGACGGGGCGGCCCGCCGCCAGGGTCGCGGCGAGATCCAGGCCGCCGAGCAGGCCGTCGTCGCCGATGCCGGGCGGCAGGCGCCGCCAGGGCGTTCCGGGCGGCAGCGCCGCCCTCAGGATCTCGAGCCAGCGCTCGCGCACCGGGCCGGGGGAGGCGCGCAGCACCGCGCCGCCGAGCCCATGCGGGTCGGCGGCGAGCAGACGGGCGGCGAGACGGGCATCGGCCCAGAGATCGAGCGCACGCCTTCCGACCTCTGCGGGGGGAGGGAGAAGCCGCGCGCCCGTCACGCGAACACCTCCGCCAGCGCCCGCTCCACCCGGGCGGTGGAACCGGATTCGTCCAGCGGGTTGCGACGCAGCCGGTGGCGCAGGGCGGCCGGGGCGATGCGCCGGAGGTGGTCGTCGGTCACCGCCCCGGCGCCGTCGAGGGCGGCCAGCGCCCGCGCGGTGCGCATCAGGGTCAGCTCGCCGCGCAGCCCGTCGGTGCCCAGCGCCAGGCAGAGCCGCGCCGTGCGCTCCAGGGCGGCGTCCGGGACAGTCACCGCGGGCAGGCGCTCCCGCGCCAGCAGGATGCTCTTCTGGATCTTGCGCTCGCCACCCGCGTGCGCCGCGCAGAAACCCTCCGGGTCGCGCTCGTAGGCGTCGCGGGCGCGCACAACCGCGATGCGGGTCGGGATGTCCTTCGGGGTCGCGACCTCGCAGGCCAGCCCGAACCGGTCGAGGAGCTGCGGGCGCAACTCCCCCTCCTCCGGGTTGCCGGACCCGACGAGGACGAACCGCGCCGGGTGGCGGAGCGACAGGCCCTCGCGCTCCACGGTGTTGACCCCGGAGGCCGCCACGTCGAGCAGCAGGTCCACGAGGTGGTCCTCGAGGAGGTTCACTTCGTCGATGTACAGGAAGCCGCGATTGGCGCGCGCCAGCAGCCCCGGCTCGAACGCCTTCACGCCGGCCCCGAGCGCCCGCTCCAGGTCGAGGGTGCCGACCACCCGGTCCTCGGTGGCGCCGAGCGGCAGGTCCACGACGGGCACCGGCTTCTTGTGACTCTTGCGCGGGCCACCCTCGGCGCAGTGCGGGCAGCTCTCCGCCGGGCCGTCGGGATCGCAATTGTACGGGCAGCCGACCACCGCCCGCATCGGCGGCAGCAGGGCGGCCAGCGCCCGGATCGCCGTGGACTTGCCCGTGCCGCGGTCGCCGAAGACCAGCACGCCGCCGATCGCCGGGTCCACCGCCGCGATCAGCAGCGCCTGGCGCATCTCGTCCTGGCCGACGATGGCCGAGAAGGGAAAGGTGGGCACGGGTGTGACTCGACGCTGCGGGGGGCATCCGACCCACCCCCCTCATCCTGAGGTGCCGGAGCGCGGCGAAGGCCTCGAAGGGGAACTCCAGGGATCGCGCGGCCGGCCCGAGCCCTCCCTCGAGGCCCGCCGCCGCGGGCACTTCAGGATGAGGGGGTGGGTCGGAGAAGGGAAGCCCTACTCCGCCGCCTTCTGCCGGAGCCCGATCCGCCCCCAGATCGTGGTGAGCGCCTGGACCAGATGGGCGATGTCGGCGTCCGTGTGCAGCGGCGACGGCGTGATCCGCAGGCGCTCGGTGCCGCGGGCGACGGTCGGGTAGTTGATCGGCTGCACGTAGATGCCGAACTCGTCGAGCAGGGTGTCGGAGATCCCCTTGCAGAGCACGGGATCGCAGACCATCACCGGCACGATGTGGCTGTCGTTGGGCATGGTCGGGATGTCGGCGGCCTCCAGGGCCTGCCGGACCTTCGCCACGCGCTCCTGATGCCGGGCGCGCTCGGCGCCGCTCTCCTTGAGGTGGCGGATGCTCGCCGCCGCGCCCGCCGCGACGGCCGGGGGCAGCGAGGTCGTGAAGATGAAGCCCGAGGCGAAGCTGCGCACGAAGTCGCAGAGCTTCTCGGAGGCCGTGATGTAGCCGCCGTGCACCGCGAAGGCCTTGCCGAGCGTGCCCTCGATCACGTCGAGCCGGTGGGCGACGCCGTCCCGCTCCGAGATGCCGCCGCCGCGCGCCCCGTAGAGGCCGACCGCGTGGACCTCGTCGAGATAGGTGAGCGCCCCGTGGGCCTCGGCCACGTCGCAGATCTCGGCGATCGGCGCGATGTCGCCGTCCATCGAGTAGACCGACTCGAAGGCCACCAGCTTCGGCCGGGCCGGGTCGACCAGCGCGAGCTTGCGGTTAAGGTCCTCCGGGTCGTTGTGGCGGAAGATGTGGCGCTCGGCGCGGGAGAACCGGATGCCCTCGATCATCGAGGCGTGGTTCTCGGAATCGGAGAAGACCGCGCAGTTCGGCAGGCGCGACGCCAGGGTCCCCAGCGCCGCCCAGTTCGACACGTAGCCGGAGGTGAACAGCAGGGCCGCCTCCTTGCCGTGGAGGTCGGCGAGCTCGCGCTCCAGCAGCACGTGGTAGTGGTTCGTCCCCGAGATGTTGCGGGTGCCGCCGGCCCCGGCGCCGCAGCGGTCGATCGCCGCGTGCATCGCCCCCGTCACGGCCGGGTGCTGGCCCATGCCGAGATAGTCGTTGGAGCACCAGACCGTGACCGGCCGCGTGCCGGAGGCGTGGTGGTGGGTGGCGTGCGGGAAGTTGCCCGCGTGGCGCTCGAGGTCGGTAAAGATCCGGTAGCGGCCCTCCCGGTGGAGCCCGGCGATCTCGCCTTCGAAGAAGGTCTCGTAATCCATGTCGCCTCTCCCCGAACAAATCCTGCGGGTTGATCCCGCCTGTGACACCGGACTTCGCACAAGACCAGTTCCAGATTGGTGGACGTGCGTCGCCCCGCGATGATCCCTCGGCCTACACGTGGTCCGGCGGCCCGGCCGCTTCCCCGGGCGCCCGCGCGGGCAGGCTCCAGCGCCACAGCTCCGCCGAGGGCAGCGGCAGCATCAGGAACCAGTGCTCCAGGGTGGCGAGCGCGGTCAGCGTCGTCAGGACCGTGAAGCCGATCAGCTCGTGCTCCAGCAGGTCGGCGCCGAGCGCCGCGCGCCCGAGCAGGGCCGCCGCGATGGTCCCGAGGCTCACCGAGACCGGGAACAGCAGGTTCATCGGCTTCCGGGACAGGTAGCAGGCGAGGTAGCCGAGATGGTCCGGCAGGAACTCGGCGTGGAGGTTGCGCACCCCCAGAAACAGGTTGAGCCGCGCCGAGAGGTTCATCACCACCAGCGTGCCGTAGGTCCACAGGGCGAAGCGGTTGGGGCTACCCCAGACCAGCGCCAGGATCGCGAGGCCGCCGACCACGATGGCGAATTCGTGCCACAGGCTGGTGGCGAGCGCGGCGAGGAACCGGTCGAGGCCGCGCACGCTCGGCGCGCAGGCGACCGGCCGCGGGCCCGACAGGAAGCCCATGTAGTAGCTCATCTCCTGCCAGCCCCAGACGACGAGCGCGGCCGTGAAGGCCGTGTAGGCCCCCGTGGCGCTCGTGTCGGCGGCGCTGGACCGGATCGCCACCAGGGCGCCGGCGAGCAGCAGGGTCGCCCCGGCCATGCTCCACGGATGCGTCCGCCGCGGGGCGTGGTCGAGCAGCAGGATCAGCCCGGTGGAGAACCACCAGAGCAGGACCGCGTACAGGACCGGGGCGGCGTAGGTCCCCATGCTACCAGACCGGCTGGAGACGGATGTCGGCCGGCAGGACGTTGGCCTTGACGGGGAGACAATACAGCCGCGCGAAGGTCACCGCCGCCCGGGCGGCGTGGAACCCCTGCAGGGCCTTGCCGACGAGGCCGCCCCGCGCCTTGGCGTCGGCGATCGCCCGGGAGCAGGCGAGCAGCCGGTCGAGCCCCGCCTTGAACTTCGGGTTGTCGAGGTCGAGCTCCAGCGGGAAGGTCTGGCGGGAGATCTCCGAGGTGATCCGGAAGACCTTGAAGTCGTAGTCGCTGGGATCGACCCCGAGCGCCGCGTGGAAGGCCGGGCGGTGATGGTCGCGCACGTACATCGTGGCGAAGACCGCGAGCAGGAAGAACCGGATCCAGTAGCGGTTCACGCCGCTCGTCAGCTTCGGGTTCGCGCGCATCAGCAGCGCGAAGGCCTCGCCGTGGCGGAACTCGTCGTTGCACCACAGCTCGAACCACTTGAAGATCGGGTGGATGCGCCGCTCCGGGTGCCGCTCCAGCTCGCGGAAGATCGTGATGTAGCGGGCGTAGCCGATTTTTTCGGAGAGATAGGTGGCGTAGAAGATGAATTTCGGCCGGAAGAACGTGTATTTTTTGGACTTGGTGAGGAACCCCAAGTCCACGCCGATGCCGAAATCCTTCAGCGTGTCGTTGATGAAGCCGGCGTGACGCGCCTCGTCGCGGCTCATGAAGCCGAACAGCTCCTTGATGTCCTTGTTCTTGGCCCGCTTCCGCATCTCCGCGTAGAGCACGCAGCCGGAAAACTCTGCCGTGATGGAAGAGACCAAGAAGTCCAGAAACTCCTTCCGCAACTCGGGCTCCATCCGCGACAGGTCGCAGTCGAACTCCGCGTTGCGGGTGAAGTGGCGCTTGTTCGGGTCGGAGCGCAGCTCGGCGATCAGCACGTCCCAGTCGCGGCGTACCGGCTCGACGTTGGTCCGGTCGAGCTCGTCGAAGTCGGTCGTGTAGAAGCGGGGCGACAGGAAGGTCGTCTCCTGGGCGGCCCGGGTCGACTCGTTGACCGGAGTCTTCGGAACGGGCTGGCCGGAGGGCGGCGGGACGGGTGCGTTCACAGCTTCCTCCTCTCGGAGAAGCTGACCTCGTAGAGTTCGGTCAGCTCGAGATGGGCGATGAGCTTGGTCCAGGCCCGCTCCAGCGGGCCGGCCCTGGTCACCGTGGCGGTGCGCCGCACGGTGAGGCGCTCGCCGTAGGGCACCGAGGTCGGCGCGTCGTGGACCTGGACCGCGTCGCCGGGCTCGATCTCGAAGCCGGCGTCGAGGGTGACGTGCGCGTGCAGGCTCTCGGGCGTCTGCTCGATCTCGACCGTGCAGGGCACGGTGACGGTGCGGCTGCCGAACAGGCCCATCACCGCGTCTCCGTGGCGGGCGCGCCGGGCCCGGGCATCAGCCGGGCGAAGGCCCCGGCATTGGTCGGCCCGAAGGCCTCCAGGGGCACCCGGCGGCCGGTGGCCTCGTCGGCCAGCGCGAGGCGGCCGTCGTCGTAGCGGGTCAGGCTGAAGGGCTTCTCGGGGCCGAGTCCCTCCCGCTGGCGGGCCTGGGCGAGGCCCCGCAGCGTCCCGCGCAGGAAGCCGTCCTCGCCGGGGCGGATCCAGGCCACGATGTGCCGGTCGGCGACGTCCCGCAGGGCGATCGAGCCGTCGACCTGATCCTCGGCGCGGAATTCGAGCCGTTCCACCACATTGGCGGGCGGCAGGGCGACGAGGCCGACCTTCTCGCTCCGGCCGATCAGGACCGCCAGCATGGTGAAGCCCATCAGCGCGCCGCCGCCGATCATCAGCAGCGCCGGTGCCGGTCCCGCGACCGCCGATGCCGTGGCCCGGCCGGCGCCCTCCGCCCGCTCGCCCATCGTGCCCCTCCCTATTCGGCCGCGACGAGGCGACCGGGATTCTCGTCCGCTCGGCCGAGACGCGCCACCCGGACCGGCGGCGCGGTGCCGTCGGCATGGGCCTCGAGGGCGCGTGCCAGCAGCGCCGCCGCGGCGTCCGCGTCCGGCACGGAGCGCAGCATGGGCTCGGTCCGGGCGAGACGCCAGGGCCGGACGTGCGGCCAGATGTGAAGGTAGGCGATCCGGAGGCCCGGCTGCAACCGCAGTGGCAGGTCGCCGCTGCCGTCCGTGAAGGCGCGCAGGGCCGCGGTCTCGATCTGCGCGAAGGGCAGGTTGTGGGTCACCGGCAGGGCGATGCCGGCCTGCAGCACGACGCGGCGGTTGGTCACCGTGTAGAGCGTCGTCCGGTGGGTGAGCCAGGCGAGCAGCCAGAGCAGCGCGACGGCGCCGGCGCCGATCACCAGGGTCGGCGCCACCACCCTCAGCGCCGCCGCGGGCGAGCCCGCCGCGAGGCCGAAGGCCAGGGCGCAGACAGAGAACCACGCGATCACGAGGCGGGCGTGGAACACTCGGACCAGCAGGCCCGCGGTGGTCGGCGCGCCCTGCCAGAGGATGCGCTCGCCCGGCGGCAGCGGGCCGGGCAGACCCCGCAGGGTGCCTTCGGGGAGGAAGTCGCCGCTCATATCAGGGGCTCCGCCCGGGCCGGCGTCGCGTAGAGCGTGCCGGCGCCGAAATACGAGATGATCCGCTCCTCCTCCAGGAAGGTTACGCTGTCGGGATCGCGGGTGGTCGGGATGTCGGCGAACTGGCTCGCGAGCAGCGCCTCGGTCGTCACCGTCTTGGTGAAACCGCCGGCCCGGCAGAACGTGGTCGGCATCAGCCGGCGTCCGCCCGTCGGGAGCTCGACCTCGTAGTAGCGGATCAGCGACTCGCCGCGGTCGACCCAGACGTCGCTGATCACGCCCGCGACGGCGCTGTCGGTGCCGAACACCGTCATGCCGATCGGGTTCGGGCCGTCCTCGTGGATGACGAAGTTCTTCGCCACCCGGAGGGGCACGATGCGGATCTCGTCGTCCCAGGTCCGGTCGTGCACGTCGTGCCGCAGCACCCAGGAGCCGGGACCGACGCCGGCCTGGAGCGACGATTCCGTGCGCTCGTAGGGCGCCCCCGGCCAGGGCTCGACCTTGCGGGCCGGGATGCCGGTCTCGATGTCGTCCCGGCCGTGCACCGCCTGCGGCGCGTAGGTCGTCTCGCCGCCCGGCAGGTGAAACGCCTTGGACCGCGGGATCAGGATCGGGTCGTCCGCCTTGCGCCGGCCGACCGCCTCGTTCTCCAAGGGATAGCCCTCGCGCCGGTCCTCGCGGCGGAGCCAGAAGACCAGTCCCGCGAAGAAGAGGAAGAAGGCGTAGAGCACGACCTGGGCGACGTCGACGTAACCCGTAAGTGCGCCGGTTGGCATGGCTGTCCTCCCCGAATGTTAGGCCGTCCGGCCGGCAAGGCCGTCGGCGATGCGGTTCCGATCCTCTGTCCGAGCGTCCTCGCGCACCAGCGGTCCGAGCGCGAGCAGCGCGGCGAACAGCAGGGCGATCTCGATGTGGTAGACGATGAGGTAGCCGATGGCCGGCTCGTTCATGCCCTCGCCCAGCACCCCCGACTGGGCGATGGCGCCGCCCACGTCGCGCACGAGGCCGCTCGCCGCGATCGAGAGGCCGGCCGCGGTCGCCTGCACGGCGCCCCAGGCGCCGAGCGCGAGCCCGGTATCCTCGGGGCCGGCCCGGTTCATCGAGGCGGTGAGCGTGCCGTGGGCGAACAGGCCGCCGCCCAGTCCGATCAGGCTCACGCCCGCGGCGAACAGGTCGGCCGAGGCGAGCGGGGCAGCGAAGACCACCGCCGAGAAGGCGAGGATCCCGATCCCGACGCCGACCGCGGAGACGCGGAACGGGTCGCCCCCGCGGCCGAGCCAGCGCGCCGCGACCAGCAGGCCGAGCCCGCCACCGGCGGCCAGCAAGGCGGTCAGCGCCGTGGTGGCCGCCACCGAGAGGTGCAGGATCTGGCCGCCGTAGGGTTCGAGCAGGATGTCCTGCATGGAGAAGCCCGCCGTGCCGAGCCCGATCGCCACGAGGCGGCGCCGGGCGGTGCCCTGCCCCGCATAGGCCCGCCAGGAGGACCGGAAGTCCCGCTGCGGCGCCGTCCGCGTCCGGTTCGGATCGCGCGGCTCCTGCTTCCACAGGGCGAACCCGTTGAGGATGATGGTGACGAGGGCCGCGCCCTGGATCACCTGGATCAGCCGGACGGGCGAGAAATGGGCCAGGAACAGGCCGAACAGCACCGCGCTCGCCATCATGCCGAACAGCAGGGCCGCGCAGAGCAGCGCCACCACCTTCGGCCTCGCATGGGCGGGGGCGAGGTCGGTGGCGAGGGCGAGCCCCACGGTCTGGGTCGTGTGCAGGCCCGCGCCGACCAGCAGGAAGGCGAGCGCCGCCGCGAGGTCGCCGACCCAGAGCGGCCCGGTCGTGTCGCCCGACAGGATGAGCAGGGCGAACGGCATGATCGCGAGGCCGCCGAACTGGAGCAGCGTGCCGAACCAGATGTAGGGCACGCGCCGCCAGCCCAGCACCGAGCGGTGCGTGTCCGAGCGGAAGCCGACCAGCGCCCGCAAGGGGGCGAAGACCAGCGGCAGCGCCAGCATCATCGCGACGATCCAGGCCGGGACGCCGAGCTCGACGATCATCACCCGGTTCAGGGTGCCGATCAGCAGCACCGCGGCCATGCCGACGGTGACCTGGAACAGGGCGAGGCGGAGCAGCCGCCCGAGCGGCAGCTCGGCGGTGGCGGCGTCCGCGAAGGGCAGCACCGCCGGGCCGAGGCGCATCAGGGCGGCGGTGAGCTTGCGGGTGGGGGTCATGGCCGCATCCCGGATTGCACCGGGCCCCCGCCCCGATCCGCGCGGGGCGGCAGGGTGCGCGTCAGCGCCACCGCGTTCGACAGGTAGAACCCGCTGTTGATCCGGTGGCTCTGCGCCCAGGCGAAGGCGTCCAGGGCGCTCTCCGAGGCGATCCGCCGCCGCAATCCACCCTCGGTCACCGGCACGATGGAAGGCGAGCGGTCGCCGCGCGGGAAGAATTTTCCGGCCGCGTGCATCAGCGTCAGCAGGGCCGTGCGCGGCGCCACGGTGAACAGCACCGACCCGTCCGTGCGCGCACCCAGGACCGCCAGCGCCCGGGCGATGTCGGCGGCGCGGTAGTGGATCAGCGAATCCATCGCCACCACGTGATCGAACCGCCCGAGCCCGGGATCGAGCATGTCGCCCACCCGGAAATCGATGCGCCCCGCGCCGGCGATCGCCGGCAGCCGCTCCTGCGCCAGCCCGATCAGCGTCGGCGAGACGTCGATCGCCACCACCTCGGCGCCGCGCCGCGCCGCCTCGACGCTGAGCGCCCCGGTGCCGCAGCCGGCATCGAGCAAACGCAGGCCGGTCATATCGGCCGGGAGCCAGGAGAGCAGCGTCGCCCGCATGGCGTCGCGCCCGGCCCGCACCGTGGCGCGGATCCGGCTCACGGGCGCGTCCGAGGTCAGGCGCGACCACGCCTCGACCGCGGTGCGGTCGAAGTAGGTGGTCAGCTCGCCCCGGCGGGCGTCGTAGCTGGCGCTGGCCATCAGTCGAATCCCAGAAACTCGAACAGGTCGCGGTCCTTCATGGGCTGCGCCTCGCAGGGCTCGGCGCCGGCCCAGAGCGTCTCGGCGAGCCGCATATACTCGGCGGTCACGGCGTCGAGCTCCGGCGAGGACTCCATCTCGAACAGGGTCGACTTCTTGAGCCGCGAGCGGCGGACCACGTCGAGGTCGGGGAAATGCGCCAGCCGCTTCAGGCCGACCGCGTCGTTGAACCGGTCGATCTCGTCGGTCTTGGCCGAGCGGTTGGCGATGACGCCGCCGAGTCGCACGCCGTAATTCTTGGACTTGGCGTGGATCGCCGCGACGATCCGGTTCATGGCGAAGATCGAGTCGAAGTCGTTGGCGGTGACGATCAGCGCCCGGTCGGCGTGCTGGAGCGGCGAGGCGAAGCCGCCGCAGACCACGTCGCCCAGCACGTCGAACACGACGACATCGGTGTCTTCGAGGAGGTGGTGCTCCTTGAGGAGCTTCACCGTCTGGCCGACCACGTAGCCGCCGCAGCCGGTGCCGGCGGGCGGGCCGCCGGCCTCGACGCACATCACCCCGTTGTAGCCCTCGACCACGAAATCCTCGACGCGCAGCTCCTCCGAGTGGAAGTTCACCGCCTCAAGCGCGTCGATCACCGTGGGGGCGAGGCGCTTGGTCAGCGTGAAGGTCGAGTCGTGCTTCGGGTCGCAGCCGATCTGCAGCACCCTTTTGCCGAGCTTCGAGAACGCCACCGACAGGTTCGACGAGGTGGTCGACTTGCCGATCCCGCCCTTGCCGTAGACCGCGAAGACCTTGGCGGTCTCGATTCTGAGATCGGGATCGAGGGCGACCTGAAGGCTCCCCTCCTCCTTTCGCGCCACGACGGGGTTGCGGATCGCGATGTTCATGCGGCCACTCCTGCGGTGACGCCTTCCAGGCGGTCCTCCAGCTCCTCCTCGGCCCGGTCGAGGGCGTCGCGCATCGCTGCGTCGGGGGTCCAGAAGCCGCGGCGGTGCGCCTCGATCAGCCTCTGGGCGACCTTGGCGGAGGCGGTGGGGTTCAAGGCGGCCATGCGCTCGCGCATGGCGGGGTCGAGGACGTAGGTCTCGGTGATCCGCTCGTAGATCCAGGGCTGGACCGCGTTGGCGGTGGCCGACCAGCCGACCGTGTTGGTGAGATGCGTCTCGATCTGCCGGACGCCCTCGTAGCCGTGGCCGAGCAGGCCCTCGTACCATTTCGGGTTGAGCATCCGGGTGCGCGTCTCCAGCGCCACCTGCTCCTCCAGGGAGCGGACGCGCCCCTCCCCGCGGGTCTGGTCGCTGATGTAGATCGGCACCGACTCGCCCTTGGCCCGGGCCACCGCCCGGCCCATGCCGCCGAGCCCGTCGAAGTAGTGGTCGACCGAGGTGACGCCGACCTCGACCGAGTCGAGGTTCTGGTAGGCCATGTCGACGGAGGCGAGCACCGCCTGCATCAGCGCCCGCTGCGGCGCCGGGCGGCCGGTGCGGCCGTAGGCGAAACTCTTGCGGCGCGCGAAGGTCTCGCAGAGCTCGGCCTCGTCGTCCCAGTTGCCCGAGTCGACCAAGTGATTGACGTTGGCTCCGTAGGCGCCCTCGGCGTTGGAGAAGACCCGGAGCGCCGCCGTCTCCAGATCGCAGCCCTGCTCGGCCTGGATCGCGAGGGCGTGCTTGCGGACGTAGTTCTGTTCGAGGGGCTCGTCGGCGGTGGCGGCGAGGAAAGACGCTTCCGCCAGGAGTTTGGTCTGCAGCGGTAGCAGGTCTCGAAAGATGCCCGAGAGGGTCACCACCGCGTCGATCCGCGGGCGGCCGAGGGTCTCCAGCGGGATCAGCTCGGCGCCGCTCAGGCGCCCGTAGCCGTCGAAGCGGGGCGCGGCGCCGATCAGCGCCAGAGCCTGGGCGATCGGGCCGCCCTCACTCTTGAGGTTGTCGGTGCCCCACAGGACCAGGGCGACGCTCTCCGGGCAGGGTTTTCCGTCCGCGGCGAAGCGTTCGAGGATGCGGGCCACCTGCCGGGCACCGTCCGCCACCGCGAAGGCCGAGGGCAGGCGGTACGGATCGAAGCCGTGGAGGTTGCGGCCTGTCGGCAGCACGGCCGGGTTGCGCAGCAGGTCGCCGCCGGCCACCGGCGGCACGAAGCGGCCGTCCAGCGCCCGCAGCAGCGCCGGAACCTCGTGGTCGCGCGACAGCAGCCGGTCGGTCTCCGCCAGACTTGCGAACGCCGCCCGGGTCACGTCGTCGGCGGGCAGGCCGGAAGCCGTCAGCGCCGCCTCGACCCCCTGCCCCGTGACGAGGGCCTCGATCCCGGCCCGCTCCGGCCGCACGCCGTGCGCCGACTGGGCGAGCGCCAGGAGCAGATCGACCCGCTCCTCTTCCGGCGTGCCCGCGCCGACCACGTGCAGGCCGTGCGGGATCAGGGTCTGCTCCAGCTCCTGCAGCGCGGTCCAGAGGCCGGAGACCCGAGCCTCCAGATCGCCGGTCCAGGTCGGCTCGGCGGCGACGAGATCGACCGCCGCGCCCTGGTCCTGGATCAGGCGCGCCAGCGTCTCGCGCTCGCCGCCCGCCTCGGGGCCGAGGCCGCGCCAGCGCTCGATCGAGCTCTTCAGGTCGAGCAGCCCGCGATAGAGTCCGGCCGCCGCGAGGCTCGGGGTCAGGTAGCTCACCAGCGTCGCCGCCGAGCGCCGCTTGGCGAGCGTCCCCTCGGACGGGTTGTTGGCCGCGTAGAGGTAGACGTTGGGCAGCGCCCCGATCAGCCGCTCCGGCCAGCAGGATTCGGACAGGCCGGTCTGCTTGCCGGGCATGAACTCGAGCGCCCCGTGGGTGCCGAAATGCAGCACGGCGTCGGCGCTGAAGTCCTCGCGCAGGTAGCGGTAGAAGGCGCTGAACGCGTGGGTCGGTGCGAAGCCGCGCTCGAACAGCAGCCGCATCGGGTCGCCCTCGTAGCCGAAGGCGGGCTGGACCCCGACGAAGACGTTGCCGAACTGCGCGCCCAGCACGAAGATGTCGGCGCCGTTGGTCTGGTGGCGGCCCGGCGCCGGGCCCCACTGGGCCTCGATCTCCGCGAGGTAGGGCTCGCGGCGCAGGTGGTCCTCGGCCGGAATGCGGGCGTGGACGTTGGCCTGGGTGCCGTAGCGCTTGGCATTGCCGTCGAGGATTTTTTCGCGCAGGGCGTCTACGCTCTCCGGCACTTCGACCGTGTAGCCGTCCGCCGCCAGGCCCTTCAGCGTGTTGAGCAGCGAGGCGTAGACCGACAGGAACGCCGCCGTGCCGGTGGCGCCGGCATTGGGCGGGAAGTTGAACAGCACCGCGGCGAGCTTCCGCTCGGCCTTCGCGGTCCGGCGGAGCGATACCAGTCGCGCGACCCGCTCGGCGAGCCGGGCCGCGCGCTCGGGATGGACCCGCATGTCCCTTGCGTTGTCGGCGCCGGAATTCGCGGAGCGGCCGCCGAACACCATCGGGGTGGTGGCGCCGTCGAGTTCGGGGATCGCGACCATCATGGTCGCCTCGACCGGCGACAGGCCGCGGTCACCCGCCTCCCACTGTTCCAGGGTCTGAAATTCCAGCGCCTGGGCGGCGAGGTAGGGCACGTCGAGCCGGGCCAGCATCGCCTCGGCGGCGGCGGCGTCGTTGTAGGCGGGGCCGCCGACCAGCGAGAAGCCGGTGAGCGAGACCAGCGCGTCGATGCTGGCGCGCCCGTCCTCCAAGAAGAAGGACTCTACCGCCGGGCGGTTGTCGAGGCCGCTGGCGAAGGCCGGCACCACGTCGAGGCCCTGCGCCTCCAGGGCGGCGATGACGCCGTCGTAATGGGCGGTGTTGCCGGCGAGCACGTAGCTGCGCATCACCAGGAGCCCGACCCGGCCCTTGGCGCCCGGGAGGCGCGGCAGCCGCGACGGGTCGGCACCGATCCGACCGGTGAGGCGCGGGTGGTAGAGACCGGTCTCCGGATAATCGAGGGGTGCGGGCGCCGCCGGACCCTCGCGCCAAGCGGCGCGCTCGCCGGCCGCGTAGCGGTGCACGAGGAAGCGCACCAGGGCGGCGACGTTCTCGTCCGAGCCCGCCAGCCAGTATTGCAGGGTCAGGAAATAGGCGCGCACGTCCTGGGCCGAACCCGGGATGAAGCGCAGGATCTTCGGCAGCTTGCGCACCAGGGCCATCTGCCGGCCGGCATTGCCCTGCTGGCCCGGCTTGCCCCGCAGCTTCTTCAGGAAGTCGAGGGCGCTGCGCTTGGTGCCGCTCATGTCGAAGCGGCCGAGCTTCGTGGTCTTCACCACCTCGCCGGCCGAGAGGCAGCCGACCATCGCGTCGCAGGCCGCGCGCCGGGCCGCCAGCGCCGGCAGGATCGCCCGCACCTGCTCGTCCATGAACAGCATGGCCGAGAGCACGATGTCGGCCTGCGCGATGTCGGCCCGGCAGGCCGCCAGCGTCGCGGGATCGTTGTCCCACTCGGCGGCCGCGTGGAAGCCCAGCACCAGCCCGGGCATCTCGGACCGGAGGCGCAGGCGCGCCCGCTCCACCGCGCTCGCCAAGTGATTGTCGAGCGTGACGATGACGACGCGGATCGGCGGCCTAGCGGCCGTAATGCGCTTTGGCATCGTAGAGGGTCTCGAGGGTGATGAGCGGCAGGTGCCGCTCCCGCGCGAAAGTCTCGGTGTTCGTGCGTGCTTTGCCCCGCACGAAGAACGGGATCTTCTTCAGCTCCTTCTCGGCCTCGGGCGACCACGCGGTCGCGGCCGGCCGCTCAAGCAGGATCGGAACGGGCGCCGGCGTCGGAGGGGTGTCAGCCGGCGCCCGTTCCGCGGCCTCGAACGCCTCGTCCGCCGGAGTCCCGAAGGACTTGCCGCCGAGATGCGAGGGGCCGACGCCGTCGTGGAATTCGGGATCCTCCCGGAACATGCCGAGGAGGTGCTCTTCGAGGCCCATCATCAGCGGATGGACCAGGGTGTCGAACAGGACGTTGGCGCCCTCGAAGCCCATCTGCGGGGCGTAGCGCGCCGGGAAGTCCTGGACGTGGACCGGCGCGGAGATCACCGCGCAGGGGATGCCGAGCCGCTTGGCGACGTGGCGCTCCATCTGGGTGCCGAGGACGAGTTCCGGCGCGGCCGCGCGGATCGCCGCCTCGACGTCGAGGTAGTCGTCGGTGACCAGCGCCTCGATACCGTGCGCGGCCGCCTCGGCGCGGACCTCGCGGGCGAACTCGCGGCCGTAGGTGCCGAGCCCGACGAGGGTGAAGCCGAGTTCCTTCGCGGCGACCCGGGCGATGCCGATGGCGTGCGTGGCGTCGCCGAACACGAAGACGCGCTTGCCCGTGAGATAGGTCGAATCGACCGAGCGGGAGTACCAGGGCAGCCGCGAGCCGGATCCGTCGAGCACCGGCGCCGGGTCGATCCCGGCGAGGCCCGCCACCTCCTCGACGAACCGGCGGGTGCCGCCGACGCCGATCGGGATGGTTTGCGTGAACGGCTGCCCGAAGGCCTTCTTCAGGTAGTCCGCAGCGGAGCGGGCCGTCTCGGGATAGAGCACGACGTTGAAGTCGGCGTCCCGGAGCCGGCCCAGATCGGCGGGCGTGGCCCCCAGCGGCGCCACGACATTCACGGCGATGCCGAGGGTATCGAGCAGCCGGCGGATCTCGATCAGGTCGTCCCGGTGGCGGAAGCCCAGCGCCGTTGGACCCAGAATGTTGCAGAGCGGGCGCCGCCCGGGCTCCCGCGCCGGGCGCGGGGCCGGAGCCCCGGCGAGCGCGCGGACCAGCCGGTAGAAGGTCTCCGACGCGCCCCAGTTCTCCTTCTTCTGGTAGGCGGGCAGCTCCAGCGGGATCACCGGGATCGGAAGGTCGAGGGCCTTGGCGAGGCCGCCCGGATCGTCCTGGATCAGCTCGGCCGTGCAGGAGGCGCCGACGATCATGGCCTGGGGCCGGAACCGTGCGTGCGCGGCGGCGACCGCCTCCTTGAACAGCTCGGCGGTGTCGCGGCCGAGATCCTGGGCACGGAAGGTCGTGTAAGTCACGGGCGGGCGGGCGTCCCGCCGCTCGATCATGGTGAACAGCAGGTCGGCGTAGGTGTCGCCCTGCGGAGCGTGCAGCACGTAATGCAGCCCGGACATCGCCGTGGCGACGCGCATCGCGCCGATGTGAGGCGGACCCTCGTAGGTCCAGAGGGTGAGCTGCATGGCGCTACACCTCCAGCAGGGCACGGCGCCGGAGCGGGCGCACGAACAGCTCGGCGAGGTCGCCGGCCTGCTCGTAGCCCTGCACCGGCGTGAACAGCAGCTCGATCGACCACTTGGTCGACAGCCCCTCCGCCTCCAGCGGGTTGGCGAGGCCGAGGCCGCAGACCGTGAGGTCCGGGCGGGCCGCCCGGCAGCGGTCCATCTGGTCGTCGAGGCTCTGGCCCTCGGTCACGCGTGTGCCCGCGGGAAGCCACTCGATCTCGGCGGCGAGATGTCCCCGGTGCAAGTAGGGCGTCCCGACCTCCACGAGCTCCGCGCCGAGTTCCCGGGCGAGGAAGCGGGCGAGCGGCACCTCCAGCTGCGAGTCGGGGAAGAAGAACACCCGCTTGCCGCCGAGCTTCTCGCGGTGGGGCGCGAGCGCGGTCTCGGCGCGGGCCCGGCCCGCGGCGGTCGCCCGGTCGAACGCCTCCCCGGAGACGCCGAACGCCTCGGCGGCGGCCCGCAGCCAGCCGGTGGTGCCCTCGGCGCCGAGCGGGAACGGGGCCGCGAGCCGGCGGGCGCCGCGTTCCTCGAGGGCGCGGGCGGTCTCGGTCAGGAAGGGCTGGGCCAGCAGGTAGCGGGTGCCGCGCCCGACCGCCGGCATGGCGCCGGCCCGGCGGGCGGGCAGGAACCGGACATCCGCGATGCCCATCGCGGCGAACATCCGCAGGAACTGGTCCTCCACCACGTCGGCCAGCGCCCCGACGATCAGGAGCGACGACGCGGTTGCCTCTGCCTCGCGGGGCAGGTCCGGCACCAGCGCCGCGAGGCAGGCATCCTCACCTTGCGTAAAGGTCGTCTCGATGCCGGAGCCCGAATAGTTCAGCACCCGCACGGGGGCGAGGCGGCCCGACAGGCGCTGCGCCGCCCGGGACAGGTCGAGCTTGATCACCTCGGACGGGCAGGAGCCCACGAGGAACAAAAGCTTGATGTCGGGCCGGCGCTCGATCAGCCGGGTCACCACCCGGTCGAGCTCCTCATTGGCGTCGGCGAGGCCGGCGAGGTCGCGCTCGTCGATGATGGCGGTGGCGAAGCGCGGCTCGGCGAAGATCATCACCCCGGCCGCCGACTGGATCAGGTGCGCGCAGGTGCGCGAGCCGACCACGAGGAAGAACGCGTCCTGGATCTTCCGGTGCAGCCAGACGATGCCGGTGAGGCCGCAGAACACGGCCCGCTGGCCGTGCTCCTGGCGCAGTTCGATGCCGCCGCAGGGCGGCGGGTGGGCCAGGGGGGCGTTCATGGCAGCGCCTCCGCGAGACGCGGTGCGCGGCTGCCGGCCCCCTCCAGGCGCGCGGCCCGGAGCTTCAGAAGGAACTGGGCCGCGTTGACCACGTAGGTCGCGTAGGCCGCCAGCGCGAGGAGCAGCAGCGCCTGCCCGCTCAGGGCGCCCGTCGCGAGGGCCGCGAGGTAAGCGGTGTGGAGGGCCAGCACCAGCATGCTGACCACGTCCTCCCAGAAGAAGGCGGGTGCGAAGAGCCACCGTCCGAACACGACCTTCTCCCAGATCGAACCGGTGACCATGATTGCGTAGAGGGCCACGGTCTTCACGACGACCGAGATCTCGGCCGCGCGCGCGCCGTCACCGGTGGCCAGGGCGCGCAGCACCAGGGCGAGACTGATCAGGAAGATCGCGAACTGGAGGGGCGCCAGAACCCCCTGGACCAGGGTCCAGGGCGAGGAATCGCGCCGGCGCCGTTCGGCGGGCGTGTAGAGCGGTCGTGCCGGCCGGTCCTCGGGACCCATGCATCCGCTCCCTGCTGGTCGGCGGCGCCAGAGGCTCCGTCGTTGACAGAGGCTAGGGCGGGGGTCCCGGAAGTGTCAAGTGCGCTTGACGCTTCTGCGGTATGACACGGGGAGGGATATTTTTTCTTCGAATAAGATCATTGCCAAGATGGCCAGGAAGCGTATCGTCAACTGAGACGGCAGAGATTGCCGCCGTTTGGCTTGTCAGATCCAGGAACTGGCGGACGCGAAGAATAGACGGGCGAGCAACGCCACACCGAGCAGGCGAGCGGATCCGCCGGCCCTTCCGGGCCGGGGTCGTCTCAGGGAGGATGCCGATGGGAAACTGGAGGCATTTCGGTGGCCGTCTTGATTACGGTCCGTCCGCGGCCGGCTGCAGCCCCGTGAGCGATGGTCTTCCCGTGTTCCGCGACACTGCCCTCGGTTGGTCCGACCTGCACAGGCCCGTCCCGGACGCGCTCGCCAAGGTCGTCGAGGCGGAGATCCTGCCCCGCCTGATGCTCGCCCACCGGCCCGCCGGCCGCGCCGTCCCGGCGGACCGGGCGCCGAGCGCGCGGGAGATCGCCGATTTCAGCGCCCTGCTCCTGGCCGCCGGCCCGGTCGACCTCGACGCCCGGGTGGACGCCCTGCGCGACGGCGGCCTGCCGCTCGCGCGCCTGCTCCTCGACCTGCTCGCCCCGGCGGCCCGGCATCTCGGCGCCCTCTGGGAGGAGGATGCCTGCGACTTCCTGGCGGTGACCGAGGCCCTCGGGCGGCTCCACGCCGTGAGCCGCCGCCTCTGCGCCGAGCTGGAGAGCGAATCGGTCCCGGCCAACGGGCGCAGCGTCCTGCTGCTGCCCTGCCCGGGCGAGACCCACGTCTTCGGCCTGTCCCTGGTCGCGAGCTTCTTCCGGGAGGCCGGCTGGGACGTGACCACCGCGGTGCCCGGGCCGGGGGTCGACCCCCTGGACCTGCTCCGGTCGGACTGGTTCGACGTGGTCGGCCTGTCGCTCTCCTGCGACGTCCTGCTGCCGGTCCTGACGGCGACGGTGGCGGAGGTGCGCCGCGACTCGCGCAACCGGGACGTCCGGGTGCTGGTCGGCGGCCCCTTCTTCGCGCGCCACGGCGGCGAGGCGGGGATCGTCGGGGCGGATGCCTGCGCGTCGGACGCGTGCCTCGCGCCCGCCGCGGCGGAAGCTTTGCTGGACAGACAGGCATTGGCCTGCTGAAAAGGCCTCAAACCGACTATCACATTGCGGTGACCGTGACCCCTCAGCCCCGCCCCTCCCCGCAGTCGCCGCCCGCGGCCCTGCAGCAGGTGGCCGGCCTCCTCCAGGGCGAGGCGGTCGGGCGCATCGTCGCGGCGTCCGCGGACCTCTCCCTGGTGATCGACGCCGACGGGGTGATTCGGGACGCCGCGGTCGGCGCCGACCTCGCGGCCGAGACCGTGGCGGGCTGGCTGGGCCGGCGCTGGATCGACACCGTCACGGTGGAGAGCCGCCCGAAGATCGACGCCCTGCTGCGGGATGCCGGGACCGAGGGCATCACCCGCTGGCGCCAGGTGAACCACCCCTCGCCCGACGGCGCCGACCTGCCGATCCGCTACGCGTCGATCCGGCCCTCGGAGGGCGGCCCGATCCTCGTGCTCGGGCGCGACATGCGGGCGGTGGCGGCCCTGCAGCGCCGGCTGGTCGAGACCCAGCAGGCCCTGGAGCGGGACTACGACCGGCTCCGCGCCGCCGAGACCCGCTACCGGCTGCTGTTCCAGATCTCCGGCGAGCCGGTGCTGGTGGTCGATGCCGGCACGCGCCGGGTGGCCGAGGCCAACCCGGCGGCGGCGCGCCTCCTCGGGCGCCCGGCCAAGCGCATCGCCGGGCAGGACGCCGTCGAGCTGTTCGACCCCGCCAGCACCCGGACCCTGGAGGCCCAGTTCGCCGCCCTGCGGGCGACCGGGCAGGCGGGCGAGATCCGGGCGGCGCTCCAGCACGGGCGCGGCGAGGTCACGGTCTCGGCCTCGCTGTTCCGGGGCGAGGGCGGCGCGAGCGCCCTGCTGCAGCTGGCCGCCGACCCGGCGGCCGCGGCGGCCGGGCCCGACCAGGAGGCGCCGACCGCCGCGGTGATCGAGGCGATGCCGGAGGGCTTCGTGGTCACCGATTCGGCGCGGCGGGTCCTGATGGCCAACGCCGCCTTCCTGGAGCTGGCGCAGCTCGCCACCGTGGGCCAGGCCCGCGGGCGCACCCTCGACCACTGGCTCGGCCGCGACGAGACCGAGGCGCAGGCGCTGTTCGCGACCCTCGTCGACCACGGCGCCGTGCGCCGCTTCGCCACCGTCGTCCGCGGCGCCTACGGCGGCATGGAGGACGTGGAGGTCGCCGCCGTGTCGGTGGCCGGGACCCGCCCCTGCTTGGGCTTCGCCATCCGGTCGGGCCCGCGGCGGATCGCCGAGGGACGTCCCGGGGTCGGTCGGGAGGTGCCCCGCTCGGTGGAGCAGATGACCGAGCTCGTGGGCCGGGTCTCGATGAAGACCCTGGTCCGCGAGACGACGGACCTGATCGAGAAGCTCTGCATCGAGGCGGCGCTGCGGATCACCCGGGACAACCGGGCCTCGGCGGCCGAGATGCTCGGCCTGAGCCGGCAGGGCCTCTACGCCAAGATGCGCCGCTACGGCGTCGGCGACCTCGACGGCCCGGTCGAGGAGGCCTGACGGCCCCCGCCCCGGGGCGCGGCCGGCCGCGGGTCCTGTCCGGTTCATCCCCGCCCGGCCTGCCGGAGCCCCGCGCGGGCGCGCCGCGTCGGCCCGGAACCCGGTGCCGGAACCGGGTGCCTGAGCCGGGCGCCGAGTGGCTCGAGGATCCCGGAATCGTGCTCGCGTCCGAGGGGCGCCGGGAGCGCCCGGGGCGCCGCCGGAGCGCCGCCGTCGCGCCGGGACCCGCCCGCGCCGGGCGGGTCCGCCGCCGCGGTTCCCAGGTGTTTCGGATAATGTATTTCTGGGCCACCGCTGTATTGATCCGACAAACGTCGCGCACACGTGGTCGCGTCGTGTAAATCTGTCTTGACACTCGGGCGGGCCCCGTTAGCCTCCCGCCATGACCGCTACGCCCGCCCCGAGCGCAGTCATCGAGCTGCTGAAGCCGCTCACGTGGTTCGCGCCGATGTGGGCCTTCGCCTGCGGGGTCATTTCCTCGGGCCAGCCGGCCAGCGGCCAGTGGCCGGTGATCGCCGCCGGCATCCTGCTGGCCGGCCCGCTGGTCTGCGCCACCAGCCAGGCCGCCAACGACTGGTTCGACCGCCACGTCGACGCGATCAACGAGCCGGACCGGCCGATCCCGTCCGGGCGGATCCCGGGCCGCTGGGGGCTCTACCTCGCCCTCGCCTGGACGGCCCTGTCGCTGGCGGTGGCCGCCGCCCTCGGGCCCTGGATCCTCGGGGCCGCCCTGTTCGGGCTCGCGCTCGCCTGGGTCTACTCGGCGCCGCCCGTGCGGCTGAAGCGGAACGGCTGGTGGGGCAACGCCGCGGTGGCGCTCTGCTACGAGGGGCTGCCCTGGTTCACCGGCGCCGCCGTCATGGCCGCCGCCCTGCCCGACCGGCGGGTGCTCCTGGTGGCGCTGCTCTACGCGGCCGGCGCCCACGGCATCATGACCCTCAACGACTTCAAGTCCGTGGAGGGCGACCGGCGGATGGGGCTGCTGTCGCTGCCGGTGCAGATGGGCTCCGCGCGCGCCGCGCGCTTCGCCTGCCTGGTCATGGCCCTGCCGCAGGTCGCGGTGATCGCGCTCCTCGCCGGCTGGGAGCGCTACTGGCACGCCGGCCTCGTGGCGGCGCTCCTCGCCGGCCAGGTCGCCCTGATGGCCCGGTTCCTCGAGAATCCCCGGGAGCGGGCGATCTGGTACAACGGCACCGGCACCACGCTCTACGTCCTCGGCATGCTGGTCGCGGCCTTCGCGCTGCGCCCGCTGGTGGGAGGCGCGTGATGGGGATCGAGTCGCGCGCGCGCCGTACGGGGGCTCTCGGTTCCTCCGCTGCGCAGCCGGTTTCAGGGCCGGGCGCGGGTCCCCTCTCCCGTGCGGGAGAGGGACAGGGTGAGGGGCGCGCTCGATCCGGAGAGTTCTCGACCCTCACCCCAACCCTCTCCCGCACGGGAGAGGGGGCGCGTCGCGGTTCTCGTGGGCGGGTGCCCGAGCAGCCTGGCGCGGCCGACGGCCTGGGCTGGCCCCAGATCGTCCGCCTCGGCCTCGTCCAGACCGCGCTGGGCAGCGTCGTCGTGCTGATGACCGCCACCCTCAACCGGGTCATGGTGGTGGAACTGGCGCTCCCCGCCTTCGTGCCGGGCCTGCTGGTCGCCCTGCACTACGCCGTGCAGGTCCTGCGCCCGCGCTGGGGCTACGGGTCCGACCGGAGCGGCCGGCGCACCCCGTGGATCGTCGGCGGCATGGCCGCCCTCTGCCTCGGCGGGTTCGGCGCCGCCTGCGGCACCGCGCTGGCGGCCGAGAACCTCGCCCTCGGGCTGGCGCTCGCCGCCCTCTCGTTCCTGTGCGTCGGCATGGGCGTCGGCGCGGCCGGGACCTCCCTCCTGGTCCTGCTGTCGGGCGGCGTCGCGCCGGCCCGGCGGGGCGCGGCCGCCACCGTCGTCTGGGTGATGATGATCGTCGGCTTCGCCGTCACGGCGCCGCTCGCCGGGCACTTCCTCGACCCGTTCTCCGGCCCGCGGCTCGTCGCGGTCTCGGGCACGGTCTCGCTCGTCGCCTTCGGCGTGGCGGCGCTCGCGCTCGCCGGCGTCGAGCGCCGCCTGCCGGTCCGGGCCCCCGAGCCCGCGGAGGCCCGCCGCCCGTTCTTCACCGTGCTGGCCCGGGTGCTGGCCGACCCCGTGGCCCGGACCTTCACGGTCTTCGTCTTCGTGTCGATGCTGGCCTACAGCGCCCAGGAGCTGATCCTGGAGCCCTATGCCGGCCTCGTCTTCGCGATGACCCCCGGCGCCACCACCAAGCTCGCCGGCCTCCAGCACGGCGGCGTGCTCGCCGGCATGCTGCTGGTGGCGGCGGTGACGCTCCTCGCCCGGGGCACCGCCCTCGCGTCCCTGCGGCTCTGGATCGGGATCGGCTGCGCCGGCTCGGCCGCCGCCCTGTTCGCCCTGGCGAGCGGCGCGGCGGCGGGATCGGACTTCCCCCTGCGCACGACGGTCTTCGCCCTCGGGGTGGCCAACGGCGCCTACGCGGTCGCCGCCATCGGCTCGATGATGGCGCTCGCCGGCCGCGGCGACGCGCGGGAGCGCGGCACCCGCATGGGCGTCTGGGGCGCCGCGCAGGGCGTCGCCTTCGGCGCCGGCGGCTTCCTCGGAGCGGTGGCGGTCGACGCCGTCCGGCTCGTCACCGCCGAACCCGTCCAGGCCTACGCGGCGGTGTTCGCCGCGGAAGGGCTGCTGTTCCTCGTCGCGGTCGTCCTGGCGGCCCGGCTCGACTCAGCCCCGGCACCGGACCCGGTGCCGCTCGATCCTGCCTTCAGCGCGAGGTGAGGCCATGGCCCGGTTGGACGACGGCGGCCCCGGCCGCGACAGCTACGACGTCGTGGTGGTCGGCGGCGGGCCGGCCGGCGCCACGGCGGCGACCGACCTCGCCCGGGCCGGCCACGCGGTGCTGCTCCTCGACAAGCCCGGGCGGATCAAGCCCTGCGGCGGCGCGATCCCGCCGCGGCTGATCCGCGACTTCGCGATCCCCGACGCGCTCCTCGTCGCCAAGATCCGCTCGGCCCGGATGGTGGCGCCGAGCGGCAAGACCGTCGACATGCCGGTGGGCGAGGGCTTCGTCGGCATGGTCGACCGCGAGCATTTCGACCCGTGGCTGCGCGCCCGGGCGGCGGAGGCCGGCGCCGACCTGCGCGCGGCCGCCTTCGAGCGGATCACCCGGCCCGACGACGGGCCGCCGCTCGTCCACTTCACCACCGGCGCGGGGACCGGCCTCGCCCGCCACGCCGTCCGGGCGCGCCTCGTCGTCGGGGCCGACGGCGCCTGCTCGCCGGTCGGCCGCGCGGAGGTGCCGGGCCACGCCAGGATGCGGCAGGTCTTCGCCTATCACGAGATCCTCCGGGTGCCGGAGGCCGGCGCCCCCGGGGCCGGGTCGGTCGAGGCGACCCGCTGCGACGTCTACTACCAGGGCCGCCACTCGCCGGATTTCTACAGCTGGATCTTCCCCCACGGGGACACGCTGAGCATCGGCACCGGCAGCGCCCGGAAGGGCTTCTCCCTGCGCTCCTCGATCCGCGCTCTGCGGGTGGCGACCGGCCTCGACGGGGCCGAGACCGTCCGGCGCGAGGGCGCCCCCCTCCCCCTCAAGCCGCTGAAGCGCTGGGACAACGGCCGCGACGTGCTGCTGGCGGGCGATGCCGCCGGCGTCGTCGCCCCGGCCTCCGGGGAGGGCATCTACTACGCGATGCTGGGCGGGCGCCTCTCCGCCGAGGCCGCCGCCGCCTTCCTCGAGACCGGCGATGCCCGGGCGCTCGGGCGCGCGCGAAGACGGTTCATGAAGCTGCACGGGCGCGTGTTCTGGATCCTCGGGATGATGCAGTGGGTCTGGTACCGCAGCGACGGTCTGCGCGAGCGCTTCGTCTCGATCTGCCGGGACAAGGACGTCCAGCAGCTCACCTGGGACAGCTACATGAACAAGGAGCTGGTCCGCGCGAAGCCCGCCGCCCACGCGCGGATCTTCTTCAAGGACCTCGCCCACCTGTTCCGCTGGGTCTCGCCGTGAGCCTCGGCCTCGCCGATCTCGGGCCGCCCGCGGTGGCCGCCGCCGCCGCCGTGCTGGTGGCCGTGGCCGGCGGCCTCGCGACCACGACGGACACGTGGTACCGGCGCCTGCGGGTCCCGGCCTGGAAGCCGCCGGACTGGGCCTTCGGGCCGGTCTGGGCGGTGATCTTCGCGCTGACCGCCACCTCGGCGGTCCTCGCCTGGAGCGGCGCGGCCGACCCCGTCGCCCGGGGCGTGCTGATCGCCGCCTTCGCGGTGAACGGGGTGCTCAACATCGCCTGGAGCGTGCTGTTCTTCCGGTTCCGCCGGCCCGACTGGGCGCTCGCCGAGGTCGCGGCCCTGTGGCTGTCGATCGCCGTGCTGGTGCTGGTCACCGGCCGGATCTCCGTCGCGGCGGGCCTCATGAACCTGCCCTACCTCGCCTGGGTCAGCGTCGCCGCCTGCCTGAACCTGCGGATCGTGCGCCTCAACGCGCCCTTCGGGGAGCCGGCGTGATGGAGCCGCCGCTCGCCGCCGCCCTCGCCGCCGCCTTCGCCTCGGGCCGGATCGTCGACGGGATCCTCCTGCTCGTCGCCCTGGAGGCCCTCGTCCTCGCCTGGCTCAGCCGCCGGGGCGGGCCGCCGCTGCCGTCCCTGCTGGCCACGCTCGCCTCCGGCGCCGCGCTGATGCTGGCCCTGCGGGCGGCGCTGGCGGGGGCCGGCTTCGTCGCGGTCGCCGGGTGGATGCTCGCCGGGCTCGCCGCCCATCTGGCCGATCTCGGCCTGCGCTTCCGGTCCGCCACGGCACATCGCCGCAGCCCGGCGCCGCCCGGAACAACGCCTCGAACGGCCGCGTTCACGCGCGTCACAAATCTCAAACAGCTCTAAACTCGGGATGGGAGACGCGGCATGCAGCGCACGAGAGCCCTCTCCTCCGGCCGCCTGCCGCCGATCCGGACGGCGCCGATCCTGGGGAGCCTGTTCCTGGCGAGCCTGTTCCCGGCCGCGCCGGCGCTGGCGCAGGACGGGTCGGCCGACCAGATCGCGCGCGGCAAGTATCTCGTGACCATGGGCGACTGCGCGGCCTGCCACACGGCGCCGGGCGGCAAGTACCTCGCCGGCAACTACGCGCTGAACATGCCCTTCGGCGTGATCATGACCCCCAACCTCACCCCCGACAAGGAGACCGGCCTCGGCAACTGGAGCTACGCCGACTTCGACCAGGCGTTCCGGCACGGCTACAGCAAGAACGTCGGCTACCTCTACCCGGCCTTCCCGTTCGGCTGGTTCACCAAGGTCACCGACGAGGACACCCAGGCGATCTGGGCCTACCTGCAATCGGTCCCGGCCGTGAACGAGAAGCGGCAGGAGAGCCAGATCCCGTTCCCGTTCAGCGTCCGCACGGCGCTGGTGACGTGGCGGACGGCCTTCTTCACCGACGAGCGCTTCAAGCCCGACCCGAAGGCCAGCGCCGAGGTGAACCGCGGCGCCTACCTGGTGGAGGGCCTCGGCCACTGCGCCATGTGCCACAACGAGAACAAGCTGGTCGGCAATTCGAGCTTCGCGGGCCGGTTCGGCGGCGGCGTGATCGACGGCTGGTACGCCCCCAACATCACCCCGGACGGCCACCAGGGCATCGGTGCCTGGACCGACGAGCAGGTGGTGACCTACCTCAAGACCGGCACCGCCCCGGGCGACCGGCCGGGCGTCGCCGCCGGCCCGATGCGCCAGACCATCATGGAATCCCTCTCCAAGGTGAAGAAGGAGGACCTCAAGGCCATGGTCGCGTACCTGCGCACCGTGCCGGCCAAGCAGACCTACAAGCCGAAGGACCTCACGGCCTTCGACACGCCCGACGCGCCGGGCGCCTCCACCTACCTGACCTACTGCTCCTCGTGCCACCAGCCCGACGGCAAGGGCATCGAGGGCGCGGTCCCGGCGCTCGCCGGCAACACCTCGGTCCAGTCCGACGGGCCCGAGACGGTGCTGCGGGTGATCTACGGCGGCCTCGCCGCCCAGAGCGGGCTGGCCCCGATGGTGGCGATCGGCCAGCAGATGACCGATGTCGAGGTGAAGAACGTCACCGACTACATCCGCAATTCCTGGGGCAACAGGGCGCCGCCGGTGACCGGCGACAAGGCCTCGGAGGCGCGCGCCGCCACCCGGACCATGCTGGCCGGCACCGCCCCCTGCGCGGAGATCGAGCAGGACAAGCTCAAGGCCGCCTTCGAGAAGCTCGGCATCCAGGCGAGCCTGACCGGACTGAAGCAGCAGGACTTCGTCCCGACCCTCGCCCGGCTGGTCCAGCAGGTGAAGGCGGAGCCGACCGGCGTCACCGACGACGACATCGTCAACGGCCTGACCACGGCCTTCTGCAAGGTCGGCCGCGACGACCCGCAATACGGCAAGCCGAGCTGGCCCGCGGTGATCGGCACCTTCGCCAACGTCGCCTACAGCCAGGTGAAGCACCCGGAGAAGCAGGCCGCCAACGTCCCCTCCGCCACCACGCCGCCGGCCAAGAACTGAGGCGCCGCCGCGCGGCCCCGGCAGGCCGGGGCTGTCGCGGCCGGATCGGGCGGAACGGATGAAACCGTGTGCCGTTGGAGCCGGGACGTGCCTACCTCGCGCCCGGAGTCCCCGTGTCCAGCCTCGTCCGCATCCTGCTCGCGATCTTCTTCCCGCCGATCGCCGTGCTCGTCACCACGGGCTTCGGTCTGCAGTTCCTGCTGAACATCCTGCTGTGGATCCTCGGCTGGCTGCCCGGCACGGTCCACGCCCTGTGGCTGATGAACCGCGACCGTCCGCTGGTCTGAGCCGTCAGGGCTTCCGGCCCTCGGGCTCGCCCTTCCGGAGGGCGGGCTTCGCCTCCGCCTTCCCGTCACCCTTCCCCTTCCCGTCGCCCTTCGCCTCGACCCTGGCGGTCCTCACCGCGTGGGCCTTGGCGGCCCGCGGCGCGGCCGTCTCGGCGGCGTGGGCGAGCTTCGCCGGCTCCGGCGCCGCCGCGGCGTCGACCGGAGAGGCCGGGGGCGCCGCCGGGGCCGGCTTGTCCTTGGCGAAGAGCTGACCGAACAGCTTCTGGTAGCTGCTCGCATCGCCGTCCGCGTCCGCGACGGCGATCCGGGCGGGCTTGTCGGGCAGGGCCGCCGTGGTCTCGACCTGCGCGCCGGGATCGGCGCGGTTCGCCATGAGGGTCGTGGGCGCCGCGGGCGCCGCCGGCTCGCGCCCGTGCCCCTTGCCGCCGGCCTTCGCGGCCCGGGCGGGCGCCTCCGGCTCGGCGCCGGCCAGCATCGTGGGCCGGCCCTTCGGGCCGACCTCGATCTCCTGCGGGCCCGCCGCCAGGGTCTCGGGGCGGCTCACGTCGCCGAGATTGTGCCGGCCGTACTCCTTGGCGTCGTAGGGCAGCACCGTCTCGGTGCCGCCGAGGCTCGCGAAGGCGCTGGCGTTCTGCGGGCGGAAGACCGGGTTCTGGCCGCCGTCCTGGTAGACGACCCGCACCGCGGGCGTGCCCTTGGCGACGAGGTCGGCGACCGCGCGGGCGTCGTGCGCGCTCTTCTCGGCCACCAGCGGGTCGACGTGCGGCCGGCACGCGCCGGCGGCCGCGTCGGCCCCGCCGAACACGTACTTGGTCCCGCACTGGCCGACCTTCGGCTCCTCGTGCAGGGCCTCGAAATAGTCGGACCCCTCCTTGAGGTTCTGCCAGAAGGCGATGTTCGGGTCGTTGCGGAACTTGGCCATGTTCTCGGCCGTCATCCGGAACGGGTAGGACTGGAACTGGAAGCTGCGCTGGCCGCCGATGAACGCGTCGCGGGCGACGGCGTAGATCTCCGCGATGGTGGCGTCGGTCATGGCGAAGCAGCCCGCCGACGAGCAGGTGCCGTGCACCATCAGGTACTTGCCGGTGCGCCCGTTGGCCCGGTCGACGGCGTTCGGGAAGCCCGTGTCGAACGACAGGTAGTACGAGGAGTTCGGGTTCATCAGGCCCGGGGTGATCGTGTAGAAGCCCTCGGGCGCCTGCCGGTCGCCCTCGCGGGTCTTCGGCCCGAGCTGGCCGGACCAGCGGCAGATCGGGTAGGTCTTCATCAGGGCGTAGCGGCCGTCGCTCCCCCGCTTCCAGATCTCCATCTCCGCCTCCTTCTTGAAGGTGCGGATCAGGATCGGGTCGGAGGGCTGCATCCCCTTGGACTGCATCAGCGCGACGGTCTGGGGGGCGATCGGCGCGAGGCTGCGCGCGCTCGGGCCGTTGATCCCGGAACCGTCCTGGCAGGCGGCGAGCGACAGGGCCAGCAGGGACGCCGCCGCCAGCAGTCGCGCGGTCGCGAGACGCGCCGTCATGGGGAACCTCGATCGTCTTACGCGCGCCCGCGGGCCTTGCTGGCCGCGTCGGGTGCCACTCCCCAACCCAATAGGCTCGTTAAGCTTGCGCCTTCCTTACCGCAAGGACCCGGCTGCAACACTGGATTGTTCTCCGGTGTGGAGAGCCGGCGGATGCACCCTATCCACAGCGCGCCGCGGCGGGGTCGCGGGCCGGCGCCGTTCGAGCCGCAGGGCCGCGCGGCGAGACAGGCGGTGCGCGTGCGCGGTCCGGCCCGCGGTCCGGCCCGCGGTCCGGCCCCCGGTCCGTCCTGCCGGCCCGGTGCGCGTACCGGTGGACTCCCTGCGGAGCGGACGCGCGTGACCGCGCCGGGCGCCCGACTTCGAGCTGCTTGCCCCGGCGGGATGAGGGCGCCACGGTCGCGGAGGCTGCCATCCGGATTCGGCCGATCGACCCGGACGGCTCGAACACGCGAACGTCGCCCATGACGGCCCTCTCGCTCGACACGCACGCCCTCGTCCGTCGCCTGCGGGCGACCGGCCTGTCCGAGGATCAGGCCGAGGCGATCGCCGCGGCGATCCGCGAGAGTCGGGATTCCGATCTGACGAACCGCGTCACCGAGACCGATCTGGCCGAAGCGAAGGTCGACATCATGAAATGGGTGATCGGCTCGATCGGCGTCCAGACGATCGTCATCGTCGGCGCGATCGTTGCCCTGTCGCGCGCCGCCCATTGACGGCCGCCCCGGGCGCCGACCGGCCGTCGCCCCGGCCACGTTGCCCCCGCAACGTCGCTCCCGGGCGGCCGCTCAGGCGAACAGCGCCGGCCGCCGCGCCGCCTCGGCGCGGATGATCGCCACCAGCGCCGCGTCGTCGGCCGGGTCGGCCAGCCGCAGGCCGACCGGCTCCGAGGGCGTGTGCACGGTGAGCCAGCGCAGGGTGGGCCGGAGGTCGACCGCCTCGACCACCGCCATGCGCGGGTGCCCGGTCTCGAGCTGCACGAAGGTCAGGTGGTTGCGGCTGGCGCGCCGCCCGAGCAGGTCGTCGATCGCCTCGACCACGTCCCGGGGCGTGTGGAGATGGGTCATCATCCAGAGCCGGTTGTCGGTGCCCGGCGTGTCGAGGGCCCGGCGCAGCCGGCGCACGCCCTCGGTCAGGAAGGCGTAGTCCGCCTCGCTCGTCGCCGGGTCGTGGTGGTTGAACACGCACTCGAGGCCGTGCCGCTCCCGGTAGAGGCGGTGGCGCCCGCGCCAGATGCCGGGGCCGCGCCGCTCGGCCTCCGGGATGCTCTCCAGCTGGCCCCGGTCGACGAGCGCGGCGAAGTCGTCGGCGAGGCAGTCCCGGGCCATGCCGGGCATGGAGAAGATCCAGTCGAGGGGCCCCGACCACTGGCGCAGGTCGAGCGTCTTGAGGACGTGCGCCATCTGGCAATTGCAGCCGAGGGAGACGTGGTTGTGCCGGCCCGGCTCCCGCGCGTCGCGCCGGCCCAGCAGCCGGCCGAGCGCGCCGAACAGGCCCCCCGTCGCCCCGGGCTCGCTCACAGGGTCCGGCCGATCGCCAGGAACTTCTCCGCGCGCCGGTCGCGGATCTCGGCGGGCGAGAGGCCGTCGAACTGGGCGAGGGCGTCGGCGACGGCGTCGCCCGCGGCCCGGATCGCCGCCTCGCGGTCGCGGTGCGCCCCGCCGGTGGCCTCCGGGATGATCCCGTCGATGACGCCGAGCCGCAGCAGGTCCTGGGCGGTGATCTTCATGGCGGTGGCGGCGTCGGAGGCGCGGCCCTGGTCGCGCCACAGGATCGAGGCGGCGCCCTCCGGCGAGATCACCCCGTAGATCGCGTGCTCCAGCATGAGCACCCGGTTGGCGGTGGCGAGCGCGATGGCGCCGCCCGAGCCGCCCTCCCCGATCACCACGGCGACGTTCGGCACGCCCAGCGCGAGGCAGGCCTCGGTCGAGCGGGCGATGGCCTCGGCCTGGCCGCGCTCCTCCGCCTCGATGCCCGGATAGGCGCCGGCGGTGTCCACGAAGGCGATGACGGCTAAGCCGAACCGGTCGGCGGTCTCCATGAGCCGGACCGCCTTGCGGTAGCCCTCGGGCCGGGCCATCCCGAAATTGTGGCGCAGCCGCGCCTCGGTGGTGGCGCCCTTCTCCTGGCCGAGCACCAGGACCGGCCGGCCGCGGAACCGGCCGAACCCGCCCAGGATCGCCTCGTCCTCGCCGAAGCTGCGGTCGCCGGCCAGCGGGGTGAACTCGGTGATGAGCCCGTCGCAATAGTCCACGAAGTGCGGCCGCTGCGGGTGGCGGGCCACCTGGGTCTTCTGCCAGGGCGTGAGATTCGCGTAGATCTCGGCGAGCGCCTGGCCGGCCTTGGCCTCGAGCCGGCCGACCTCCTCGGCGATCGAGACCGCGCCGTCGCGCGCGCTCACGGCGCGCAGCTCCTCGAGCTTGGCCTCCAGCTCGGCCACCGGCTTCTCGAAGTCGAGGTAGGTGCGCGTCACCGCCATCGTATCACAGGTCTTCCCGGGGTCCGCCGCGCGAGAGGCGGCGGGCGCGAGGTGTTGGCGATGGCGGGGATGGTGTCAACCGGCGTCGTGGCGGATGCGCCCCGCGCCGGGGTCGAGGCACGCCGTGTCGGGCGGCGTCGGGCGGTGTCGGGCGGCGATCGGGCGTCAGGCCGCGTCCCGCGCCTCGCGGGCGATCCGGCGGCAATGCTCCAGGTAGCCGCGCTGGTGCGCGCCCATCAGGTCGGTGACCACCGACCAGAGCCAGCCGGGGGCGTCGGGGCCCGGCCCCGGCGCCCGCACGGCGTCGATCCAGGTCCGGCGGTCGGCCGCGCCCATCTGGCGGCCGTGGGCCCGGCCCAGGATGGCGGCGAGGTGCCGGGAGACCCGGACCGCCTCGCCGCGGGAGAACTGCTCGGCGTCGATCTTGAGATCCTGCGGCAGCAGCTCGCGGACCGTGACGGGCGTGCCGCCGGCGCGGTCGCCCACATGGCCGGCGACCATCCGGTCTCCGAGGTTGGGCGACAGCGCCCGCGCGCCCGCGACGACGCGTTCGGCGTGGTCGGGCGGCACCGCGATCCCGGCGGCGGCCGGCGCGAGGTGCGGCACGGCCTCCTTGACGTCGAGGAGGGCGAGCTGCGGGCGGTCGCCGCCCAGGACCTCCACCAGGGCGGCGTAGCGCAGGCGCCCGAGGGAGCTGCAGCCCTTGATCCAGTAGGCGGCGTCGAGCAGCCGGATCTCGGCGCCGTCGGCCGCGCTGCCGAGCGCCAGGACGAGGCGGCGGATCTCCGGGTCGCGGACCAGCGCCGTCAGCGACGCCTGCTCGTCGGGGTCGAGGTCGAAGAACCGGCTGCCCCGCGGGAGCCGGGCGGCCTTGCCCTTCAGCCGCTCGCGCGAGAGGTGGCGCCAGCGCCGGCCGAGCGCCCGCCGCTTCGTCGTGACGACGATCTCGGACGGGTCGACGCCCCGCTCGGCCCCCTCGGGATCGGCGATCCCGTCGGCGTAGCCGTCCGCCATCGCGTCCATCATCCGGGCGGTGACGATGCCCGGCAGGGTCGCGTTGAGCGCCGCGGTGACCAGCGAGAGCGCGAGCCGGACGAGGTCGAAGGCCGGGTTCGCCACGACGGTCTGGTCGAGGTCGCGGATCTGGATGTCGATCCCGCCGTCCGGGCCGGCGAGCGCGCCGAGATTGCCGAGATGCGCGTCGCCGCAGATCCAGACCGGCGGCCCCTCGGGCAGGGTGCCGGCCGGCATCCCGGCGAGCAGCTCGTAGAACCGCGCCGTGCTGCCGCGGACGTAGGCGTGCGGCGAGGAGGCGATCTTGCACAGGCGGCGGTGGTTCAGCACGCTCGCGTCGCGGCCGGATCGTGCCGGTACCTGCATGTCCATGGGTTCGGTCCCGCGCGCCGCTCCGCCGGCCTCGCCGGGCCGGCCGAACCGATAACACGGCGAGGCCGGCCTTTTCATCCGCGCGCGCGGGCGCGCGGATTGACGCGGGGGGACTCCTGTCAGGCCGCCGGTCAGGCCGCCTGCGACTCGACCCGGTTCCGGCCCGCCGCCTTGGCCCGGTAGAGGGCGAGGTCGGCCCGGCGGAGCATGTCGGCGGGGCCGAGATCGTCGCCGCGGCGCACGGCGACGCCGATCGAGACCGTCACCGACACGGTCCGGCTCGCCCGCTGCACGGTGAACGGCACCGCCTCGACGCGCTCGCGGATGCGCTCGGCGATGCCCTGCGCCTCGACGAGGCCCGCCTCCGGCAGGATCACCACCACCTCCTCGCCGCCGTAGCGCGCCACGATGTCGATGGGCCGCGTGTGCTGGCGGACGCGCTCGGCGAAGCCGCGCAGCACCTCGTCGCCGGCCTCGTGGCCGAAGCTGTCGTTGATCCCCTTGAAGTGGTCGATGTCGAGGATCAGCGCGGCGAGGTTCGCCCGGCGGGCGGCCTCGTCGCCGAACAGCGTGCCGAGGTGGTTGTCGAGGTAGCGCCGGTTGTGCAGGCCGGTGAGCGCATCGGTCACGGCCATCTGCAGGGAGGCCTGCATCGCCCCGCGGAGCGCGTCGGTGAAGCGCTTGCGCTTCACCTGCGTGCGGACCCGGGCCATCAGCTCGTTGCGGTCGACCGGCCGCATCAGGAAGTCGTGCACGCCGAAATCGAGGCCGCGGACCACCCGGGCGCGGTCGTACTCCTCGGCGAGCATGATCAGCGGCATCGCCCGGGTCCGGTCGAGGGACCGGAGCTGGCTGCACAGGCGCAGGCCGTCGAAGCCGGTGAGGTCGAGGCTCACCAGGGCGAGGTCGAAGGTCTCCTCGGCGGCGCGGCGCAGGGCCTCCTGCGGGTCGGGCTCGACCGTGACGACGTGGTGCTGGCGCAGGGCCCCGGCGAGGCGCTCGGCCGATCCGGGACGGTCCTCGATCAGCAGGATCCGGGCGTCGAGGCCGGTCTCGGCGGTGGCGAGCGCCAGGGGATCGCCGATGCCGAACTCGCGGGAGGCGAGCGCGCGCTGGCGCAGCTCGTCCGTCACGGCCTTGAGCCGCACCAGGCTGCGCACCCGCGTGAACAGGGCGGTGTCGTCCACCGGCTTGGTCAGGAAGTCGTCGGCCCCGGCATCGAGGCCGCGCAGGCGGTCCGCGGGCTGGTCGAGGGCCGTGACCATCACCACCGGGATATGGGCCGTGAGCGGGTTGTTCTTGAGGTGCCGGCAGACCTCGAACCCGTCCATGCCGGGCATCATCACGTCGAGCAGGACGAGGTCGCAGAGGCCCTTCTCGCAGATCGCGATCGCGTCCCGGCCGTTCATGGCCGCGAGCGTGTCGAAATATTCCAGGCCGAGCTTCGTCTCCAGAAGCCTGACGTTCGGGAACAGATCGTCGACGATCAGGACACGGGCCGACATGCTTCCTCGTCAGGGCGCGGGTGAGCGGCCCGGACCGGGCGCCGTGTGCCGTGGGTGCGCGCCGCCGGTCGGCCGCCGGGGCCGGGGCGGACACGACGGGACGGACGGTTGAACCGGCCCCCCGGCCCGGCGCGGCCGGGGGGCCGGTTCAACGGCACGCCTCGCCGGCGTCAACGCGGTTCAAGATAGGCCCGAACCGTTGCCAAAAACTTCGCGACCGAGATCGGCTTCGACAGGTAGGCCTCGCAGCCGCCCTCGCGGATCCGCTCCTCGTCGCCCTTCATGGCGAAGGCCGTGATGGCGATCACCGGGATGCCCTTGAGGTCGTCGTCCTCCTTGAGCCATTTCGTCACCTCGAGGCCGGAGACCTCGGGGAGCTGGATGTCCATGAGGATCAGGTCGGGGTGGTGGGCGCGCGCCAGCTCGATCGCCTCGATGCCGTGGGCGGTCTTGAGCGTCGCGTAGCCGTTCGCCTCCAGGAGATCGTTGAACAGCTTCATGTTCAACTCGTTGTCCTCGACGATCAGCACCGTCTTCTTCATGATCCGTTGTCCCGGTGCGCGCCGATCATGATTAGCGGGCCGTGAAGCCCCTCCGTCACCTTTGTAGCGTTCACATGTTGATGAATGGCAAACCTCTTCAAGGGGATGAGTCGGCCGAACGGCTCGCCCTGGACGTTCTGTTGTGGATCGCTGGGGACGACGACCGTCTCCTGCCCTTCCTGGCGGCGAGCGGCCTGAGCCCCGACACGCTCCGCGCGAGCGCCCGGGAGCCCGCCTTCCTGGTGGGCGTGCTCGACCACGTGATGGGTGACGAGAACGTGCTCGTCGCCTGCGCGAACGGCCTCGGCATCAAGCCGGAGCGGATCGCCGCGGCCTGGCAGAGGCTGTCGCCGCGGCCGGACGACGAGTGGGCGTGAGGCGGGCCCTCAGGGCGTGCAGCCCTTCCCCGCCTCCCTGTCGGCCCGCCCGGCCTTGGCGTCGATGTCGAGGGCGGTCATGTCGCCCAGGATGGCGAAGTCGCCGTAATCGAGCTTGAGCGCGCCGCTGACGCCGTTCTCGTACAGGTCGAAGCCGAGGGTGTAGATCGGCGTGCGCTCCCCGGCGCCCTCGGTGTAGTAGCTGAGGCGGACCGGCCAGTGCGGCATGGCGGCCAGCGAGCCCTCGCGCAGGGGCTTGTCGCGGGTCGAGTCGGCGGCCGGGGCCGGGCCGGTCGCGGCGTGGCCGATCACCGCGAAGGTGTCGTAGACCTTCCGGCCGTCGTCCGAGCCGTCGAAGACCTTGACCGCGAGGGTCGACTGGCCGGCCCGCGCCGCCTCGATCAGGCGGCGCATGTGCTCGCTCGGGAACAGGACCGGCCCCTCCACGGTGAACGGCTTCGGGCCGCCCTTCAGCCTCACCGTCAGGGCGTCGCCCTGCTCGGAGGCGGTCCCGTCCACGGGGGCGGCGGGCTTGTTGTTGGTGAGCGTCGTCGTCTTGAACCGGAACTCGCGCCCCTGCCCGCCCTCGAAGGTGGTGCTGCGCATGTCGGACAGGCGCGCGCCGGTCTCGCCGGAGGACAGCTCCGTCACCTGGCGGGTCTGCATCGTGTAGCCGCGGCAGGCGTCGCCCCGGAAATCGATGACGATGCGCCCGCGGGCGCTCTCCACCGAGCGGGTGCCGCCGCCCTCGGCGAGCGACAGGTCGTAGACCGCGCGGTGGTTGGCGAGCACGATCTCGGGCGCCGGCGGCTTGGCCTCCGGCTCGGGCCCGGCCGGCGGGGCCGCGCGGGCGGGCCCGGCGCAGACGAGAAGGCCGGCCGTCAGCAGGTGGGAGAGGCGCAGGCGCATGGACAACCCCGGTTCGGTCCGCCGCAGATAGCAGGCTGACGGAATCGGGCAATGCTTGGGCCGCGTCGCGGGACCTCGCGCCTGCGGGACGCGGCGGCGCCGGGCGGCCGCGGCCCGCCTACCGGTAGCCCTCCGCCTGGAGGGTGAACAGCTCGGCGTAGCGGCCGCCGCGGGCCATGAGGGCGGCGTGGCTGCCCTCCTCCAGCACCCGGCCGCCCTCCAGGACGAGGATGCGGTCGGCCATGCGCACGGTGGAGAAGCGGTGCGAGATCAGCACCGCCGTCCGCCCGGCCGACAATTCCCGGAACCGCGCGAAGACGTCGTGCTCGGCCCGGGCGTCGAGGGCCGCGGTCGGCTCGTCCAGGATCAGGATCTCGGCCTCGCGCATGTAGGCCCGGGACAGCGCGACCTTCTGCCACTCGCCCCCGGAGAGGTCGAGGCCGCCGGCGAAGCGCTTGCCCAGCGGCTGGGCGTAACCCCCGGGCAGGCGCTCGATCACCGGGGCCGCGAGCCCCCGGGCCGCCGCGGCCGCGATGCGGCCCGCGTCGTCGGCGGCCTCGATCCGGCCGACCGCGACGTTCTCCCCGGCGGTGAGGTCGAAGCGGACGAAGTCCTGGAAGATCGCCCCGATCCGCGCCCGCAACTCGTCGAGGTCGTAGACGGCGAGCGGCACGCCGTCGAGGAGCACGCGGCCCTCGTGCGGGTCGTACAGCCGGGTCATCAGCTTGACGATCGTGGTCTTGCCGGCGCCGTTGCCGCCGACCAGCGCCACCGTCTCCCCGGCGCGGACCGCGAAGGAGAGGTCGCGCAGCGCGAAAGTCTGCGTGCCGGGATAGCGGTAGCCGACCCCCTCGAAGACCAGCCCCTCCCGGATCGGGCGCGGCACCGGCACGGGCCGGGCGGGCGAGCGGATCTGCGGCCGGATCGCGAAGAAGGCGTAGAAATCCTCGAGGTACTGCGCCTGCCCGGTGATCTGGGTCAGCCCGAGGAGCAGCCCCTCCAGGCCGCCGCGCAGCCGCTGGAAGGCGCCGGCCAGGAAGGCGAGGTCGCCCACCGAGAAGGCGCCCGCCACCGTCCGCCAGACGATCACCGCGTAGGCGGCGTAGTAGGCGAGCGTCCCGAGGCTCGCGAAGGCGAAGCCCCAGCCGGCCCGGGCGACCGCGAGGTTGCGGTTCTCGGCCAGCAGCCGCCCCGCCACCGCGGCGTAGAGCCCGGTGAGGTAGCCCGCGAGGCCGAAGAGCTTGATCTCCTTGGCGGTCTCGACGCTGGCGCCGAGGTAGCGCAGGTAGTCGATCCGCCGCCGCTCCGGGCTGCGGATCCAGGCGAGGCGATAGCCGGCCTTGGTGAAGTGCCACTCGTTGAGCACCGCCGGGACCAGGGCTGCGGCGATCAGCACGACGAGCCAGGGCGTGAAGGCCGCGACCCCGACCGCCAGGGTCGCGAGGGTCAGGAGGCCCTGCAGCTGGCCGAACACCGTGCCGATGAGGCCGGTGCGGCCGCTGACCTGCCGGCGCGCCCGCTCCAGCCGGTCCTGCTGGGCGCTGTCCTCGAACTGCGCGAGGTCGAGCTCGGCGGCGTGCGCCATCAGCCGCAGGGAGGCCGCGTTGGCGTAGAGGTCGCCGATCACGGTCTCGACGAGGCTCGTGAGCCGGCCGGTCAGGTCCGAGAGCAGGGCGAGGCCGAGCTCGGCGGCGACGAGGCCGGCGAGCCGCGCCCGGCCGGGATCGGCGAACCACGCCGCGAGCCCCGCCTCCGGCGCCGGCCGGGCGTGCTCGGCCACGATCCCGTCGAGGATCAGCTTGGCGAGGTAGAGGGTCAGGACCGGCAGGCAGGCCGCCACGAGGCGCAGCGACAGGCTCGCCGCCAGCAGGCGCGGGCTCGCGGCGGCGATCTCCCGGAACAGGGTCGGCAGGTAGCGCAGGGCGCCGACGCGCTCGCCCAGGCGCTCGCCCAGGCGCCCACCGAGGCGCCCAGCGAGTCGCTCGCGGAGGCGCTGGCGCGGGCCCGCCCCCGGCCGCGGCGCGGGCCCGCTCATCCCCTGGGGATGACCGGCCGGGTTTCGGACGTGGATTGGACGAGGCGCAAGGACAGCATTAACTGTAGATGCATATAGTTTTAATCCTCGTCGAGTGGTGCGTGCTCAGCGGTCCTGCAATTCTCAGAGTTTCGGTTCTCCTCATCATTGCCGGCATCCTCGCGGCGGTGGTGCAGGCCCTGCTGCCGAGCCCCGCACCCGGACCGGCGACTCTGCCCGCGTCCGCTCCGGAAACACCGGCGGCCCCCCAGCCCTCGGCGACGGTGCGGCGCGTCGAGCCGGCTCCGGCGGCTCCGCCCCCGCCGGCTGCATCGCCCGCGCCGCCCGCGGCGGTCCAGCCCGCCCCCGCCCCCGCCCCGTCCGGCGGCGCCCCGGCGCCGACGCAGATGCCCTCCGACGCGACGGCCTTCCCCGCCGAGCCGCCCCCGCGGGAGGCACAGCCCGGGCCGTCGGCGCAGGAGCCGGCCGGTCAGGACGAGGTCGACCGGGCGGAGGACAGCGCCGGTCCCCGGGCCCTGGCCATCCTCGATCTCAACACCGCCTCGGTGGCGGATCTCAACCGCCTGCGCGGCGGCGGCGCCATCGGCCGGGCGATCGTCGCCAAGCGGCCCTACACGTCGGTGGAGCAGCTGCTGTCGAAGCGCGTGCTCAGCCGGTCAGTCTACGAGAAGATCAAGGATCAGGTGACTGTGCGGTGACTGTGCGGTGACTGTGCGGTGAGCGTTCGGTGAGGCCGCGGCCCCGCGACCCGCTCCGGCCCGCTCCGTCTTGCGGCGTCCGAGGATATAAATTAGCGCTGTGCGGGATATCCCAGGGGTCCGCGCATGCCGCTCTACGTCAAGGATCCGCAGGTCGACGCGCTCGCGACCCAGCTCATGGCGCTGCTGGGCACGAGCAAGACCGACGCGGTGCGCCGCGCGCTTCAGAACGAGATCGCCCGCCAGACGAACCGGCCCGATCTCGTCGCGCGGACGGCCGACTTCGTCCGTGCCCTGCACGAGCGCGCCGGTCCGGACCGGAAGCCCGCCGACGCGGCGTTCATCGACGGTCTGTACGAGCGCACCTGAGGCGGGACCCGATGTTCGTGGATGCGTCGGCCCTCACGGCGATCCTCACCGACGAAACGGATGCGGCGGCCCTGGCGGCCCGGCTTCAGCGGGCGCTGCGCCGCGTGACGTCGCCCCTGGCAGTCTGGGAAACCGGCGTGGCCGTGGCGCGCCACCTCGATCTCCCGGTCCCGGCCGCCCGCGAGGCGGTGCACGCCTATCTCGACCTCGCCGGCATCGAGATCCTGGCCGTCCCGCCGGAGGCCGAAGCGGGTGCGCTGGACGCCTACGACCGCTTCGGCAAGGGCCGGCACCCGGCCGGCCTGAACTTCGGCGACTGCTTCGCCTACGCCTGTGCCCGCGCCCACGGCGTCCCGCTGCTCTACAAGGGCAACGACTTCCCGCTCACGGACATCGAGACCGCCTGAGGCCGACGGTGCGCGCGCGGGGCAGGCGGGGCGCGGCGGGCGGAGGACCGCCGCCGCGCGTCCTCAGATCTTCGTGCCGAAGATCTCGGCCACCTGCGGGATGTCCTTGTCGCCGCGGCCCGACATGTTCATCACCATGAGGTGCTCGGCCGGGCGCTGGGGCGCGAGCTCCAGGACCTTGGACAGGGCGTGGGCCGGCTCCAGGGCGGGGATGATCCCCTCCAGCATCGAGCAGAGCTTGAACGCCTCCAGCGTCTCGGAATCGGTCGCCGACAGGTAGGTGACCCGGCCCATCTCGTGCAGCCACGCGTGCTCGGGGCCGATGCCCGGGTAGTCGAGGCCGGCCGAGATCGAGTGGGCGTCGGCGATCTGGCCGTCCCCGTCCATCAGCAGGTAGGTGCGGTTGCCGTGCAGCACGCCCGGCTTGCCGCCGGTCAGCGAGGCCGCGTGCAGGCCCGACTGGACGCCGTGGCCCGCGGCCTCGACGCCGAAGATCTCGACCTCGCGGTCGTCGAGGAACGGGTGGAACAGGCCCATGGCGTTCGAGCCGCCGCCGATGCAGGCGACGAGGGAGTCCGGGATCCGGCCCTCCTGCGCGATCATCTGCTCGCGGGTCTCGCGGCCGATCACCGACTGGAAGTCGCGCACCATCGCCGGGTACGGGTGCGGGCCCGCCACCGTGCCGATGCAGTAGAACGTGTCGGCGACGTTGGTGACCCAGTCGCGCAGCGCCTCGTTCATGGCGTCCTTGAGGGTCTTGGTGCCGGATTCCACCGGGACCACCTCGGCGCCGAGCATCTTCATGC
Source organism: Methylobacterium sp. 22177 (assembly GCF_052045615.1). Lineage (NCBI taxonomy): Bacteria > Pseudomonadati > Pseudomonadota > Alphaproteobacteria > Hyphomicrobiales > Methylobacteriaceae > Methylobacterium > Methylobacterium sp. 22177. Next base: position 42,937 of record NZ_JBQEPK010000024.1, on the reverse strand, counting down.
GGAAGACGTTGGGCGCCTGCCGGGCGACGTCGACCGCGCCCATGTAGACGACGCACTTGAGGCCGAAGCGCGCGCAGAGCGTCGCGGTGGCGACGCCGTGCTGGCCGGCGCCGGTCTCGGCGATGATCCGCGGCTTGCCCATGCGGCGGGCCAGCAGGATCTGGCCCAGCACGTTGTTCACCTTGTGGGAGCCGGTATGGTTCAGCTCCTCGCGCTTGAAATAGACCTTGGCGCCCTGCCCCGCCGGCGCCTTGGCGCGCAGGTGCTCGGTCAGGCGCTCGGCGTAGTAGAGCGGGCTCGGCCGGCCGATATAGTGCGTGCCGTAGCTCTCCATCTCGGCCTGGAAGGCCGGATCCTTCTTGGCCGTCTCGTAGGCCGCCTCGAGCTCGAGGATCAGCGGCATCAGCGTCTCGGCGACGAAGCGGCCGCCGAAGATGCCGAAGCGGCCGCGCTCGTCGGGGCCGGTGCGGAAGGAGTTGGGCTCGGGCGCGATGGTCACGGGACGGATCCTGCGGGCGAAGCGATGATTTGCGGGGTGCCTAGACCCATGCGGCCGCCACCGCAATGCGGCCTGCCGCGCGCGTAACCGGAACGGGTGCCGGGACGAACGGGCTGTCAGCCTCCGCCAGGAGGCCGGCACGGAGGCCGAAGGAGGTCAGCATGGCACTTCGCGACACGGTACGCCCCCTTTCCCGTCCCCTCGCCCGCCCGCTCCTCGGGGCCGCCCTCGGGCTCGGCCTCGCGGGGGCCGTCCTGTTCCCGCGTCTGCCGGCCTTCGCCGAGGAGGCGCCCCGGCGCCTGCCGGAGGCCGCGACCCGCTCCGCCGAGCCGCCGGGGCCGCGCGTGGCCGTCTTCGCGGGCGGCTGCTTCTGGGGCGTGCAGGGGGTGTTCCAGCACGTGCGCGGGGTGACGAGCGCGGTGTCGGGCTACGCCGGCGGCACCCGTGCGGAGGCCGATTACCGCACCGTGAGCGGCGGCGGGACCGGCCACGCCGAGGCCGTGTCGGTCACCTACGACCCGGCCGCGATCCGCTACGACGAACTCCTGCGGATCTTCTTCTCGGTGGCGCTGGACCCGACCCAGGTGGATCGCCAGGGGCCCGATGCCGGGCGCCAGTACCGCTCGGCGCTGTTCCCGCAGGATGCCGACCAGGCGCGGGTGGCGCGGGCCTACATCGCCCAGCTCGACGGGGCGAAGACCTACGGGCGGTCGGTCGCCACCCGGATCGAGCCGGGGGCGGCCTTCTACCCGGCGGAAGGGTACCACCAGGACTTCATGGTCCTGCATCCCGGGCACCCGTACATCGCCGCCAACGACGCGCCGAAGCTCGAAGCCCTGAAGCACCTGTTCCCGGAGCGGACGGCGGCGCAGCCGGTGCTGGTCAACCGCCCGCCGGCGTGAGCGCCGGCGGTCCCTACTCCTCCGGCGGCCGCGGCCGGCCGAAATCCGGGGCCGCGGTCTCCTGGCCCTGCGCCACGATGCTGCGCCGGATCGCCCGGGTGCGGGTGAACATCGCGTGGAGCGCGTCGCCGTCGCCCCAGCGCACCGCCTTGGCGAGCGCCGACAGGTCCTCGTTGAACCGGCCGAGCATCTCCAGCACCGCGTCGCGGTTGTTGAGGAAGATGTCCCGCCACATGGTCGGGTCCGACGCCGCGATGCGGGTGAAGTCGCGGAACCCGCTCGCCGAGAACTTGATCACCTCGGACTGCGTCGCCGATTCGAGGTCGGCCGCGGTGCCCACGATGTTGTAGGCGATCAGGTGCGGCAGGTGGCTGGTGATGGCGAGCACGTGGTCGTGATGCTCGGCGCTCATCGTCTCGACGTCGGCGCCCATCCCCGCCCACAGGGCGCGGACGGTCTCGATCGCGGCCGGGTCGGTGCCCTCGGGCGGGGTCAGGATGCACCAGCGGCCCTGGAACAGGGTCGCGAAGCCCGCGTCCGGGCCCGAGAACTCGGTGCCGGCGATCGGGTGGCCGGGGACCAGCGCGACGCCGTCGGGCAGGTGCGGCCGGACCGCCGCCACCACGGCACCCTTCACCGAGCCGACATCCGACACGATCGCGCCGGGCTTGAGGTAAGGCGCCATCTCGGCCGCCGCCGCCCCGATGGCGCCCACCGGCACGCACAGGATCGCGAGGTCGGTGCCGGCGGCCCCCTCCGCCGGGTCGCCCGTGACGACGTCGGCGATGCCGAGGTCGCGCACCCGGGCGCGCACGGCCTCGTCCCGGTCCACCGCCACGATGGTGCGGGCGAGGCCGTAGCGCCGCGCCGCCCGGGCGATCGAGGAGCCGATCAGCCCGAGGCCGACGATGGCGAGGCGGTCGATCGCGGGGACGCCCTCGGATGTCTCAGCCATGGTGGCCCCGCACGAAGTCGCCGAGCGCCGCCAGGAAGGCTTCGTTCGCCTCGGCGCCCGCCACCGTCACCCGCAGGGCGTTGGGCAGGCCGTAGGCGGTGACCCGCCGGGTGATGAGGCCGCGCTCGGTCAGGAACGCGTCCGCGTCCTCCGCCGAGCGGCCCGGCGCGTCGGGGAAGTGGATCAGCAGGAAGTTCGCGACGCTCGGCGTGACCTCCAGGCCGAGGGCGCGGGCGCCCGCGGTGAGCTTCGGCAGCCACTCGGAATTGTGGGCGGCGGCCGCCGCCATGTGCGCCTCGTCGGCGATCGCCGCCGAGCCCGCGGCGATCGCCGGGCCCGAGACGTTGAACGGGCCCCGGATCCGGTTGACCGCGTCCGCCACGTGGGACGGCGCGACCATCCAGCCGATCCGGACGGCGGCGAGGCCGTGGATCTTCGAGAAGGTGCGGGTCATCACGACGTTCTCGGCCTCGAGCGCCAGCTCGAGCCCGGCCGAGTAGTCGTTGGCCCGGACGTACTCGGCGTAGGCGCCGTCGATCACCAGCAGCACGTGCGGCGGCAGGCCGGCGTGGAGGCGGCGGATCTCGTCGAAGGGCAGGTAGGTGCCGGTCGGGTTGTTGGGGTTCGTGACGTAGACGATCCGGGTCCGGTCCGTGACCCGGGCCAGGATCGCGTCGACGTCGACGGTCAGGTCGCGCTCGGGCGCGACCACCGCCTCGCCGCCCGAGGCCAGGATGGCGATCCGGTAGACCAGGAATCCGTGCTCGGAGTAGATGCCCTCGGCGCCCGGCCCGCAATACGCGTAGGCCAGCAGCGACAGGAGCTCGTCCGAGCCGGCGCCGCAGACGATCCGCTCGGGATCGAGCCCGTAGCGCCGGGCGATGGCGGTGCGCAAGGCGGTGGCGCGCCCGTCCGGGTAGGTCTCGAGCTTGGCGGTCGCCGCGTGGAGCGCCGCGAGCGCCGCCGGGCTCGGGCCGAGGGGCGTCTCGTTGGAGGACAGCTTGTAGACCTTGCCGCCGCCGGGCCGCCCGCTCTTGCCGGGCACGTAGGTGTCGATCGCCAGGACGCCGGGACGCGGTTCCGGACGGGCGGGTCGGGGGGCGGACATTGCAGTGCGACTCGGGATGCGCGGGGTTCGATCGGTTCCGCGCCCGTCTACAGCATTTCCTCCTCCGGTGAACCCGGGCCCGCCTCCTCCGGCGCCGGCCCGATCCCGCCGTGGCGACTTGTCCGGCCCCACGGAGTCGTGGCTGTATGCCGGCGCTCCGCCGACAGGCGCCCAACGCGAAGGATCTCCCGCATGCCCCTCGAACGCTACCTGGACGGCGGCGCCCACATCCTCCCCGCCGACGACTCGCTGATCCGCTTCGCCATGACCAACGGCCAGCGGGTGATCGCGGTCGAGGTCCCGGTTCCGGTGCTGCGCCAGCAGTTCGGCGGCGGCGCCGACCTCGCCCCCCTGGAGCTGTTCGCCCGCAATCAGGCGGTGATCGAGGCCGCGGCGAGCCAGGCCTACGACCGAACCGAGACCCCGAACGACCTCCTCGATCTGGGCCCGGAGGATTTCGACACGCGGCCCGCCTCGGCCAAGCTCTGATCGCCGAGTTCTGATCGCCGAGCTCTGATCGACGCGCTCCCGCCGGTTCGATCCATCCGGGGCGCCGCGGCAAATCGGCGACGCGCAAATGCCGCGGGGCACTCGCCACGTTTCGGCCTGTTGAACCGGGAGAACAGGGGCGCGTCGGGCGTGCCCCGCCCCGCATGCCCCTGGATGGATCGACGATGCCCGGTGACCTGATCCCCTGCAGCCTCTTCCTGATCGGGATCCTCGTGTCGGTCGCCGCGGATTGCCGCCTGCGCCGTGCCGAGGCGGCGCCCTGGGCCAACGGCTGCATCACGGCCGCCGGCGCCGCCCTGGTCTTCGCGGCCTGCGCGGCCGCCATGCGCTGAGGAACCGTCGGCCACCGGACGGAATTTCCCAGCGTCGACCCGGTGCGTGCCGGGCCGTGCGGCGCCAGGATCTGCGGCTGGCTGGGCGAGGTTTCCATGGTTTCGATGCAGGCCCTGATCGGCTGCGGTCTCGTGCTCACCGGCATCCTGATCGAGAGCGCGGCGAGCCGGCACTGGCGGGCGGGCGTCCGCGCCGACCGGCTCGATGTCCGGGCGGCCCTCGCGCTCGGCCTGCCCGCCCTGGGGCTCGCCGTGATGGCCGCGCCGATCGCGTGAGCGGTCGCGCCGGCCTCGCCCGGCAGGGGCCGCCGGCCGGCCCGCGTTGACGCTCGGCGCCCCGCGCATTACCTCGGCGGGGCTGGCCGCGTCGGGCGAGTGCGGCGCGTCAGGCGATTCCGTGCTCTCCCGGTTCGGATCCGAACCGATACACGGTCGTCAAGACCCGCCATGGACACCCAAACGGACACGGCCCTGAGGCCGGACCCGATCGACGAGCCGGCGCGGCGCGCGTCCGAGCGCTCGCAGGCGCTCGACCCGAGGAGCCCGGTGGCGCGCTTCGCCGCCGACACGCCGCTGCTCACCGACGCGGGCGTCGAGCTCGCGCCGTTCCAGATCGCCTACCAGACCGCCGGCACCCTCAACGCCGCGCGCTCGAACGCGGTCCTCATCTGCCACGCCCTCACCGGCGACCAGTACTTCGCCCACACCCATCCGGTGACCGGCAAGCCCGGCTGGTGGGAGACGCTGGTCGGCCCCGGCAAGCCGATCGACACGGACCGCTACTTCGTCGTCTGCTCGAACGTCATCGGCTCGTGCATGGGCTCCACCGGCCCGGCCTCGATCGACCCGGCGACGGGGCGGCCCTACGGGCTGAACTTCCCGCTGGTGACGATCCGCGACATGGTCCGGGCCCAGGCGATGCTGCTGGAGCATCTCGGCATCCGGGACCTGTTCCTGTGCATCGGCGGCTCGATGGGCGGGATGCAGGTGCTGCAATGGGCGGCGCTCTATCCCGAGCGCGTCTTCGCCGCGATGCCGATCGCCACCGGCGCCCGCCACTCGGCGCAGAACATCGCCTTCCACGAGGTCGGCCGCCAGGCGATCATGGCCGACCCCGCCTGGGCGGACGGGCGCTACCTCGAGGCGGGCACGCGCCCCGCCAAGGGGCTCGGCGTCGCCCGGATGGGCGCGCACATCACCTACCTGTCCGAGCCGGCGCTCCACCGGAAGTTCGGCCGGCGCTTCCAGGGCGGCACGGCGCCGACCTTCTCGTTCAACGCCGATTTCCAGATCGAGAGCTACCTGCGCCACCAGGGCCTGAGCTTCGTCGAGCGGTTCGACGCCAACGCCTACCTCTACCTGACCCGGGCGATGGATTATTTCGACCTCGCCGAGGACCACGGCGGCGTGCTCGCCAACGCCTTCCGGGGCACCAAGACCCGCTTCTGCGTGATCTCGTTCACCTCGGACTGGCTGTTCCCGACCCGCGATTCGCGGGCGATCGTCCACGCGCTGAACGCCGCCGCGGCGCCGGTGGCCTTCGTGGAGGTCGAGAGCGACAAGGGCCACGACGCGTTCCTGCTCGACGAGCCGGCGATGTTCTCCGCGGCCCGCGGCTTCATCGACGCCGCCGCCCGGGCGCGCGGGCTGTGACGCGGATGGCGAGCGGCGGGTCCGGCAAGATGACCTTCGGCAAGCTGCCCCTGGGCAGGATCCGGCACGGCGCCCCCTGGGAGAGCGCGGACGCCCTCCCCCACGCGGCCGAGGGCGGCGGCGCCCGCGTCGACCACCTCGTCGTGCTCGGCCTCGTCCCGGCCGGCGCCCGGGTCCTCGACATCGGCTGCGGCGACGGCTCGCTGCTGGCGCTGCTGCGCGACCGCCGCGGCATCGACGGGCGCGGGATCGAGCTGTCCCGGGAGGGCGTGAACGCCTGCCTCGCCCGGGGCCTGTCGGTGATCCAGGGCGACGCCGACACCGACCTCGCCAATTACCCGGACGGCGCCTTCGACGTGGTGGTCCTGTCCCAGACCATCCAGGCGACCCGCAATCCCCGGGTGGTGCTGGAGCACCTGCTGCGCATCGGCCGGCAGGTGATCATCTCGTTCCCGAATTTCGGGCACTGGCGCGTGCGCTCCGAGCTGGCCTTCCGCGGCCGGATGCCGGTCACCGAGATCATGCCGGACGCGTGGTGGGAGACGCCCAACATCCACCACTGCACGATCCGCGACTTCGTCGGCCTGTGCCGCCTGATCGGCGCCCGGATCGAGCACGCCACGGCGCTGGACGCCCGCGGCCGGCCGATGCGGTTCTCCATGCCCTGGTGGGTCTGGAACCTGTTCGGCGCGCAGGGCGTGTTCCTGCTCCGGCGCGAGGATCCCGGGCCCTAGCGCCGCTCCCGATCAAGGCGAGGCGGTGGCGCGTCGAGCCCGTGCCGGACGAGGCGCGGGGCCCCTCTCCCGTGCGGGAGAGGGACAGGGTGAGGGATCAGCTCTGTCCGGACGAGGCACACCCCCGTCGCGCCGTGATGGCTCGCTCGACCTCGAAGCGTCTTGTCCCTCACCCCAACCCTCTCCCGTGCGGGAGAGGGGGCATGGCGCGGATGTCTCGACCGGGGTCTTCGTCCTTCCCAACCGTTGCAACACGATCGGAAGCGGCCCCAGCATCGCGCCGCTGGTGTCCGGCGCTCGAGGGTCGCCGCACGGCGCTGTCTCTCCCCGGCACCCGCCGCGCCCCGGCCCGGCGCTGCCGACAGCAGCCTGAAATAGACCAGAAACGGAGCTTGGCTATTTCCGATCGCGTTCCCGTGATCGGACCGTGATTACGGATTCGTTTGGCGTTTTCCCGAGACGTGCGCGTCCACGAGGGGTCGTGGACTGTGTCCGGCTGCGCGGAAGACTTGCCGCAACCGCGAATTCCAGCAGGGTCGACAGGACACGTGCGCCGCGCGATCGTTCACATCGGGATGCCGCGAACCGGCTCCACCGCCTTCCAGGAGGTGCTGGCCCGCCTGCGCCCCCGCCTCGCCTCGGCCGGGATCTGCTACCCGAACCTCGCCCCGCCGGGCGCGCCCGGGAGCGACGACGTCAATCACTACCGGCTCGGCCAGGCGCTGGACCGGCGCCGCGGCGCCGCGGAGCGCCGCGAGGCCCTCGCGCGCCTCGACGCGATCCTCGCCGCCACGCCGGCCGACACGGTCCTGCTCTCCTACGAGGACTTCTCCGTCCAGCGCCCGCTCTGGCGCGTGCCCGAGATTCTGGCAGATCTCTTCGCGCGCCGGGGCTTCGCCCTGGAGGCGGCGCTGGTGGTCAAGCCGCAGGCCGAGCAGCTGGCCTCGGCCTACGCCCTGCGGGCCCAGGTCGTCGCCGAGGGCCGCACGTTCCGCGGCTTCCTGCGCTCCGAGGGCGGGTCCCGGCGCTACGACTACGCGGAACGGCTCGAGCCCTGGCGCCGCGCCGCCGCGGGGCGCGTCACCGCCCTGCCCTACCGCGACCGACGGTCCGACGCGCCGCTGCTGGCGCGGCTGGTCGACGGGCTGGGCCTGGGCGAGCGCCTCGCGCCGCTCCTCGGCCCGGCCGACCTCGCCTACCGCACGAACCGGAGTTCCGGGCCGGTCGCGGTCGAGGCGTCGCGCCGCCTGTACCGGCTCGGCGTGCATCGGCAGGTGACCGGGCATCGCCGCCTGCTCGGCCATATCCTCGACGACTGGGCCTGGGCGCGGGGGCTCGACGCGGAGCGGTTCCGCGGCGACGCGCCGGAGGGGCTGGCCCGCGTCGCGGCGCGCTACGCGGCCGGGAACGCGCGCTTCGCCGCCGCCTGCTGGGGGCAGAGCTGGGACGCGGTCATCGCGCCCGCGCCCGCCGCGCCGCCGAACGAGCTCGCCGCCGGGCCGGTCGCGCTGGAGACGGAGGCCGCGGTCGAGGCGCTGGTGCGGGCGGCGGCGGCGCAGGCCGCCTTCCGGTCCCCGCCCGCGTGGCGGCGGCGGACGGCCCACGTCCTGGAGGAGTGCCGGGAGCGCCTCGGCGAGGCCCTCGGCTACCCGGTCTGGCGCGTGCCCTAGGGGCCGCGCCCGTGTCGATGTCCGAGAACCGGCGGCCGCCTTCGCGGACGCTGCCCCAGGTGGTGGAGCCCCAGGCGGTGGATATGTGCGTCCCGCAGACGATCCCGCAGACGGTCTCGACGGGTCTCCCTCCGGGTCCCGTGAGCTGGCACCCCCTCCAGGCCCGCGAGGCGCGCTGGGCGCGCCTCGGCCAGGTGCCGGTGATCGCGTGGCTGACCGGCCTGTCGGGGGCCGGCAAGTCGACGCTCGCGGCGGAGGCCGACCGGACCCTGGTCGCGGGCGGCCGGCACAGCGCGGTCCTCGACGGCGACAACCTGCGCCACGGGCTGAACGCCGACCTCGCCTTCTCGCCGGAGGACCGCGCCGAGAACGTCCGGCGCACCGCCGAGGTGGCCCGGCTGATGGCCGAGGCGGGGACGGTGGTGATCGTCTCGCTGATCTCGCCCTACCGGGCCGACCGGGCGCTCGCCCGCCGGATCGCCGGCGACATCCCGTTCCTGGAGGTGTTCGTCGACACGCCGCTGGGCCTGTGCGAGGCCCGGGACCCGAAGGGCCTCTACCGTCTGGCCCGCGCCGGCCGCATCCCGGGCTTCACCGGCATCTCGGCGCCCTACGAGGCGCCGGAGCGGCCCGATCTGACGATCGCCACCGAGGGCCGGGGCACCGGGCCTTGCGCCCGCGCCCTGAGCGCGCGGCTGATGCGGCTGAGCCGGGCCGCCGCGAGAGCTGCGGATGGGTCGCGGCCGCGCTGACGATCCGGGACTGGACGCGGGTCCCCTCTCCCGTTCGGGAGAGGGACAGGGTGAGGGATCAGGTCTGTCCGGAATAGGCGCACCGTTCATGCGCGTCGACGGCGTGCTCCGTCCTGAAGCATCCGGTCCCTCACCCCGACCCTCTCCCGAACGGGAGAGGGGGCAGGTCGCGCCCGCCAGCGGCGCCCGTGGCCCTACCCGCCCGGCCAGCGCAGGTCCGCCCGCAGGCCCCCCATCTCCGAGCGGCCGAAATCGAGCTGGGCGCCCGCGGCCTCGGCGACGTCGCGGGCGATGGCGATGCCGAAGCCGGTGCCCGGCCGGCTCTCGTCCCAGCGCTGGCCGCGCCCGATCCCCGCGATGGCCGCGGCGCTCATGCCGGGGCCGTCATCCTCGACGGCGAGGCCCGGGCGGCCGGCGGCCGTCCCGGTGACGCGGACCCGCCGGTGCGCCCACTTGCGGGCGTTGTCGAGGAGGTTGCCCAGCACCTCCATCAGCTCGCCCTCCTCGCCCGGATAGGCGAGGGTCTCGGGCACCGCCACTGTCCATTCCAGGGAGTCGCCCTCCGGCAGCCGCCGCAGGGTCGCGACGAGGCGCTCCGCCACCGGGGCGACCCGGCAGGAGCGCCGCCGCAGGTCGCCAGCGGCGGCGACCCGCGCCCGGGCCAACGCCCGCTCGACCTGCCCGCCCATGGCCCGCGCCTGCTCGGCGATCTCGGCCGCCAGCGCCGGGTCGGCCGGCCCGGTCCGGCGCGCCAGGGCGTCCAGCACCGCCAGCGGCGTCTTGAGGCCGTGGGCCATGTCGGCGGCGGCGGCGCGGGCGCGGACCAGGGCCCGCTCCTGCGCGTCGAGCAGCCGGTTGAGGTCGGCGACCAGCGGCCGGACCTCGTCGGGGAAATGCTCCGGCAGCCGCGCCCGCCGCCCGGCATGGACCGCCAGGAGCTCCGCCTGCAGCACCCGGAACGGGCCGAGCGCCCGGTGCACGAACAGGCCCATCGCCAGCGTCAGCACGAGGAACAGGGCGATCAGGGCCGGGATCAGCAGATGCAGGAAGGTGCTCCGGCTCGCCGCGAGGCTGCGCCGGTCCTCGGCCACCGCGACCCGCAGCGCGGTCTCCGAGCCCTGCGCACCGATCTGCAGCGGCCGCACCACCGCGATGAGTCGGCCGCCGTCGGGCCCGGCCGTGTCGAGGGTGGCGGGGGCCTGCGCGCCCGCCCCGGCCCGGCTCAGGTCGAGGCTCTTGTCCCAGAGGGAACGCGAGCGCAGCAGGTGCGACCCCGCCTCGACCTGCCAGTACAGGCCGCCGTAGGGCGTGGCGAAGCGCGGGTCCGGCAGGTCTCGCGAGAGCGTCGGCGCCCCGTCCGGCGCGAGGCCGACCCGCCCGGCGATGAGCTTGGCGGTCCGGTCCAGCTCCTCGACGGTGCGGGCGTCGAGCACCCGGTCGAGGATCAGCGTGAGGCCGATCCCGGCCAGCACCAGCGCCAGCGCGATCAGGCCGGACGCCGCGAGGCCGAGCCGGAGGCGGAGGGAATCGCGCCTCACGATCCGCCCGGTCCGGCGATCAGGTAGCCCTGGCCGCGCCGGGTCTCGATCACTCCCGGCCCGAGCTTGCGGCGGAGGCGCGTCAGGAGCGCCTCCAGGGCGTTGGCCTCGCGCTCGGTCCCGACCCCGTGGAGATGGTCGAGCAGCTCGCCCGCCGGCACGACCTGCCCCGGCCGGTGCAGCAGGAAGGCGAGGAGCCGGTATTCCAGAGCGGTCAGCTCGGTGGGGCGGCCGTCGACGCTGACCGCGCGGGTGCGGGTGTCGAGTTCCACGGTGCCGGCCCGGAGCACGGGCGAGGCATGCCCGGCGGTGCGCCGCAGGATCGCCCGCAGACGCGCCACCAGCTCCTCCATCCGGAACGGTTTGGCGAGGTAGTCGTCGGCGCCGGCGTCGATGCCCTCGACGCGCTCGCGCCAGCCGTCGCGCGCGGTGAGGATCAGGACCGGCAGGGCCACCTCGGCGGCGCGCAGGCGGCGCAGCACGCCGAGCCCGTCGAGCCGCGGCAGGCCGAGATCCAGCACCATGGCGTCGTACGTCTCGGTCTCGGCGCGGAACCATGCCGCCTCGCCGTCCGCCACCACGTCGGCGACGTAGCCGGCCCTCTCCAGCCCCTGCCGGATGTCGGCGGCGATGCGCGGCTCGTCCTCGACGATCAGGACGCGCACGGGCCGGCCCCCTCAATCATCGTCGTCCTCGTCCAGGATCTTGAGCGTGCCGGCATCGACCTTCACGGTCCGGCGCTTCCCGTCGGCCCCGAGGATGCGCAGCTTGTACAGCCAGCGCCCGTCGTCGTGCTTGAGGTCGACCGACACGACGTCTCCCGGCACCGCCGCCCGGGCGGCCGCCAGCACCGCGTCGAGGGGGCGGATCGCGCCGCTCTCCAGGGCCCGGCGGGCCCGGTCGGCGTCCTCGGAGGCGTGCACGGGCCCGCCCGCGAGGGCGGCCAGCAGGCCGAGGCCGAGGGCGAGAATGAGGGCGCGGCGGGGCGGGAACGGGCTCATGCGGGCGCAGGCTAGTCGGCGCCGCCTGACGGGACGCTGACAGGCGGCGTCAGGGTCGCGGGGCGGGACTTCGGCACAAGGGCGGCCATAGCCCTTTCGGAGACCTGAGACCATGTCGCTCTTCGTCGGTATCCTCCTCGCCTGCGCGGCCGGCCTCGCCGGCACCCTCCTCTGCCCGGACGACAGGGGCGGCCGCTCGCGCCTGCCGCTCCTCGCCGCGCTCCTGATCGGCGGCCTGCCCTGGCATGCCCCCGCCCGGGCCGGCGAGATCCTGCGCGGCCCCGCCCAGGTGATCGACGCCGGCACGCTGCGCGTCGGCGCGCGTCAGGTCAGCCTGTTCGGGATCGCCGCGCCGGAGGCGGACGCGACCTGCGCGGATGCCCGGGACCGGCCCTACCCGTGCGGCCGGGACGCCGCCCGGGCGCTGGCCGACCGGATCGGTGGGGCCGCCGTCGCCTGCGAGCCGCGCGGTGACGCGAGCACGGCGCTCTGCCGGGTCGGCGACGCGGATCTCGGCGCCTGGATGGTCGCGCAGGGCCTCGCCCTGCCCGATCGGGACGTCGCGCCGGACTACGCGCCCGCGGCGGACCGGGCCTGGGGACGCCGCATCGGCCTGTGGTCGGGGGTGTTCCAGGATCCCGCCGAGCGGCGGGGCCGCCGCGCCGCCGCGAGCCTGCGCGCCGACGGGTGACGCCCCGCCGGCGCGGGAACGCTCCCGGGCGCGCCCGGTTGGACCGGCAAGCCCGCCCGGGCGCAGGTGGAACCGCGGAGGCCCCATGAGGATCCTGACCCGTACGACGCTGCTCGCCGCCCTCCTCGCCGGCGCGGCCGGGACCGCGCACGCCGCCGGGGGGCCGGGCAAGGCGGAGGGACGCAAGGATGCCGGCGCGCCCACGACCAGCATGGGCGCCGGCGGCCTCAGCGGCACCGGCTCCACCCGGGACGGCGCCCGCACGGGCTCGGTCGAGGGCAAGGGGCAGCCGGGCGGCGCGACGGCGCCGTCAGCCCCGAAGGCCGGGACGGGCCGCTGATCCGCCCGGTCCGGGCGACCGCCCACCCTCGACCTCATCCTGAGGCGGGTGCCTCAGGGTGAGGACGCGAGCCGGAAATCCCGTCCGGCCGGACCGCGCTACTGCGAGCGGCGGCTGAACGAGACCGCGTAGGCCTGGACGCGGGCGTCGATCAGCGGGTCGTCCGAGACCTCGATCCCGTCGGTCAGGTTGTTGGGCATGAACAGCAGCGCCTTCTCGGCCTCGGCGCTGTCGGGCACGACCTTGCTCACCGTCACGGTGCCGAGATCGACGGTCTTGCGGTCGTCCGGCCAGGGCTTGGTGGCGTCGTTGGTCGGGTCGCCCGGCTCGGCGAGCTGGGCCAGCATCCGGAACTTCGCCGGAGTCTTGGCGACCCGCGGGCCGATCTCGGCCATCAGGAAGTTCGGGTCGCGCTTGGCCGCCTCATCGGGGGCGAGGATCTCCTCGCCCTCCACCGGCACGAAGCGGAACCGGAACGGCTGCCGCTTGCCGGCGGCGTCCACCAGGATGAAGGCGTTGACGCCGTTGTAGGTCTGCCGGGCGAGGCTCGACGGGGTCTTGGCGGTTCCGCCCGCGGTGGCGGCGGCCGGGTGGGCGGCGGCGAAGCGCTCCAGCGCGGTCGGATGGGCGGCCGTCGGGCCGCTCTCGGCGGCGGCCTTGAGGAGGTCGCGGAACTCCTCGCCCGTGGCGACGGGGAAGTACTTCAGCGCGTTGGTGACGACGTCCATCTCGGAGCCGTCGCTCAGCTTGAACTTGAGCGCGAGGCCGTGCGGGTTGGCGTCGGCGGCGCCGTCCGGGATGGTCGGGACGCCGGTGGCGTCCGAGAACCGGACCGTCACCGGCACCGCGGGCCCCTGGAACAGGGACGCCTTGCTGATCTTCGCCGCCTCGGGTGACGGGGTGAAGCTGCCCTCGGCGACGACGCCCTTGGCGTGGTTGGCCCGCGCCCCGGGATGCTTGCCGAACAGCGTGTTCATCACGTCGATCGTCTGCTCGGCGGTGGAGGCCTCCTGGGCCAGGGCCGGGGCGGCGACCGCGAGCGCGGTGCTCAGCAGGAGGGCGAAACCCGATCTCGAACGCGGCATGGGGAACCTCTCGGCAGCGCGGGCTCACGGGAGCCGATCAATGCGGACCGGCCCATCTTCTAGGGAGCCAGGCAACGAGGGCACAACCAAAAGCTATGCCGCTGCGCAGCGGGGTGTGGGAAAATCGGGTGTCGGCCTCGCGCGGCCGCGGCGCGGACGGGAGGGGCTCGTCCGTCGAGCGGGTGCCGACTCCCGCCGCGCGCCGCGAGGCTCCCCGCGCGCCCTCTGTCGCGCCGCCGCTGCCGCGCGCGCCACCTCTGCCGCGCGCGCGAGGGGCCGGCGCCTCGTGCCCAGGACCTACCGCGCGCCGCGGTGGAGGTCGCCCTCGATCAGCAGGGCGCTGCGGCTGTCGAGCCGCGAGCGGTAGACCTGCAGGTTCTCCATGACCCGCTGCACGTAGTTGCGCGTCTCCGTGAACGGGATGCGCTCCACCCAGTCGATCACGTCGACGTCGCCCTTGCGCGGGTCACCGTAGGCGTCGATCCACTTCTTCACGTTGCCGCCGCCCGCGTTGTAGGACGCGAAGGCGAGCACGTAGGAGCCGCGCCAATCCTCCATCAGCTCGCCGAGATGGGCCTGGCCGAGCTTGGCGCAGTAGGCGGGGTCGCTGGTCAGCCGGTCGACGTCGAACGCCGTCGAGACCCGGCGGGCGGTGCGCTGGGCGGTGGCCGGCATCATCTGCATCAGCCCCCGGGCGCCGACGCCCGACTGCGCCCGCGGGTCGAACTGGCTCTCCTGGCGGGCGATGGCGTAGACCATGGCCCGCTCGACCTGCGGCACCGCCGTGAAGGTCTCGTAGGTGGGAATGCCGATCGTCGGGTAGGCGTGGGCGTCGAGCGGCAGGCCGCGCTGGACCGCGAGCTTGCCGATCGCCACCAGGGCGCGGGCGTCCTTCATGTCGGTGGCGAGGTCGCCGAGCGCCTGGAGCTCGCGCGGGTCCGAGAGGTCCCGGGCGGCGTCGATGTAGAGCGGCAGGGCCAGCTCCTTGATCCCGGCCTCGCCGAGCAGGCGCAGGGCGCGGATGGAGAGCCGCCCGTCGAAGGCCTGGCGCTCCGCGCCCTCGAGGTCGGCCGGCGCCCGCAGGGGCAGGCTGGTCTGGCCGAGCCGGGCCCGGGCCACCTGGCCGTAATAGGCGATCGGCTGCAGGGCGGCGCGCTCGTAGAAGCGCTTCGCCTCCTCCGACTGGCCGAGCGCCTCGGCCGCCCGTCCCTGCCAGTAGGCGGCCCGCGCCACCGAGATCGGGCTCTCGGCGATCGCCGCCACCTGCGCGAAATGCTGCGCGGCGGCGGCGGGATCGCCGGCGAAGCGGAGCGCGATCCAGCCGGCGTGGAACTCGGCCTCGATGCGCTTCTCGGGCGAGCGCGCCGCCGGCTGGCTCGCCACCGCGTAGGCGGTCTTGGCATCGCCGAGGTCGAGGAGCTTGCGCGCCACGATCCGGCGCTCGATCCACCACTCGTCGCCGTCGACCAGCACGTCCGGGTTGCTCGGCGCCGTGGCGAGCACGGCGGCGGCGGCCTCGGGCTTGTCGGCCCGGCGGAGATACTGCGCCCGGGAGAAGATGTAGGAGGCGTCCCCGCGCAGCGACGGCGGCACGGCGGCGAGCGCGGCCGCGGCGCCGGAGGACTTGTCCTCCACGGCCCGGCGGGCGCGCACGAGGCTGGCGTAACCGCCGCCCGCGTAGCCGGCCGCCCGGCCGGCGCTCTCCCAGTCGTCCTTCAGGAGCGCCCGCTCCATCCGGTAGCGGTGGTCGACACGGGTCAGCGCGTCCGGGAAGGCGTCGAGCACCTTGGCCTCGAGGCTGCGGCCGAAGCTCTCGGTGCGCCAGAGGTCGCGGACCATCTCGGCGGCGTCGGCCTCGCAGCCGTCGGCGCGCAGGGCCAGCGCCAGGGCGAACTTGCCCGGCGCGCTCGACGGCTTCGCCGTGGCGAAGTAGGCCCTGACGACCGCGGGGGATTTCCGCTCGGAGAGCAGCGCCTCCTCGGCCCGGCGGCGCAGCAGCGGGCCCGCCGGCCAGTCCGGGTTGGCCCGGACGAACGCGACGGTGCGGTTGAAGCCGATCCCGGCGCCCGCGCGGATCGCCACCCATTCGAGCAGCGCCCGCGCGGCCGGGTCGGTGAAGCCGTCGCGCATCCGGTCGCCGTCGGCGACCCGGCCCTTGCGGTAGAGGTCGATGGCGCCGCGCAGCAGCGTCGGGTCGGTGTCGCCGGAGATCTTGGGCCGCGCCGGGTCCGGCACCTCGGGCACCGGGGCCGCCGGGGTGACGGCGGCGTCGGGCAGCGGGAAGGCCACCGGGGCGTCGGGGTCGGCGGAGGCGTAGGCCGAGGCCGCGGCGGGCAGCGTCCGGGCGGGCTCCTCGCCCTTGTCGTCGCCGCCGGAGGCGTGGACCGGGTCGAGCTTCAGGGCGTCGGCCGCGACCGGGTCGGCGGCCTTCGCGGCCTGGGCGCCCCGGACCTGGGCGGTCGAGAGGGCGGCGTCGCTCGCCGGCGGGGTCGGCTGCGAGGCGGGCTGCGAGCTCGGCTGCGACGCGGGCGCCGCCAGGGCCGCCGCGGTCGGCGCGTCCGTGCCGACCTGACCGGCCAGCGCGACGCCGACGGTGGCGACGAGCGCGGCGGCGGTGAGGGACGTGCGCTTCGAGGCCGGAGACGAGGCCGCGGGTCGGATCACGATTCCCCCCTACTGATCACCGGAGCGGGAAAGGTCGAGGATCGGGCTGTGACCATTAAGATCGCGTTAACCGTCGCCACGATCTGTTTGCGCGCCGTGACGCGACCGCCTATGTCTGCCGGTCCGTGCCCGCACGATGCGGACCACGCGCGGCGCCGAGACCGCCGAAATCCCAGCTGGGACCCTTTGGGACGCCTGAGATGACCGAGATGACCGGGAGCCGCCTGCGGGGCTCGCTCACCGCGCTTGTGACGCCCTTCCGCGACGGGGCCTTCGACGAGGCCGCGTTCCGAAAGTTCGTGCGCTGGCAGATCGAGCAGGGCAGCCACGGCCTCGTGCCCACCGGCACCACCGGCGAGAGCCCGACCCTCACCCATGCCGAGCACGACCGGGTGGTCGAGGCCTGCATCGACGAGGCGGGCGGGCGCGTGCCGGTCGTGGCGGGCGCGGGCTCCAACTCGACGGCCGAGGCGGTCGAGCGGGCGCAGCACGCCGAGCGCGCGGGCGCCGACGCCGTCCTCGTGGTGACGCCGTACTACAACAAGCCGACGCAGGCGGGCCTCTACGCCCACTTCAAGGCCGTCAACGATGCGGTCGGCATTCCGATCATCATCTACAACATCCCGCCGCGCTCCGTCATCGACATGAGCGTCGAGACGATGGCCCGGCTCTTCGAGCTGAAGAACATCGCCGGCGTGAAGGACGCGACCGCCAAGATCGACCGCGTCAGCCAGCAGCGTCAGGCCATGGGCGACAGCTTCATCCAGCTTTCGGGCGAAGATGCGACGGCGCTCGGCTACAACGCCCACGGCGGCCACGGCTGCATCTCGGTGGTGGCGAACGTCGCCCCGCGCCTCTGCGCCGACCTCCAGGAGGCGACGCTCGCGGGCGACTACGCCAAGGCGCTGACCCTCCAGGACAGGCTGTTCCCGCTGCAGACGGGCCTGTTCGCCGAGGCCAACCCGGCGCCGGTGAAGTACGCGCTGTCGCGGCTCGGCCACATGACCGACGAGCTGCGCCTGCCGCTCGTGCCGGTGACCGAGCCCACCAAGCGCATCGTCGACGACGCCCTGCGCCACGCCGGCCTGCTGGTCGACTGAGGGAAGTCACGCATCATGGCCCCGAAACCGGAGCCCAGTCGGCGCATCGTCGCCGACAACCGCGCCGCGCGCTATCACTACACGATCGAGGACACGCTCGAGGCCGGCATCGCGCTGACCGGCACCGAGGTGAAGTCCCTGCGCGGCGGCAAGGCGACGATCGGCGAGGCCTATGCCGGACCCTCCGGCACCGACCTGATGCTGTTCAACGCCTACATCCCGGAATACCTGGAGGCGAACCGCTTCAACCACGACACCAAGCGCCCGCGCCGCCTGCTGCTGCACCGCCGCCAGATCAACAAGCTGATCGGCGCGACCCAGCGCCAGGGCTATACGGTGGTGCCGCTGAAGATCTACTTCAACGACAAGGGACGGGCGAAGGTCGAGCTGGGTCTGGGCAAGGGCAAGCAGGCCCACGACAAGCGCGAGGCGGTCAAGGAGCGCGACTGGCAGCGCGACCGGGCGCGGCTGATGCGGGACCGGGGCTGAGGCCGGGCGTCATCGCGAGCGGAGCGGAGCGGAGCGACCCAGGGTGTCGCGACGTCGGCGAGCGGTGCGCCTCTGGATCGCTCCGCTCGCGATGACGGGTGCCGCGGCCGTGCGCCGAGCCGGGAGGAGACATCCATGCCGTCCACCCACGACGCCCTGCCCGACGACCTGCCCGTCCCCGTCGACGACGGCGCGGCCGACCATCTGGGCGGGATGCGCCTGCCCGACGTGGCGCTCACCGCCACGGACGGCCGCACGGTCTCGCTGGCGCGGCTGCCGGGCCGCACCGTGGCCTACGCCTACCCGCGCACCGGCGAGCCGGGTCAGCCGGGCCTGACGCCCGACTGGGACGCGATCCCGGGCGCCCGGGGCTGCACGCCGCAGGCCTGCGATTTCCGCGATCACCACGGCGACCTGAAGGCCCGGGGCGTCGCGCAGGTCTTCGGCCTCTCGACCCAGACGAGCGCCTACCAGCGGGAGGCGGCCGAGCGCCTGCGCCTGCCCTTCCCGCTGCTGGCCGATCCGCACCGGGCCTTCGCGATGGCGGCGCGCCTGCCGGTCTTCGAGGCCGGCGGCCACGTGCTGCTGCGCCGCCTCACCCTGGTGATCGACGACGGCGTCGTGAGCCAGCTGTTCTACCCGGTCTTCCCGCCGGACCGGAGCGCCCGGCAGGTCCTCGACTGGCTCGACGCGGCCGGCGCCTGAGGCGCTACTCCGCCTCGGACTCCGGCTGGCGGATGCCGTAGCGGTTCTCCAGGCCCGGATTGGCCCGGCCCTCCCCGCGGTAGCGGGTCGGCGCCTCCCCGGAGGCCCGGGCCGGGCGCTCGCCGGGCTCGCGCCCGATGCGGCCCGCGAGGCTCGCGAGGTCGACGAACTCGTCGGCCTGCCGCCGCAGCTCGTCCGAGATCATCGCCGGCTGGGTCTGGATCGTGGAGATCACCGTCACCTTCACGCCGCGCCGCTGCATCGCCTCGACCAGGGAGCGGAAATCGCCGTCCCCCGAGAAGAGGATCATGTGGTCGATGTGCGGGCTGAGCTCGAGGGCGTCGATCGCCAGCTCGATGTCCATGTTGCCCTTGTACTTGCGCCGCCCCATCGAGTCCGTGAACTCCTTCACGGGCTTGGTCACGACGCGGTAGCCGTTGTAGTCGAGCCAGTCGATCAGCGGCCGGATCGACGAATATTCCTGATCCTCGATCATGGCCGTATAATAGAATGCCCGCAGGAGATTCTCCCGCGACTGAAATTCCTTAAGCAGCTTCTTGTAGTCGATGTCGAAACCGAGGGCCTTGGTGGTGGCGTAGAGGTTGGCGCCGTCGATGAAGATGGCGCTGCGCTGGGTCGCTGGCATGAACAGGTCAGATCCCGAAAAATCGTGGGTGACAGGAAATCGTCTGAACAATCGGTCAGGGTTCGCCCGGGGCGAATGGCCGGGACGAGCGGTCGAGGACGGTGCTCCGCGATCGCGGCCGCCACGCTCTGCACTCCGGGGTGGACCGGCGCGGTCGGAGATCCGCGCGACCGCCGCCCCGGGCGCCGGACCATTCGATTCAAACGGGTCCGTGTCAAGCAGAGCACGAGATTGTGCGGGCCTGAAAAACTCAATCCGTGGTCGGGAATAATTGGCCGCGCCAGGGATTCATCATGAAGAAGACGGTTTACGGAAGTTGATCCTGTAAACCTCAGATCCACCGGGCCCCGCGACTCTCGGCCTCAGCCGTTCACGCGCTCCACGCTGTTGACCGGGCGCTTGCCGCGCAGCTCGGCGATGATGGCGTTGAGATGCTGGAGATCCCAGACCGACAGGTCGATGGTGATGTCGGTGAAGTCCTGGGTGCGCCGCTTCATCGAGATGTTGTCGATGTTGCCGTCGTGGTCGGCGATCACCTGGGCGATCTGGGCGAACACCCCGGGCTCGTTGATCGACTTGAGCGCCAGCCGGGCCGGGAAGCGCTCGCCGCCGAGCGCCTCCGTGTCCCAGCGGACGTCGAGCCAGCGCTCCGGCTCGTTGTCGAAGGCCGCGAGCGCCGCCGACTGGATCGGGTAGACGGTCACGCCGACGCCGGGAGTCAGGATGCCGACGATCCGGTCGCCCGGGACCGCGCCGCCGTTCGGCGCGAAGGTCACCGGCAGGTCGCCCGCGAGGCCGCGGATCGGGATGGCGTCGCTGCGATCCGCGTCCTCCCCCTCCTTGCCGCCCTCGGCCCCCGGGAAGGTCAGCCGCATGGTCTGGTCGGAGGAGCGCACGAGCCGGCCCGCGCCGCTGGCGGCGCCCTGCGCGGCGGAGGGCCGGCGCTCGTCGCGGTGGTCGGGATACACGGCGCGGACGACGTCGCCCGAGAACATCTCGCCCCGCCCCACGGCGGCGAAGACGTCCTCGGTGGTGGCGCGGGCGAGCCGCGGCAGGGCGCCCCGGAGCTTGTCCTCCGAGAAGGTCTTGGCGGCGCGCTCGAACGCCCGGTCCAGGATCTGGCGGCCGAGGCCGGCATATTGCCGGCGCACGGCGGTGCGGGTCGCCCGCCGGATCGCCGCGCGGGCCTTGCCGGTCACCACGAGGGATTCCCAGGCCGCCGGGGGCGAGGCGCCGTCGGAGCGGCTGATCTCGACCTCGTCGCCGTTGGCGAGCTCGTGCAGGAGCGGCGCCATCCGGCCGTTGATCTTGGCGCCCACCGCGGTGTTGCCCACGTCGGTGTGGACCGCGTAGGCGAAGTCGATCGGCGTCGCGCCCCGCGGCAGGGCGATCAGCCGGCCCTTCGGGGTGAAGCAGAACACCTGGTCCTGGAACAGCTCCAGCTTGGTGTGCTCCAGGAATTCCTCGGGGCTGTCGCCCTCGGCGAGGAGCTCGATGGTCCGGCGCAGCCACTGGTAGGCACCGCTCTCGGCGGCGAGCCGGGGATGCACGCTGCCCTCGGCGCGGGCCGGGTCCTTGACCAGCTCGGCGCCGACTTCCTTGTACTGCGCGTGGGCCGCGATGCCGTACTCGGCGATGTCGTCCATGGCGCGGGTGCGGATCTGCAGCTCGACGCGCTGGCTCTTCGGCCCGATCACCGTGGTGTGGATCGAGCGGTAATCGTTCTGCTTCGGGGTCGAGATGTAGTCCTTGTACCGGCCCGGCACCATCGGCCAGCTGGTGTGGACGATGCCCAGAGCCGCGTAGCAGTCCTGCACGGTGTCGACGACCACGCGGAAGCCGAAGATGTCGGAGAGCTGCTCGAAGGCGACGGACTTGCGCTCCATCTTCGACCAGATCGAGAACGGGCGCTTCTGCCGGCCGCTGACCTCGGCGGTGATCCCCTGCGCGCCGAGCTTCTCGGTGAGCACCTGCGCGATGGTCTCGACCACGCTCTCGGACTTGGCGGAGAGCCGCGTCAGGCGCTGCGTGATGGTGGCGTAGACCTCCGGCTCCAGGTTGCGGAAGGCCAGGTCCTCCAGCTCCTCGCGCAGCTCCTGCATGCCCATGCGGCCGGCGAGCGGCGCGTAGATGTCGAGCGTCTCCTGCGCGATGCGGCGACGCTTGTCGTCGCGCATGTGCTGGAGGGTGCGCATGTTGTGCAGGCGGTCGGCGAGCTTGACCAGCAGCACGCGGACATCCGCCGCGACCGCGAGCAGCAGCTTGCGGAAGTTCTCGCCTTGCGCGGCCTGCTTGGAGACGAGGTCGAGGCGCTTGAGCTTGGTCAGGCCGTCGACCAGGGCGCCGATCTCCGGGCCGAACAGCCGGCGGATCTCCTCCAGCGTCGCCTCGGTGTCCTCGACGGTGTCGTGCAGGACCGCGGCCACGATGGTGGCGTCGTCGAGGTGGAGATCCGTCAGGATCGCCGCGACCTCGAGGGGATGGGCGAAGAAGGGGTCGCCCGAGGCGCGCTTCTGCGTGCCGTGCGCCTGCATGGCGTACACGTAGGCGCGGTTGAGCAGCGCCTCGTCGGCGGCCGGGTTGTAGCGCTTGACCCGCTCGACGAGCTCGTACTGGCGCATCATCCGCCGGGACGGCGCCGGCGCGTCCGGGGCGGTGCGCGGGGCCGGGATCACGCGCGGTTGTTCCGCGACGGCCGGGACGGCGCCGGCCTCCGGCGGCGCGGCCGCGCCGGGTGCCGGCGGGCCGGCCACGGAACGAGAGAACCCGGCGTCTCCGCCGGGTCCGGTCTCGGTCAGGTCGCGCGCATCCAGGCCCACGTTCCCAGGCTCACTCGCCCTCGTCGTCGGTCTCGACCGGCGGGGCGAGGTTCTCGAGGCCGCGCAGCAGGTCCTCCTCGCTCATGCGGTCGAACTGGACCGCCGCGTCGTCGCTGGAGGACTGGGGCGCCACCGCGGCGGCGGCCGGCGAGCTCGACAGCAGCGGCACGGTCTCGGCCTCGGGCTCGTCCACCTCGACGTACTTCTGCATCGAGTGGATCAGCTGCTCCTTGAGGTCGTCGGCCGTGATCGTCTCGTCGCCGATCTCACGCAGGGCCACGACCGGGTTCTTGTCGCGGTCGCGGTCGATGGTCAGCGGGGCGCCGGCGGCCAGGAGGCGGGCTCGGTGGCTCGCCAGCAGCACCAGCTCGAAGCGGTTCTCGACCTTCTCGATGCAGTCTTCGACGGTGACGCGCGCCATGCGGGGCGGCTCCTTGGGCTTGAGCGACGGGGGATGTCGGGTATGGGCCCACTCTACACCGGATGCCGTTGTGCAACAAGCACAGCGGGTTGCGCAGGGCGCGCGCCCGGCGCGAACCCGGCGCGCGTCCGGCGAGCGTCCGACGAGCATGCCGGTCCGGTCGCCCCCGGGGCCCCAGCGCCCCTCCGAGGCGCGCCGCCGACGCGCATCGTGCTGCGGCGTCATGGTGCGGCGCATTGTTGACACCCAGGGCCGCGGGTGCGAGTGCGCGCGCCATTCCAGAGTTTCGGCCGACACGGGCGGCGTTCGCGCGCCGCACGGCGCCGGCGATCAGGACGCAACATGCGCGCATTCATCTTTCCGGGCCAGGGCAGCCAGGCGGTCGGCATGGCGCGGGACCTCGCGGAGGCCTTCCCGCAGGCCCGGGCCGTGCTCGACGAGGTCGACGCCGCCCTGGGCCAGAACCTGTCGCGGCTGATGTTCGCGGGGCCGGTCGAGGAGCTGACCCTCACGACCAACGCCCAGCCGGCCCTGATGGCGGCGAGCCTCGCGGTGCTGCGCGTGCTGGAGGCCGAGCGCGGCCTCGACCTCGCGCGCGACGTCGCCTGCGTGGCCGGCCACTCGCTCGGTGAGTACGCCGCGCTCGCGGCCGCCGGCAGCCTGACCGTCGCGGACGCCGCCAAGCTTCTGCGCCTGCGCGGCGAGGCCATGCAGGCGGCGGTCGCGCCGGGCGCCGGCGCCATGGCGGCGCTGATCGGCACCGACCTCGAGGCCGCCCGCTCCGTCGCCGAGGCGGCGGCCGACGAGGCCGGCGACGGCGCGGTCTGCGACGTCGCCAACGACAACGGCGGCGGCCAGGTGGTGCTCTCCGGCGACCGCCCGGCCGTGGAGCGCGCCGTCGGCATCGCCACCGGCCGCGGCATCAAGCGCGCCGTGATGCTCAACGTCTCGGCGCCGTTCCACTGCCGCCTGATGGCCCCGGCCGCCGAGGCCATGGCCCGGGCGCTGTCCGCCGTCACCCTGGCGGCCCCGCGCGTCACCCTCTACGCCAACGTCGCGGCCGCCCCGGTCACCGATCCGGAGGCGATCCGCGCGGCCCTGGTCGAGCAGGTCACCGGCACCGTGCGCTGGCGCGAGAGCGTCGCCGCCATGGCCGCCTCCGGCGTCGACCGGTTCTACGAACTCGGCGCCGGCAAGGTGCTGACCGGCCTCGTCAAGCGCATCGCCCCCCAGGCGAGCGCCGCCGCAATCGGCACCCCCGCCGACGTCGCCGCCTTCGCGCTCTGATCCGCGCGCTCTGATCCGACGGAGTCCCGCATGTTCGACCTCACCGGCCGCAAGGCCCTCGTCACCGGCGCGACCGGCGGCCTCGGCCAGGCGATCGCCCGGGCCCTGCACGCGCAGGGGGCCACCGTGGCGCTCTCGGGCACGCGGCCCGCGGCCCTGGAGGCGCTCGCCGCCGAGCTCGGCGAGCGCGCGAGCCCCGTCGCGGCCGACCTCTCCGACAAGGACTCGGTCGAGGGTCTCGTCCCGGCCGCCGAGGCCGCGATCGGTCCGCTGGACATCCTCGTGAACAATGCCGGCATCACCCGCGACAACCTCTTCATGCGGATGAAGGACGAGGAGTGGGAGCAGGTGATCGCCGTCAACCTCACCGCCGCCTTCCGCCTGTCGCGGGCCGCCGTGAAGGGCATGATGCGCCGCCGCTCCGGGCGGATCGTCAACATCGGCTCGGTGGTCGGCAGCACCGGCAATCCCGGCCAGGGCAACTACGCCGCCGCCAAGGCCGGCCTCGTGGGCATGACCAAGGCGCTCGCCGCCGAGGTCGCCTCGCGGGGAATCACCGTCAACTGCATCGCCCCGGGCTTCATCAGCTCGCCCATGACCGACGCCCTCAACGAGAAGCAGCGCGAGGGCATCCTCGCCCGCGTGCCGGCCGGCCGTCTCGGCGAGGGCGCGGAGGTCGCGGCGGCCTGCCTCTACCTCGCCTCCGCGGAGGCGGGCTACGTCACCGGCCACACGCTGCACGTGAATGGCGGGATGGCCATGTACTAGGGCGCGTATACCGGCTCCCGACCGGCGCGAACGGCGCGCGAATCACCCCCGCCGACACGCAAGTGCCACACCCATGAAGGCTTTCTGAACGGGCCCTCGCCAGGGCGGGAACCCTGTGCTACCACGCCCCGCAGCCGTACAGGGGGTTGACGGTTCTGCGGGTTTTCAGTCCAAGGCCCTCCGGCGGGGGCGTCCCGGCTCACGCGCCGGTTCACCTCAGAAGCACGCGCGATCGGACACCGGCCCGTCACAACAAGCCCGCAAGGGCGCGACGCGGCCACGGCACCACCCCGAGAAGACTGACAGACCAGAAGGACGAGGACGGAAGACCGATGAGCGATATCGCTGAGCGCGTGAAGAAGATCGTCGTCGAGCACCTGGGCGTGGAGCCCGAGAAGGTGGTCGAGAGCGCCAACTTCATCGACGACCTCGGTGCCGACAGCCTCGACACCGTCGAGCTGGTCATGGCCTTCGAGGAAGAGTTCAACGTCGAGATCCCGGACGACGCTGCCGAGACCATCCAGACGGTCGGCGACGCCGTGAAGTTCCTGGAGAAGAACTCCGCCGCCTGAAGGCGCCGGGGAGCGGGTTTGACGCGGCGCGGGTGAGGCGAGACAGCCCCCGCGCCGTTACGCGTTTCAAGGCTCGGAGTCGCGAGGCGTCCCGCAGGGACCGATTCCGCCTCCGAGCGAGTTAGGACGATGCGCGACCGCGGCGGTGCCGGCGGGGCGGCGCCTCAAGACGGGACAGGGCACATGCGGCGGGTGGTGGTCACGGGTCTGGGGATGGTCACGCCGCTGGGGAGCGGGGTGGAGCACACCTGGAGCCGGCTGATCGCGGGCGACAGCGGCGCCGGCCCGATCCGCGGCTTCGAATCCGCCGACCTGCCCTGCCGGATCGCCGCGCAGGTCCCCTTCGGCGACGGCACCGACGGCACCTTCAACCCCGACCTCGTGATGGAGGTGAAGGAGCAGCGCAAGGTCGACCCGTTCATCGTCTACGCGATGGCGGCGGCCGACGAGGCGCTGAAGGATGCCGGCTGGGCGCCCAAGAGCCACGAGGACCAGTGCGCCACCGGCGTGCTGATCGGCTCCGGCATCGGCGGCATCGGCGGCATCTACGACGCCTCCGTGACCCTGCACGAGAAGGGCCCGCGCCGGATCTCGCCGTTCTTCATCCCGGGCCGGATCATCAACCTCGCCTCCGGCCAGGTCTCGATCGCGTACGGCCTCAAGGGGCCGAACAACGCCGTGGTGACGGCCTGCTCCACGGGCGCCCACGCCATCGGCGACGCGAGCCGCCTGATCGCGCTGGGGGACGCCGACGTGATGGTGGCGGGCGGCGCCGAGTCGCCGGTGAACCGCCTGTCGATCGCGGGCTTCTCCGCCTGCCGGGCGCTGACCACGGGCTTCAACGACACGCCCGAGAAGGCGTCGCGCCCCTACGACCGCGACCGCGACGGCTTCCTCATGGGCGAGGGCGCCGGCATCGTGGTGCTGGAGGAGTACGAGCACGCCAAGGCCCGCGGCGCGAAGATCTACGCCGAGGTGGTGGGCTACGGCCTCTCGGGCGACGCCTACCACATCACCTCCCCCTCCCCGGACGGCGACGGCGCCTTCCGCTGCATGACCGCCGCGGTGAAGCGCGCCGGCATCTCCCCGTCCGAGATCGGCTACATCAACGCCCACGGCACCTCGACGCCCATGGGCGACGAGCTGGAGCTGAAGGCCGTGGAGCGCCTCCTGGGCGACGCCGCCGCCAACGCCACCATGTCGTCGACCAAGAGCTCGGTCGGCCACCTGCTGGGCGCCGCCGGCTCGGTCGAGGCGATCTTCTCGATCCTCGTCCTGCGCGACAACGTCATCCCGCCGACGCTCAACCTCGACAACCCCTCCGTCCAGACCAAGATCGACCTCGTGCCGTTCGAGGCGAAGCGGAAGCAGGTGGATGTCGTGCTGTCGAACTCGTTCGGATTTGGCGGGACGAACGCGTCGCTGGTGATGCGGCGGGTCGCTTAGGCGCGTCGCCGTCCAACTCCGACACGCTCCGCAAATCTTCGCGAAGTCTTCGGAAAGTCTTCCGCAGGTTCCGTCAGCGCGCTGACGTCCGGAATGGGGGCTTCGATCGGGTGATCGCGCTGTGAGCGGGATCCCGCGCGCATCCTGGCAGACTGCGCGGCCGCCTCGACGGAGGGCATCGTGACCGGCGCGGCGCCCCGGCCCTTCAGGATGGGGTCGTGATCGAATCCCCTGTCCGGCGCGCCGCGCGGCACCCGATCCGGCGTCCGGCTACCACCCCCGCCGCTCATCCGCTCCCGGCACCCGTCCCTGCGGCGTGAGCGTGTGCACCACCTCCGGCAGCGCCTGGGCCAACTGAGAAAGAAGCGTCTCGCGGTCCATCCCGGTCTGCTGCTGGAGGGTGTCCACCGTGTCGGGGCCGAGCGCCCGGGCGAGCTGGTCCGGGGCCACCGGGCGGTTGGTGCCGTGGCCGATCCAGGACTCGATCACGTCGCCGAGGCCGCCCTGGCGGAACCGGTCGACCAGCCCGTCGAGGCCGCCGAGATCCCCCTGCCCGTCCGGGGCGGCGCGGCTCGGCGGCGGGGCGTCGCCGGGGCCGTCGAGCATGCCGGAGAGGTCCGAGAAGTCGCCGGGCGGCAGGGACGAGTCCACCGGGCCGCCCTCGCGGCGGCCGCCGTACTGGTCCCAGCCGCCGATATCGCCGCCGTCGTCGGGGCGGCGCCCGCCGGCATCGGCGGGGTGCTGGCCGGGATCGCGCCCGTAGGGTCCGGCGCCGCCGGAGCGGTCGGCCTCGGGGCCGGGCTCGCCCTGGCGCCCGCGGCCGAAGATGTCGCCGAAGCCGCCGCTGGCGCCCTTGGCCAGCAGCAGCATCAGCAGCGCCTTGACCAGGGGCGACATGCCCCCGGAGCCCTGCTTCTGCCCGCCGAACACCTGACCGAGCACGCCGCCGATCGCCGATTCGAGCAGTCCCATGCGCGTCTCCCCCGCAGAACCGGGCCGGACGGGCCCGGCCGAACAACAATCCGGGGCGGGCGCGGGTTGCCTCGCTCAGCGGGCCGGCGTCGCGAGCGCGGCCTGGGCGGTGCCGCCGCCGGTGGTGGCGTCGGCGGGCTCGACCAGCGGCACCGTCGCGGCCGAGAGGATCAGTCCGGCCAGGAACAGGCCGGTGGCGGCGGCGCCGGCGCGGGGGCGCGGCAGGCGGACGGCGCGGCGTCGCGCGGGCTGGGGACTGTCGACGGTCCTGGGCATCGCGGCCTCTCCGGGTTCGGGGCGGGCCCTCGGGGCCCTTCTGCCGGAAAAACGCGGCCGGGGGGCGGACCGGTTCCCGCGCCGTCAGGTCCGGCCGGCGAGGCGACGTCCCAGCGCCCCGAGCAGGCAGGCCGCGCAGTAGACCGGCAGCATCAGGGCCGCGCCATCGAGCCACAGGCCGGGCAGGCCCGGCACGAACCCGGCGATCGCCGCCGCGGCCACGAGCCCCGCGACCACGCAGAGGCCCAGCGAGACGGCGAGCCGGTCCGGCCAGCCGACCAGCGCGCCGACCACGAGGCCGAGCGCGGCCGCCCCGGCGAGTCCGGGCCAGAATCCGGCGAGCAGCAGCGTCACGGCCGTCCGGCCTCCCTGCGGGCGCGATGGTGGCGCGCGGATGGGCGCGGCCCGGCTGGCGGGCGCGCGGCGGAGCGGATGTCCCTCACGGCAGCAGCGCGAAGACGACGGGGCCGGCCGGCCCGTCCGGACCGGCCGCGACCTGATCCGGCCGGGCTCCGGCCTGGAGGAGATACTCCACCACCGCCTGGGCGCGCAGGCGCGGCAGGTCGGCCGGCGGCTCGTCGGGGGCCTCGGCGGGCTTCTTCGCCGCCGCCTTGCCGGGCGCGGCCGGCTCCTTCCTGGCCGTACTCGCCTTGCCGGTCTCGGCCTTGCCCCGGTCCTTGCCCCGGTCCTTGCCCGCGTCCTTGCCCCGATCTTTGGCCGCGTCCTTGGCCGCATCCTTGACCGTATGCGTCGCGGTGTCCTGAGCGGCCGGGGCCGGCTTGGCAGCAACCTCCGGCTTGGCGGCGTCGGCGACCCGGGTCGGCTCGGCGGCCGCGCCCTCCCCCGGCGACGGCCCGGCGGCCGGGGTCGCGGGCGGCCTCACCGGGTCGGCGGGGCCGGAGACCGCGACGCGCAGCGACGGGCAGGTCTTCGCCAGGGCGGCCAGCGCGTCGAGGGTCGGGTAGAAGGCGGGCGTCAGCACGGCGCCGCCCGCGGGGAAGTGCAGGTCCGCCCCCGCCAGGGCGGCGGCGAAGTCGGTGCGGCAGGTGGCGGGATCGCGCCGCTCCGCCGCGTCCCGGGCCGTGACGCTGGCCCGCCCGGTCCAGCCGGGGGGCAGCGCCTCGGCGAGCCGGTCCGGGGTGCGCGCGGCGCCCTCCCGGTAGAGGCTCTCGCCCGTGAGCGTCAGGGCGCGGTCCGAGACCGAGACGGTTCCGTCCGCGAGATTCGTCACCAGCGGGGCGGCGGCGGCCAGCGCGTCCCCGAGATCCGGCGGGGCGCCGTCGGCGAGGCGGGTGCGGTCGATCACCGGCTCCCGGAACAGGCGCGGGCGCAGGGCGGCGAGCACCCGCTCCCGGGTCGCGGCGTCCGGCAGGTGGCCGGTGAGGGTCACGGCGTCGGCGGTCCGGCGGATCGCCACCCGGTAGGGCGAGAGCGGCCGCGCCGTGAGCGCCACCCGCCCGGCCGCCACGCCGGCGGGCCGGCCGTCGCGCATCAGCGCCTCGGCGTCGGGGAGCGCCTGCCCGTCGATGGCGTCGCCGGTCACCGACACCGCCCCGTCCTGGAACACGACCTGCCCGGACTGGATCAGCTCGGCGAGCCTGAACGCGAAGGCGATGAGGCCCTTCGGGTCGATCGCCGGGTCGAGCCCCCGGGCGGCCAGGAGCCGGTCCTCCACGGTGCCGCCCGCGGCGGCCTCGGTGGCGGCGCGCAGGGCGGCCTCGCGGTCGGCCGCCGAGGGGGCGAAGCCGTCGAGGACGATGCCCCGGGCCGATTTCTCCACGGCGAACCGGTACGCGGCCACCCGGGGCGGCAGGATCTCGACCCGCCCGACGCTGAATCCCTCTGGCGGGTCCGACAGGGCCGCCCGCAGGGCCTCGTAGGCCGGCACGTCGAGGGCCTCGCCCGACAGGCTGAGCACCGTGTCGCTGAGCGCCGCCCGCCCGCCCTTGGCGAGGCCGGAGAGCCGGGCCGCCAGGAACGCGGCCGCGCTGGCGAAATCCGGCGGCGCGCCCCGGGCGGCCCTGGCGGTGTCGTCGAGACCGGTGCCGGGATTGAGGGCGCCGGTGATCCGCGCCTCCAGCGCCCGCCGGCCGATCTCCACCGGGCGGCTCCCCTCCAGGGCGATCCGGTTCTGACCCGTGCGGATCGCCGCCCACTGGAACGGCGCGGCGGTCTCCACGATGCCGAGTTCGGAGACGATGCGGCGCGGGCCGTCGAGGGCCGCGAGGCGGGACAGCACGGTGGCGCGTTCGGCGACGTCCGGGGCCTCGCCGGCGGCCACGAGGTCGCGCCCGCTGGCCTCCAGGCGCAGCCACGGCTCGCCGGTGGCGGTGGCCGTGCCGGCGGCGATCGCCGCGCCCTCCGCCTCGAGCCCGTCGGCGATCCGCGGGGCGGCGTAGAGGGTCGCGCTCGCCCAGATCAGCGCGAGGGCCGGCAGGCCGGCGAGCCAGCCGGCACTGCGCAGGCCTTGGGCGAGGATTTCGGGCAACGGCACGGTCGCAGGTTCGGGCGCAGGTCGGGCGGATCCGGGGCCGAGAGCACACCGCCTTTCCGGCAGCATGAAGGCCGGCAGCCTCCTTTCTCCCGCCGGCCAAGCCCGCGCCGCGTCCCCGCGCCGCCGGAACCGGCCGGACGCCCTCCGGTTTCCGAGCCATATTCCGTCCCGGCTTCTGCCACCGTCCCTCCGCCTGAGGAGCGTGCCATGCGGTCCATCCTCGCCGCCGCCCTGCTGCTGCTGATCGCCGTCCCGGCCGGGGCGCAGAGCCTCTCGGCCACCGCGACGGTGCCGAGTGGGGCCGCGCTGGAGCCGATCACCCCCATCGCCAATCCCGGCCAGCTCAGCCTGGGCGGCAGTTCCACCACCGGCCCCTTCCCGACCGTCTCGGCGCAGACCGGCGGCCTCGTGAATGCCGGTCAGCTCAGCTTCGGCGGCGGCGGGGGCGGAGGTGGCGGCCGCATCGGTTCGTCGGCCGGCCTGTCGGCCGGGACGACGCTCGGTACGACGACCGCCGGATCGGGCGGCGCGGGCCAGCTCGGCGGCCTGGGATCCACCGCGACCGGCGGTGCCGGTGTCACCGGTACGACCCCCGGGACCGGCGGGACGATCGGCGCCACCGGATTCCGCAGCGGCCTCAGCGGCGCGTCCCGCACGGGTTCGGGCTCGGCCACCGGGAGCGTCCTGACGTCGATCCCCGGCACGGGCGGGCTCGGGAGCGGGGCGGGCCTCACCTCCGGCCTGGGCGCCGGCGCCGGTCTGGGCACCGGTCTGGGCACCGGGCTCGGCACAGGCCTGAACGCCGCCGGGATTGCCGGATCCTCGCTCGCGCCGGGCTCGTCCGCCGCCGCCGCGTCGACAGGTCTCGGCAGCGGCGCGGGCACCGCGTCGGGCATCGGCGCGACCGGTGTCACCCTGTCCAGCGGCGGGCTGTTCGGGCTGTTCGGGCTCGGGACCGTCACGGCCGTCGGCGGGACCACGGCCGTGACGGCATCCGGGGCGGGCGGCGCCGGCACGGGCGGCGCCGCGATCGCCGGGGCTGCCGGGCTGCCCGCGGACGACCCCGCCCAGGCGGCCCGCACCCTGCCGAGCGGCGGCGGGGCGGTCGGTGGTGCCGGCATCGGCGGCGCGGCGGCCGCGCCGGTCCGGACCGGCGACCTCTGCGGCGGGCCCTTCGCCGAAGCCTGCCTCGGCCAGGGGTTCTGACCGGCCTCCGGGCCCGGAACCGGGCCGAACCGCTGCCGTTCCTTCTGTGCCGGCACCTCGGCCGGGACAGGAGACAGAGATGAACGTCATGCTGGGCCGCGTCTCGCTCGCGGCCGCTCTCGTTATCGGCGTCTCGGGCGCTGCCCTGGCGCGCGATGCCGGGCCCAAGGCCCAGGGTGCCAAGGGCGCGGCGGGCCTGCACGGGATCGGCTTCAACGAGCCGAAGTTCCGCTCGGACCTTCGCACCGGCAAGGAGCAGCCCTACACGTGGCCGGTGAGCGACCGCTATCGCCCGGTCTCGCAGCCCTTCTACGGTCGGGCCTACTGAGCCGCCCGGCGCACGCTCCGCCGAATGGATGAGTGGCGGCGCCCCGCTCCGCCGCGCACAACCGGGATCGGCGCCGTTCCCGTCATCGGGACGGGGGCCGATCCGGCGATGGCCCAGAGGCACGGGGTCCGTGGCGTGCCGGCTCCCGAGGCAGGAGAGTGTGATGCATCCGCTGAACCGGCGCGTCGTCGCGGCCCCGGTCCTCGCGCTTCTGGTCGCCGCGCCCCTGCCGGGCCGGGCGGGCGAGTTCGCGCAGGTGCCGCCGTCGCCGGGCATGGCCCTGACCCTGCCCGATCCCGGCATGGCCAACGGAGCGCCCGCACCGGCGGCTGCCCCTACGGCGGCCCCGGCCCCCGCTCCGGTCAAGGCCGCTTCCGAGCCAGCGGTCGAGCGCCGCTTCCGGGTCCTGGGCAGCGGCTTCTCGTCGCTCGACGGACAGCTCCCGAACCAGCGCACCGGCCAGCGGCATCAGCACGTGGTCCGCGACATCTGCATCGGCTGCTGATCAGGCTCCGCGCCCGGCGTGGCGCCGGCTAGTGCGGCGCCCGCGACCGGGAATTCGCCTGGATCCAGCGCGGCGAGAGGATGTCGCCGGCCTCGGTGATGATCCAGGGCTGGGCCTCGCCGGACTCGATCGCCGCGATCGCGACGGCGAGGGCTTCCCGCAGGGTCGCGAAGGGCCGCCCCTCCGCGGCGTGGCCGGGCGCGCCCTTGGGCCAGATGGTCAGTTCGGCTCGTCTGTCGAGGTCGGAGGGCGTCATCGGCGCTCTCGTGGTGCTTCGCAGGGTGCCTGCGCGGGTTGTGCGGTCTTCTAGCGTGCCTGTGTGACGCGGATCTGGCGTCGAGGTCTCCGATTCGTGTCACGGGCCGCGACGCCAACAATGCTCGCGCTCGCCCGACGGTTTCGGTCGATCCGGTGGCCCGCGCGAAAAACAAATGACGCGCTTCTCAAGTTTGATTTGAGAACGCGCCCATGGAAGTTTAGTTCATTTGCATCGAATGCATGGCGCGCGGGATCGGGGCCTGAATTCGCGGCTGGGAATTCCCGGGAAACACTGCAATACCGTGCCGTCATGGCGATATGGTGCAATGCGCAATTTGCATGCCGCGCTGCACAAATCCGTGGTCTCATGCGCTGGTCGATCGCATCCCGCGGTCGACGCCGCGATCGAACCGGAGACGCACCATGCGCACGATCCTCATCCTCGCGTCGGCCGCGCTCACCTCGGCGGCCTTCACGGGTCTCGCCGCCGCCGACGACCGCCTGCACCTGACGCCGCCGCTCTATCGCGATCAGGCCCGGCCCGCCCAGCAGATCCGCGCGATCCACGATCTGACCACCACGCCCCAGCCCGTCGCCGCGCCGGCGACCGTCGGCCGGACGGTCTCGTCCCTCCGCCGGCCGATGGTCCAGGCGTCCGTCGAGGCGAGCCGCTGAGCCCGCTGCCGGGGACGGAGCCCCTCGGGCGGCTCCGTCCCCGGCCATAGCTCAGACGATGTGCAACTCCTGCGACGCCACCGAAGGTGCCACGCCGCGACGGATCAAGCGCCGCGTCCGCGCCCGCTGATCGAGCTCGGTGCTGAGGGCGGTCCCCGCCGCGCGGTACCCCTCGAACCACAGATCCGCCCACGCGTACTGCGCCGCCAGAACCAGCAGGACGGCGTTCTCGGCCTGTCTCAGGCCCAGCCGCAGACTCTCATCCGTCAAGCGGCCAACCTCCCCGTACATCATTTCCAACTCCGCGTCCGAACACGGCCAGCAGCGCCGCGAAGGGCCGCCGGCCACTCGCCCAGGGGGCGCTCGGCGGTTCCGCTCAGTGGGACGCCGCCCCGGAGGCCTCGTGTGCCGCGGCCGCCGCGTCCCGGGCCGCATCCTGCCCCTGCTCGAGGGTCGTGCGGGCCGCATCGGCGCCCTGCTGCAGAGCGGCGCGGGCGCGCTCGGCCCCCTGCTGGAACGCGCTCTGGGCCAGGCTGCCCACCTCCTGGGCCTGCGCCTGCAGGGCCGCGAAGCGCTCGCGGGCGTACTCGGCCTGGATCGCGGCCGCCTCCGGGAGCGACCCGGCCGCGGCGAGCTTCTGCGCGTGATCCAGGGCGGCGCGGATGTTCTGCTCCGCGTGGTCGAGGCTGCGGGCGTACAGGGCCTGCGCGTTGGTCCGCGCGAGATCGGCCGTATCGTGCGCCGTCTCGGAGGCGCGCCGCGCCGCTCCGATGAAGCTTCCGAAGGCCTTGCGGGCCTGCTCGACGCTGGTCTCGGCGAGGTCGCGGATCTGGGTCGGGACCTCGTAGCTCGACATCTGTGCCATGAACGGTCTCCTGTCGGCCGCCATCCGGGTGCGGCCCCCGTTTGTGCGCCGCACAAGCGCCGGCGTCCAGGGACCGCCCGCGCACCGGCGCGACCGGTCAGATCTCCGTCTCGCGCCGAACGACCGCCTCTTCCCCGCTGCCCTTCTGCGCGAGGCCGACCTCGGGATCGTCGGTCGGGACCGTGGCCGCCCTGTCACCGCGCTCCGTCGGGACCTCGCCCGCCTCGACCGGGTCCGTAGCGGGGCGCGTCGGGGTTGCGGTCTCGCCTGCGCGGGTCATGCGGTCTCTTCCTGCCTGCAGCCAACGCGACGGCGCGGGTGCGGGTCCCGCGGCTTCGTCACGATGGCGGGAGGCGCGTTTCGGATCGCGACTCTATATGGGAGGCGCGAGCAGGGAGAGTGGTGTGTTCACCGTCAAGGGGATTGATCCGTCCGGTCGCGTCATGACGTTCGCCTGCGGGACGGACGAGCAGGCGATGGAGAAGACCTGGGAGCTGGCCCGGCGCGGCTTCCGCGAGATCACGGTCGCCGATCCGAAGGGCAAGGAGCTGTCGGCGGCCGCCTTCGAGCGCTCGCTCAACATCGACTGGGAGTGACGCGCGTCGGACGGCGACGCCGCTGCCGGCCGAGTCCGTCGATGACAGGAGCCGCGCCGCCCGCCGCGTGAACCGCCGAGGCGGCTGTCAGGTCGGTTCGAGCTCGCGCCAGAGATTCGCCCGGCCCGACCGCGCCGTCTCGGGGATGTCGGTGGTGGCCCCGATCTCCTCCGCCTTGCGCCAGATGGCGCGGCAGACGAGGATCTCGCTGCTCGCGTCGATGCTGAGGATGAAGCTGTCCGGGACGATCTCGGCATCCGGGAGCGCGACCCGCACGCCGCCGGCGGACCGGTCGTAGACGATGCAGGGCAAGCTTCGATGCTCGTCGACCGAGATGCTGCCGGTCTCGTTGAGAAGCGTGCGTGGAGCGCTGCGTCGTTCGAACATCACCGCCTCGAGAACCTCTGCCCGACAGGATCGGTCACCCGGGTTCAAGGGCGGTTTGCGAAATGCCTCGAATTGTCGGGATGCCCGCGTCCCTGTGAATTCTGAGCTCTATATGCGGTTTCGGTCGGGCACCGGATGCGCAGAGCCCCGCCACCCGCCGGTCGACGGGGGCGACGGATCCGCAGGGACGGGACGGCCTCGGTCCGACCGCTCGGCGGCCCGGGGCCTTCCGCGGACGCGACCTACCCGGTCACGACCTCGACGAGGGTGGTGAGGAAGCCCAGCGCGACGGCCCCGATGCCGCCCATGAAGGCGACGTCCCACCCGGCGAACTCCCGCGACTGGGGTGCGCGCAGGAAGGCGAACAGCGTGACGGCGGCCCCGCAGACGACGAGAGCGAGGGCCAGAAGTATTGGACGAGACATGGCGTTTCCCTCTGCGCCGGTCTCTCGGCCCTTGAGGGCTCTTGTAAACGGACGAGTGCGACCGGCTTGATCTGTTCAGGCTCTTCCGTCATCGGAGCATGACAGACGAGGACGCGGTGAACAAGGCGCTAATCTGTTCTGCACTGCGGAACAACGGCCGGAATGCCGCCTTCATCTGACGGGGCGCGGGCCTCGCGGCGCGCGCCGCCGCTGGGGTTGTCGTTCCCGAGGGGCATCGGCCGGCTGACCGCCCGGACCGGCCCGCAGGAACGGAAGCCGACGCGATCAGTCGATGAACACCCGGACGCCGTCCGTGTTCAGGATGTCGCGCTGGTCGGCGCACCACTGCTCCG
This sequence comes from Methylobacterium sp. 22177, assembly GCF_052045615.1. NCBI lineage: Bacteria > Pseudomonadati > Pseudomonadota > Alphaproteobacteria > Hyphomicrobiales > Methylobacteriaceae > Methylobacterium > Methylobacterium sp. 22177. Next base: position 6,910 of record NZ_JBQEPK010000024.1, on the reverse strand, counting down.
CGCCGACCGCGGCGATCTCGCCCGCGACCCGCCGGCCTTCCTCGGCGATGGCGTTCCTGGCGCGCGGGCGGCCGAGGGCCGCGTCCAGGGCTCGGCGCACCGTGCGGGACAGGCCTTCGGAAACCGTGTCGTCGATGGTGTAGAGCTTGCGGCAATACAGGACGATGCCGGCCTGCGCGCCGACGATCCGCACGAGCCCCTGGATCGTCTCAGCACGCTTGGTGTCGTCCGCCTCCTCGGCGGCCCGGGCTGTGCCCGGCAGGACGGCCGTGGCCAGGAGGGCGGCGAACAGGAGGGCGCGAGTCATCCGGGGCATTCCTTCGGTCCGAGGCTGGACCCGAGTCCGGAGCGCCGCACCGCGCGGACCGTGCCACCCCGCAGCGTGCGCGGAGGATCCCGCGGGCGTGCCTGTCAGCGCCGGTCGTTCACTTGCGGGCGGCCATCAGGTCGTGGGTCAGGACGGTCAGCTTGCCGATCAGGTTGCTGATATCGGAGCCCTTGCAGGACCATTGCGTGCCGATCGCCTCGCCGTCCGCCGAGACGGAGACGACCGCCACCGAGCGCAGCCGGCCCTCGCGGGCCAGTGCCAACTGATCCTGCAACACGGCGATGATCGACGCGGTGTCCTCGTCCACGACCGCCGGCGCGATATGCGCCGGGAACGGCACGACCGAACTCGTCATCGTCTGCTCTCGCTTCATCTCGCCGAACCCTTCGGTAGCATCCTCGGGCCCCGGCGTGCGCATCAGCTTTGTGCAGAGTGTGGCAGCTTGTCCGTGTCGCGCGATGTCCTGGGCGCGTGTGGCGACGATGCAACGGTCTCGGCGCGGTTTCGGGCCGCGCGGCGGTCCGCTCCCCCGATCCGGGGGGAGGCCGGCGGCCGCGCGACGCGCCGGGCCCTGCGACGCGTCGTTGCGAGGGTGCCCCGAGCGGGGCACCCTCGGAGGTCTTCGTCCTCAGGCGGCCTTGCGGCCCCTGCGCTCGCGCTCGGCCATGGCGCCGGGCTGGCCCAGGCCGATCGCCTTGGCGAGGGCGGAACGCTGCTCGGCGTAGCTCGGGGCGACCATCGGATAGTCGGCCGGCAGGCCGTAGCGATCGCGGTAGCTGCGCGGGTCCAGGCCGTGGCTGGTCAGGTGACGCTTCAGCGTCTTGTAGGTCTTGCCGTCGATGAAGCTGACGATCCCGTCGTGCCGAACCGACTTGCGGATCTGGGCCGCGCTCGGCTTCTCGACCTCGGCCTGCGGAGCCGCGCCGATCTCCGCCGTCAGGGTCCCGGTGACGAGCCCGCTGATCGCGCCGTGCACCCGCGCGATCAGCGCCGGCAGCTCCGCGGCCGGCACCGGATTGTTCGACACGTAGGCGGCGACGATATCGCCCGCCAGCTCGATGAAGTTGGAGTTGGGCCCTGTGGTTTCTTCTGTCACTGCAAGATTCCTGGTGTGCCCCTCGCCCGCGATCTGCTACTTTTGAGCGCTGAATGCAAGTTACAAAAGCGTTGGTGGGCGGCATCCCGTGCATGATTGGGGTGCCCGTCGCGGAGAGCGGACAGCTATTCCTGGCGATTTGCGGCGGAGTATTTCCGAGCGCCTCTCGAGGCGGCCTATCGACTGCGGTAGAGTTTCCGCTCTGCGGAACGACCAGAACGTGCATCTGGCGGTCTCGAGCCCGGTGCGGCCGGGCCGGTGGTGTGTTCCGCCGTGAACCGCGGTGACGCGGCGGCCCGGCCGTGGCATGGCGCCACCATGCTGATGCTCGCCCTCCTCGTCGCCCTGCTGGCCGTCGTGGTCGCCATGTTCGTCCTGCGGCGGTGCACCGGGCGTCTCGCCTCGCTCGCGACGCTGCTGGCCGGGGCGATCATGGTCCTCTGGCTCGCCGAGGTCGGGCTGCTTCCCGGGACGCAGGGGCCGTTGACGGCGTATCGCCCGCTCGTGCCCGGACTCGACCGGTAACGGTTCGGTAAGCGTACCGGGCGGAGCATGGGGCATGCCCACGCTCTCCGCCCCGCGCCTGCTCACGTTCCTGGTGTCGGCCGTGCTGATCGGCCTCGCCGTCGCCAGCCTTTACACGCGCATCCCGATGGTCGGAAAAACCGTCGTGGCGCACCGGCAGTGGTTCTTCATCGGCGCCTACGCCCTGCTCGCCCTCGGGGTGACCACCCGCAGCCTGTAGCGGACCGCGCCGCGGTCTGTTCGCGACCGCGCGCCGCGCCGAGGACGCCGGAATGACCCTGAAGACCACCTACCTCGTGCAGCCGTTCGAGCTGCACCGGAACCGCCTGCGGCCCGCTCGCCAGGAGCCCGCACAGAGCGAGTTCGGTGCCCTCAAGAAGGCGGAGGCGCTGGCCGCCCGCATGCCGGGCGCCGCGGCCCTCAAGGTTGTGGCCGACGACGAGACCGGGGAGCTCGAGGGCGTCACCATCCTCGGCCAGTTCGGGACCGTTCCGGACGATTTCGCCGAGAGCCTGCTGGGGAGCTGACGCCGCCCGCCTGCCCGGCCTCACAACCGGCCGCGTCTGGGGGTGCGACACGGGCGACCTCGGATTGCGGCCCCCGGGAAACTACGTAGAAACAGCGGAGATTGATCCTTGCGAGCTCCGGCGCTCGCTGAGCTCGTATCCGTGCCCCGCTATTTCATCGACCTCCACGACGGCGCCAACTTGGTTCGCGACCGCGACGGCTTCGATCTTCCGGATCTCGCCGCGGCGCGGGCGCAGGCGGTGCGCATCCTGACCCGGCTCGCGCAGGGCCTGACCGATCCGATGGAGCGGCAGGATTACGTGATCGCCGTGCGCGACGAGCAGGGCGCGGTCCGCCTGCGTCTGCGGCTCTCCTACGATGTCGAGGGCGGCTGACGGGGCGGCTGACGGGGCGGGGCGGGAAAGTCCGGCGCCCGGGCGCGTTGACGACGGCCGGCGCACGGGAAGGCCAGGAGATCGCATGCGACGTTCAACAGGTTTGACAGCCCCGCTCGCGGCGGCGCTGCTGCTGCTCGGTCCCGCCGGACAGGCGGTGGCGCAGACCGCGCCGCCCCCGCCCCCCGGCTCCGCCGCGGCGACGGCCGACAACGCCGTGCTGCTGACGGTCTTCCTGCGCCACGACCAGTCCCGCCCGCTGGCGGAGCTGAACGCGCAGCTCGCCAAGCAGGGCTTCTACAAGGCCTTCCCGCCGCCGGGGATCGAGGTCGTCTCCTGGAACGTCGTCATGGGGATCGGGCAGATCATCGTCCTGCGGCTGCCCGCGTCCCGCCTGCGCGAGGTCAACCGCGTCCTCGAGGACACGGCCTGGGGGGCCTACCGCACCGAGTTCTTCCCGACCTACGATTACAGGGCCGTGGGCCTCGCGGAGCACGAGAAGGCGCGCTGAGCGCCGTCCCGGCCGCCGCAGGCCGGCGGCGCCCTGCCCGGATCCGCCGGCCCCGGACCCAGCGCGTCGTCCCACAGGTAGGGGTGGCCGAGGCGCTTGGCCGCGTACATCGCCGCGTCCGCCCGCTCCACCAGGGTTTGCGCCCGGATCGCGTGCAGGGGCGCGCAGGCCACGCCGATCGCCGCGCCGATGCGGATCGGCGATCCGGTCCCGAGATCGTACGGCTCGGCGAGGCGCGCCTGGAGGCGCAGGGCGAAGCCGAGGGCCGGCGCCGGCGCCGCGTCGCCGAGCAGGATGGTGAACTCGTCGCCGCCGAGCCGCGCGGCGCAATCGCCCGCGCCGAGCGCCGCCCGCAGGCGCTCGGCCAGCTGCCGCAGGAGCGCGTCGCCCACCGCGTGCCCGTGGCGGTCGTTCACCGGCTTGAAGCCGTCGAGGTCGAGGCACAGCAGCGCGCAGGGCGCGCCGTCGAGGTCCGCCAGGGTCCGCTCGAGCCGGGCCGCGAACAGGCGGCGGTTCGGCAGGCCGGTCAGCGGGTCGTGGTGGGCCATGTAGCGCAGGAGCGACTCCGCCCGGCAGCGCTCGGTCACGTCCTCCCACAGGGCGGTCCAGGCGCCGCCGGCCTGCGGGTGCAGCGTGATCGCGATCTGGCGGCCGTCCGCGAGCGTCTGCACCACGGCGTCGGTCGCGCCCCGGGCGAGGAGCCGCCGGCGCGCCGCCCAGAGGCCGCAGGGATCCCGGTCGGCCGGGAGGGCCCCCGCCGCGCTCGCCGCGCCCACCGCCCGGGCGTGCATGCCGGGCCGGACCCGGCTCGCGGGCGGGCCGAACAGGCGCCGGAACCCGTCGCTCACGAACAGCAGCCGGTCGGCGGAATCGAACAGGCACAGGCCGTGCGGCAGCGAATCCAGCGCCTGAACGATGCCGGGTCCGAGCTTGCGCCCGCGGCCGAGCCCGTCCTGGCGCCGGTCGCAGGCCACCTGCCGGTGGCGCCGCGCCAGCCTCGTCGCCGCCCTGCCCGCCTCCGCCGCCATGGCCGGTCCCCCGAAGCGCCCGACAGCGTCGTCGGGCGATTGCCGGATCGAGCCGGCTCGGAAATTAGTCTCCGGCCTTCATAGAATGGGATTCCTTTCGCCAACCTTGACGAAAGTTGTGCGCGTTGAGCGATCCACGCCGAGATTGACCATCCGCAAGTTGAGACCGCGATCCCGACACGCGAACTCTGTCGGTCGCCGGCTCGAACCCGGCCTCGACGCGGTGGATCCGCGCTGTCGTCCCGGGCGCCGCCGCGCGGCGCCGGGACGACGTCTTCCGGAGGCCCCGTCAGGGCGCGTCGTGCCGGTCGTGGTGGGCGTCGAGCACCGTGTCGCTGGTCGGGACCGTCGCGGCGACCGCCTCGGCGCGGCGGATGTCCGGCGCGGTCGCCTCCTCCACGAAGGCCGCCACGGCCTCGGTCAGCGGCAGCGTGCGGGTCTGCTGGCTGCCGAGCCGCCGGATCGAGACCGTCCGCTCCTCCGCCTCGCGGCGGCCGAGCGCCAGCAGCACCGGCACCTTGGCCAGCGAGTGCTCGCGGACCTTGTAGTTGATCTTCTCGTTGCGCAGATCCGCCTCGACCCGCAGGCCCGCGCGCTCCAGGGTGCGGATGACGTCGCGGGCGTAGGCGTCGGCCTCGCCGGTGATCGTCGCCACCACGACCTGGACCGGCGCCAGCCACAGGGGGAAGTGCCCGGCGAAGTGCTCGATCAGGATGCCGGTGAAGCGCTCCATCGAGCCGCAGATCGCCCGGTGGACCATCACGGGCGGCTTCCGGGCGCCGTCGGCGTCGATGTAGAAGGCGCCGAACCGCTCGGGCAGGTTGAAATCCACCTGCGTGGTCCCGCACTGCCAGTCGCGGCCGATGGCGTCGCGCAGCACGTACTCGAATTTGGGCCCGTAGAACGCGCCCTCCCCCGGGTTGACCGCGGTCCGGATCCGCCCGCCGGACTGCTCCTCGATCTGCGCCAGCACGCGGGTCATCACGTCCTCGGCGTGGTCCCAGAGGGCGTCGGAGCCGACGCGCTTCTCGGGCCGCGTCGAGAGCTTCACGACGATCTGGTCGAAGCCGAAATCCGCGTAGGTCGAGAGGATCAGGTCGTTGATCTTCAGGCACTCGTCGGCGAGCTGGTCCTCGGTGCAGAAGACGTGGGCGTCGTCCTGCGTGAAGCCGCGCACGCGCATCAGCCCGTGCATGGCGCCGGACGGCTCGTAGCGGTGGACGATGCCGAACTCGGCCATGCGCAGGGGCAGGTCGCGGTAGGATTTCAGGCCGTGCTTGAAGATCTGCACGTGGCCCGGGCAGTTCATCGGCTTGAGGGCGAACCAGCGCTTGTCCTCGGCCTCCTCGCCCGCGGACTGCGCGGCGAACATGTTCTCCCGGTACCACCCCCAGTGGCCGGAGGTCTCCCACAGGGCCTTGTCGAGGATCTGCGGGGCGTTCACCTCGGCGTAGTCGCCGCGCAGGCGCCGGCGCATGTAGGCGATCAGCTCCTGGAAGATCGTCCAGCCCTTGGCGTGCCAGAAGACGACGCCCGGGCCCTCCTCCTGGAAGTGGAACAGGTCCATCTCGCGGCCGAGCCGGCGGTGGTCGCGGCGCTCGGCCTCCTCCAGCCGGTGCAGGTAATCGTCGAGGTCGGCCTGGTTCGCCCAGGCCGTCCCGTAGATGCGGGTCAGCATCGGGTTGTTCGAATCACCCCGCCAGTAGGCGCCCGCGACCTTCATCAGCTTGAAGGCCGTGCCGACCTTGCCGGTCGAGGTCATGTGCGGGCCGCGGCAGAGGTCGAACCAGTCGCCCTGGCGGTAGATCTTCAGGTCCTCGCCCGGCGGGATCGCGTCGACCAGCTCGACCTTGAAGCCCTCACCCTTGCCGGCGAACAGGCCGCGCACGTCGTCGCGCGTCCAGACCTCCTTGGTGAAGGGCGCGTCGCGCGCGATGATCTCGCGCATCTTCGCCTCGATCTTCGGGAAGTCCTCGGGCGTGAACGGGGTCTCGCGGTGGAAGTCGTAGTAGAAGCCGTTCTCGATCACCGGGCCGATCGTGACCTGCGTCTCCGGCCAGAGCGCCTGCACGGCCTCGGCGAGCACGTGCGCGCAGTCGTGCCGGATCAACTCCAGGCTGCGCGGGTCGGTGCGGTCCAGGAACTCGATGCGGGCATCGCGGTCGATCGGGTCGTCGAGGTCGGCGACCGTGCCGTCGAGCGCCATGGCGACGGTGCGCTTGGCCAGCGACTTGGCGATGCCCTCGACCACGGCGCGGCCGGTGGTGCCGGCGGCGATCTCCCGCGTGTTGCCGTCGGGGAAGGTGAGGATCGGCATGGTGCGCGCGTCTCCGGGCTCAGTCCTGCATACGGGGCAGGTAAGCGATTTCGAGGGAGCGGCCGTGTAGACCGATTTCTCGGGCGAGGGAACAACGGTGCGGTGCAACTCCACGCATCCCTGGCCCCCGCCCGCCGTTCCGACGCGCGTGATCGTCCCCGCGCGCCTGGGCGCCGGGGGCATGGCCCGGGAGACCGCACGAG
>NZ_JBQEPK010000023.1:96710-104641 GCF_052045615.1 Methylobacterium sp. 22177 | reverse complement strand
ACGCTGAAGGTCGAAGGCCTGTACGTCAGCCTCGACCGCCAGAAGAACTCGGCCGGCGGCGTGTTCTACGGCAACCTCCTGCCCCCGAACGGCATCGCCTACCTCAACGGCGCCGCCGCCAAGACCGAGTTCGCCGTCGTCCGCGCCGGCCTGAACTACAAGTTCGGCTCGTACTGAGATCGGGTCGCGCCGCTCCCGGCCTCCGTGCCGGGAGACGCGGCGGGCGCGAGGGTGCTGGTCCGCCTCATCGCTCTCCGCCGCCGAAGAGCAGCCTTCCGGTTGACCTTCGCATCCCCAGCCCGATCAGACTGGCCGCGAGGTCGGCAGCACCCTGGGAGCGCACGCTCCCGGGGTGTTCCTGCGTTCCGGCACGGAGTGCCGCGGCGATCAGCCGACCGCCCAGAACAGCGAGAGCGCGCCGGCCAGGAACAGGGCCGAGGAGACGAGCACCGCGAGGCGCTCGCGGTGCCCGAGAACGACGGCGCGGAAACGGGCGAACAGGGCACGGCCGGGGGCGGGGGCGAGGACGTCAGGCCCGCCCCTGAACCGTGACGGATCGGGGGTGGCGCGCGACGTCCACAGGGGTCCGTCGGCCCGTGTCGCGGCCGCGCCACACGGGCCGGGGACGCTCGCTACCAGTACCGGTTCGGCCAGCAGCGCCGCCCGCCGCGACCGAGGTGGAAGCCGCGCGGGCAGGCCCGACCGACATACCCGCCCCACTGGCCGCCGGCGCGGCACCCGCCGTATGGCCCGCGGTGGCCGTAGGGCCCGCAGCCGCCGTAGACGTGCTGGATCAGCCCGTCCTGCGCGGCGTGGAGCGGCGACCCCGGGACTGGCAGCGCCGAGGCCGGCACGGCGATGCCGACGGTGAGCAGTGCCGCGGCGGCGAGTGACTTGAGCATCAACCCATCTCCAGGTCTTGGCGGAGCCGACCTCCGTCGGCGCTGCCCGAATACCTGGTTCCGTTGAAGACCGGGTGTCACGGACCGCTTTGATTGCCCGTATCGCGGGAGCTTTCCTTTAAGTCCCGCCGCGATACTTCCGATCCACCTGCTCAGGCACCCACCGCGCCGACGATGACGGTGTTCGCCCGACCTATGGCCCGGGTCGCCCGCTCACTTCGGGAGAGCCGTCGCCGATCCGTCGCTCTGCCGCGAGGCGGTATGCTGCTGGCTGCCGGTCTGCCAGGTCCAGTAGCCCGCGATGGCCCCCGCGAAGACGAGCCCCACGACGACGAGCGCGATCACCAGAGGCTTGAGGTCGCGCTTTTCCCGTTCCCTGGATCCGTCCACGAAGCCTCCTCTTGGCTTGCCTCGAGCGGTCTGCGCGCCGGACTGGATCGGCCCGCGGCCCCTCTCCCCGGTGAACCGGCCGGACGCCGACAGGGATCCGGGGTCGCGCGGCCGAACGCGGTTCGTCGCGGGGTGTCCGTCGGTCGCCGGTCTCCGGCCGGGCGGATCGGTGGCGGGCATCGGTGCCGTTGGCAATGGACGCGGCGGTTTCTCGTGCCCGCTGCCCGCGGCAGTTGACTGATGGACGGAGGGATCTCTTCGAAGTCCACGACCGGCCGTTCGGGTGCGTGAGAGAGAGTAAGCCCCCAGCAGCACCCTGCGGTCTTTAACCGAGGGATGCACCGCGCGATCGATCACCGCGCGACCCGCCGTTCTCATATGGCGTATATTATCTGAGCTTTTGCCCGGAAAGTTCGATCCAGCGACGACTTTCTTCAGGAAACGCGCCTGAAAGGACGACCAACACGCGCCATGTCGACCGTCCCGATCGCTTCGCTTGCGACAACGGCTTCAGGAATGGCGTCAGCTCAGCCGATCGCGCTTGGCGGCACTTCGCGATCAGGCGGCGCAGCCATCCAGCTTCAGCCCAACACAACGGGCACTGATCGCAAGGTCGTCATTCCTCGAGGATCGACCGGAGCCGAGACTGACCTGACCGGCATTTTGGACCGAGCCGAGTGAGAGGCTACTGCATGACCGCTGCCATGGGTAGCCGGAAGGCCAGATCTGGGCAGCGGACAGGCGCGGGCGGCCGACAGCCCAGCGACGAGTGCGGCCGGACGCGGTTGTATGTGTTTTGCCAAAGAGCGATCACGATCTGAGCTTCCTTGAGCGAGTAGAAGATCTCTTGGCGCAGGCACTCGTCGCGCAGCTTGCCGTTGAAGCTTTCGCAGTACCCGTTCTCCGACGGTGATCCCGGCGCGATGTCCTGGATCTGCGAGCCGGTCTTGGCGACCCATTTGCGCAGCGCCTTCGAGATCATCTCAGGGCCATTGTCGCAGCGGATGTTCTCCGGGATGCCGTGCAGACACATCGCGTCGGCCAGCGCCTCGATCACACCCAGGCTGTTGATGCGCCGTGCCACCTTCAACGCCAAGCAGGCTCGGCTGTGCTCGTCGAGCAGCGTCAGGATGCGTAGGCTCCGGCCGTCGGGGGTCTGGGCCTGCACGAAGTCGAAGCTCGAGACGTGATTACGGTGGAGCGGACGCAGCCGCACGCAAGAGCCGTCGTTCAGCCAGAGACGGCTGCGCGGCCGGTGTTTTTGCGGGACCTTCAGCCCCTCGCGACGCCAGATCCGCTGAACCCGATCGTTGCCCACCGGCCAGCCGTCTGCCTGCAGCAGCGCGGTGACGCGGCGGTAGCCGTAGCGCCCATACTCGGACGCCAGGGCGACGATGGCTCGGGTCAGCGCATCCCCGTCGGCCGGCACGGTAGGCACGTAGCGTTGCGTCCCCCGGTGCTGGCCGACGATCCTGCAGGCGTGACGTTCCGAGAGGCCGCACCTCTCCCGGATGCCAGCAACCGCCTGCCGGCGTCGCTCGGGGGCTACAAGTTTCCCGCCGCCACGTCCGCCAACACCTGCTTCTCCAGGGAAAGATCGGCCACGAGCCGCCGCAGCCGCGCGTTCTCGCGCTCAAGCTCCTTCATCTTCCTGGCTTGATCGACTTGGAGGCCGCCGTACTCCTTGCGCCAGCGGTAATAGCTCTGCTCGGAGATCTCCGCCTCTTTGCACGCCAGCGCCAAGCTCTTGCCCTGTGCTGTCTGCACCTCGATCTGGCGCAGCTTCAGTACCACCTGCTCCGCGCTCGTCTTCTAACCTCGCCGCATGTCCGACTCCTCTGGTCCCGGCTGATCCTCTCAATCAGCCCGGTCCAAAGCCAGCCGGTCAGGTCAGATTCCGAGTGCCATTGCTTGACCTTAGGCCATCTAGGCAGCGCCACCGGCACCGTGATGATCGGGCTGGCACTCGGCCATCCGCCGGACGAGCCGGAGCAGACTAAGAGTCAGGGACAAAACCGGTCGATCTGTGCCCTACAGATGAGGACACAGGCGAGGGTCGTGAATGCGAGATGCAGGTCGACGCGTCGCTCGTAGCGGATGGTCAGTCGGCGGAAGCGGGCGAGCCAAGCCAAAGTGCGCTCCACGATCCAGCGATGGCGGCCGAGGTGCTGGCAGCTCTCGATGCCCCGTCGAGCGATCCGTGGTGTGATGCTGCGGGCCCGGCACTCGCGCCGGCAGCGACGGTAATCGTAACCCTTGTCGGCGTGCAGCTTGTCCGGTCTGCATCGCGGGCGACCACGCCGGCCGGTGCGCACGCCCGGCACCGCGTCGAGGGTCGCCGCCAGCATACGGCTGTCGTTGCAGTTGGCCCCGGTCAGCGTCAGGCCGAGCGGCGTGCCGTTGGCGTCCACGACGAGGTGGCGCTTCGTCCCCGGCTTGCCCCGGTCCGTCGGGTTCGGGCCTGTCGCGCAGCCCCCTTTTTCGCTGGCAGGCTCGCACTGTCGAGGGCCGCGCGCGACCAGTTGAGCGCATCGGCGTCCTGAAGTTGCTCCAGCATCGCGCGGTGCAGGGCGGCCCAAACACCGGCTGCCTGCCACGTGCCGAGCCGCCGCCAACTCGTTTTGCCGCTGCAACCCACCTCAGAACGCGGCAGGTGCTTCCACTGCATGCCCGTACGCAGAACCAGGATGATGCCAGCCAGCGCCGCCCGATCCGAGGCACGCGGCCGACCGCCTTTCGGCTTCTCAGGCTCAAACGGCAGAAGCGGCTCGATCACCGCCCACAGGTCGTCGGGTACGAGAGCGTCCATGCCCGCCCAACCCAATACCTGCGGTTTTGTCCCGCGCTCTTAGGCCTGGATAAGGCGATTTGACTGATTTGCGCTAGGTGCTCGATCGTCACTCCGATAGGGACGGGTACCTCGCTCACAGGATCGCGCGAGGCCGGCGAGGCTTTGCACCGTGCAAAGCTCTAGCAGGCTCCATCTCGGCAAACATCGCAGGAGGCGATCGGCTCGCGATGCCGGGCCTCTGCTTACTTTTGTCTTGAGCCGATCAGCCCTGGCCTTCAGAGCGCCTAACAGAACCGTTTGGTCTGGTTGAGTGTGAGGGGGCTGGCAGCGAGGCCGGTGAAGGCCTCGTAGATGTCGACGCGTCGGTCGTAGCGGACCGGCAAGCGCCGGAAGCGTTTGAACCAAGCGTGCGCGCGCTCCACCACCCGTCGGTGCCGACCCAGTCTCTCGCTGCTGCGGCGTGCGATGCGCGGTACAATCCCACGTGCCCGGCACTCGCGTCGGCGCGGTCGAGCATCGTAGGCTTTGTCGGCGTGCAGTTTGTCCGGGCGGTGTCGCGACCGACCCCGCCGACCGTTGCGCGCGGGTGGGCTGGCATCGAGGGCCGGTGCCATCATCGCGCTGTCGTGCCGGTTGGCCTCCCTCAGGCAGACGCCGAGCGGCGTACCACGCGCGTCGGTGACGAGGTGGCGCTTCGTGCCTGCCTCGCCCCGGTCCGCCGGGTTCGGGTCGGTGGCAGAGCCCCCTCTTGGCCCGGACAGAGGCGATGTCCAGGCTCGCTCGGCTCCAGTCGGTCTGACCCGCCCCGTGCAGGCGCTCCAAGAGCACCTGATGCAGGCGCGCCCACATGCCGGCCGCCTGCCAGTCCCGTCAGCGGCGCCAGCAACTCATCCCGCAGCCGCAGCCCATCTCCGCTGGCAGCATCTCCCACGGAATGCCTCAGCGCAGCACGAGCAGAATGCCGGTCAACGCAGCTCGGTTCTCGATCGGCCGCCGGCCTCCTTTTGGACGCGGGCGGAACGGCGGCGGAAGCGGCGCAATCCCGGTCCAGAGATCATCGGGCAGAAGCGGACGAGCCATCACCACCCACGCCCACCCACGCTGTCCGTGCCCGTTCTGTCAGGCGCTTTGAGTGGCGCACAGAGGAGTAGGCAATGGAAGCGATGAGAGGCCGCCGAGGGGCAGCGTTCGGCCTCAACTGAGGCGATCCTGTGAGAAATCTCGCGGGCAGTCGGACGGGACGAGCGACGGTCTTGCCAGCGCGGCCCCTATGTCGGCACTGCCAAGCTGCCAATTTCCCAGTGCGGAGGATGCAACTTGGAAGATCGCTCCGCCCGACGCCCCCCCCCCCGGATCTCGCGAAACCGCCGCGATCGTCGTCGGGTTCGCCTTGCTCATTCTCGCCGGCTTGGCAGCCGTCGTTGCCGCTCTGGCCAGCGCGGATGCCGATGCGTGGGCTGTGCACTCCGCTGAAGTGCGGCGGGCCGAGGCGCGGCTATCTCGGCTCATTCAAGAAGCGGAGACAGGCCAGCGCGGCTACCTGCTCACCGGCGACCTGACTTACCTCGACCCGTTCACGACCGCTCGCCGCGAGTTGCCGGCTGCCGAGGCAGAGTTGCGGTACCTCACGGGCGACAACGCAGAGCAGCAAGCCCGGCTGGATCAGCTCCGCCCCATCATCGATGAGAAGGTGGCCGAGCTCGCGCGAACGACTGAGCGCATGCAGGCGGGCGACCAAGCGGGAGCGCTCACCATTGTGCGCACCAACGCCGGACGCGACCTGATGAGGCGTATTCGGACGGCTATCGCTGAGTTCGACCGAGCAGAGATAGAACTCCAGGCCACACGCGCCGAACGAGCCGCGTTCCGCCGGTCGATCCTGGCTGCAGTTATCGTCACCGCCCTGTGTCTCGCGGCTGCCCTCGCTTGGCTGGTCATTCGGACCGACCGGCATCGCGCCCGCGAACTTCGATCCGTGAACGATGCGCTCCGCCATGAGATCCTGCAGCGCGAGCAAGCCGAGGCACAGCTACACGCGCAACGCCCTCGTCAACAATGGGATGCTTGATCCTGGTGTTTGATCCTGGCGTGCGCCTGCGCAGCGAGCCGCTCACAACCTCGGACCTCGGTCGGGATTTGTCGGGGGTTATTGGCGGGGAGGGGCCACGGACAGATCGCCCGTCTCGGTGCGCCCCCTGTGTGGCGGCGCACAAAACCCGGCGAACGATCGGCGGAATACGCCGTTGAGAGGTCACAGCCGGCCAAGCACAGCCGCCGCGATCGAGACCGCCGCACCGACGATCTTCCTCACGCGACCCGACTGACCGGATGGCTTCCCCGCGAAGTCGAACGAACCCGCACGGAGATCGTCATGAAGCTGCATCTGCTCGCTGCGGCCGCCCTGGTCGCCGTCGCCACGCCCGCCCTGGCGCAGGGCATCGACAGCAGGCACAGCCCCTATCCGGCTTCGGCCTACCCGGGCTACGTCGGCAACGCCTCGGTGGTCCTGCCGGACATCTCAGTGACCCACTATCGCACCGCCCCGGCCTACCGGTACTCGGGCCAGCATGCGGGTGGCCCGGCCGACGCTTTGGCCCGCTGACGGCCGACACGACTGCGTCTCCCGCGAAGCTAGGTGAGACGCGGCCCCGGAACGTTCCGGGCGCCCGAGCCACGGCGCGGACGCGCACCTGAGCGGGCGTCTAGCGCCACTTATGCACGAGACGAAGCCAGACCGCAGTTGTGCGCCGGACCGCGCAGGCTGAGGCGGGCCACGTGAGACCGCGACGGCGCCGCAGTTTCGCAGCCCTCCCCGAGAGCGTTTCCTCCCAAGACTTCGGGCCGCTCCTTCGGGAGCGGCCTTTTTCTGCGCGGAACACCTGCTACGGTAACGCTTCCCCCTGCCGACGCGCCCGAGGCGTTCGCGACACCACACGGTGCTGTTGCCGGCGGGCGCGCGATGACAGGCTGGTGCAGACAGATCTCCGCATCTACCCCGCGAAGCCCAGGTCGAGCAGTCGTGCGAGGGTCGGTGCGAGGCGGCAAGACCGGAGACCGCGGGGCACCGGCCCCGGGGGCTGCCAGCCCTCGAAGCGCCCGTCTAAGTGGGGTGAAGGCTTCGCTTATTTGCTCTTAGCGCCCTTCTTGCCGAGTTCGGCCTGTGCCGCCGACGACTTACGAGGGTTGGATTTACCCTCCTTGCTCGCCTTGGCATTCGCTTTCTTGGCTGTCGCGCTACCGTTGCCCTTCTTTTCAGTCATCGTCGTCTCCACAATGTGAGCCGCCAATGCCGAGATCCGGTTCTTGTTCCGGTGGCGCTATGTTCCGCGGTGGATAGGTGTGTCGGCGCCGCGGCGCCGTGATCCTGGCCGATACCGGATCACGGCCGAGAGCTACGCCCAATCGACGGGACAGAAGTAGCGGTCCTCGGGCCGGATCGGCATGGTGGAGCTGAAAATCCAGTGAGGGTCCTACTCTGCAGCGAACCGCCGACCCCGTCCTGTAGCCCTGCGGCCACAGCTACCAAGCGACGTGGCGGCGGACTGCAACCAAAACGCATCTGAGATGTTGTGGCGACCGGCTGAGTGTCAGGCGATGTATTTTGCCGATCTCGGGTGCGTTCATATTCGGTTTACTAAGCCGCCCTACCTCATCATCGCATGGTGTGCCCGTAAAACTACAGCTATTTCCATCACGGACCGGTAGCCATACACCCAGATCGAAATTTGGACCTTCCGTTATGACCAAGCTCCTGGCCTCGCTGGCCGCCTTCACGGCCCTGACCGCCGCCGCCTCGGCCGCCGACCTGCCGCGCCGCGCCGCCCCGCCGCCGGTGTTCACCCCCGTCC
>NZ_JBQEPK010000023.1:0-96660 GCF_052045615.1 Methylobacterium sp. 22177 | reverse complement strand
TCTTCACCTGGACCGGCGCCTACTTCGGTATCAACGCCGGCTACGCCTTCGACGCCAGCAGCCGCACCAACAACACCTTCGCGGTGCCCTTCCCCTACGCCGCCCCCGGCACCGTCGCCTCCTTCCGCGACCGCAGCCAGGACGGCTTCTCCGGCGGTGCGCAGATCGGCTACAACTGGCAGATCACCCCGGGTTCGGGTGTCGTGATCGGCTTCGAGGCCGACGCCCAGTACCTCGACTTCGGCCGTAACCGGAACAACGCCTTCATCTCCGGCGCCGTCGCCCCCGGCTACTACGTCACCGACCCGCGCGGCCTCTCCAGCCTCGACTACTTCGGCACCGTGCGCGGCCGCCTCGGCTACGCCTTCGACCGCACCCTCGTGTACGCCACCGGCGGCTTCGCCTACGGCTCGGGCAGCGCCGACCGCTCCTTCGGCGGCTACGCCGGCAACGACAGCTTCCGCACCGGCTACGCCGTCGGCGGCGGCATCGAGTACGCGCTGCCGACCGACTCGTTCCTGAACTTCTTCCGCTCCTCGGCCGTGACGCTGAAGATCGAAGGCCTGTACGTGAACCTGGAGCGCGGCACCCGCAACCAGGGCGCCCTGGTGGTCAACGCCGCCAACCTCGTCCCGGTCGCCTACAGCGCCATCGGCCGCCGCGACGACGAGTTCGCCGTCGTCCGCGCCGGTCTGAACTACAAGTTCGGCTCGTACTGAGATCCGGTCGCGCTGCTCCCGGCGGCTGTGCCGGGAGATGCGGCGGCGGGCGAGGGGTAGTTGGTCCTCCTCATCGCTCTCCGCCGCCGAAGAGCAGCCGATCGGCTGACCTTCGCATCCCCAGCCCGATCAAACTGGCCGCGAGGTCGGCAGCACCCTGGGAGCGCAAGCTCCCGGGGTGTTTCTTCGTTCTGGAAGGGCCGTCCGAGCGGATCCGATCCCATCCCAACCCATGGCTCGCCATGACGTCGTCGCAACGCGCGTGACGGTCATGGCGAGTTGAATTCTCAACG
This sequence comes from Methylobacterium sp. 22177, assembly GCF_052045615.1. Lineage (NCBI taxonomy): Bacteria > Pseudomonadati > Pseudomonadota > Alphaproteobacteria > Hyphomicrobiales > Methylobacteriaceae > Methylobacterium > Methylobacterium sp. 22177. The sequence goes on along the minus strand of NZ_JBQEPK010000023.1, from coordinate 95,648 downwards.
CATCGAGCGCCGGCTGCTGACCGGACCGTCATCATCCGATGACCCGGCCGCATCAGCCGATGAGGGTGCCAGGGCGCTGCCGCCGCTCGGCCGTTTGTGTCTCGGGTCGATCCGGTATGGATAGGGGGCTCCTCACATGGAGGCGCACCTCTGTCGGACGAGAACGAGCCCCCCGACTTCGACGCGAGACGTCCAGGTTGGACACCTGCGGCCCGGAAATCCCGCAAGGGCATGTCGAAGCGCCCGAAGCGCAGCCTCGACGCCAGCGTCGAGACCTGGGGCGAGTGCCGTCAGAACCGCCTGAAGACCGGCACGCCGAAGCGGGACGATGTGGGTCGGGCGATGCTCATGCGGTGTTGCGGGTTCCGCAAGAACGTCCCGCCATTCGAGAGGCGCGGGCCCTGCGGCGCTGTGCGACCCGACGGCTCGCGTCGGCGTTCTTCAACGAGGACGAGGCCAACCGGGTGATCGCCGACATCATCGTCCGCGCCGAGCACGGCCGAAGGGAGTGGGTCGACAGCCGCAAGTTCCGGGTATGGCGCGATGGCGGTCGCAAGGCCCCCCGCCCGGAGCGGAAGGGCGACCTGAAGGGCAAGGTCGATGCTCCGGCGACCGGATGGCACGATGCCCTGGACGAACACAACGCCACGTCCGCCGGGCTCGGAGCGCCGCAAGCCGTCATCGGATGACACCGCCTGAGCGGCCATCGGCCGGCTGCTACTAACGGGGCGCCGCGGTCGTCACCCGACCGCCCAGAAAAGCGGGAGCGCGCCGGCCAGGAACAGGGCCGACGAGAGGAGCACGGCGAGACGCTCGCGATGATGCAGGACGAAAGCGTGAGGGCTGGCGAACATGGCAGGCCGGATCGGAAGAGGGGTCAGCACCCTCGCGCCTGAACCTTGACGGATCGAGGGCGCTTCGCGCTGTCCACAGGCGATGGCCGACCTCTGTCGCTGCCGAGCCACATGCTCTTGGATGTGTTCAGGCGCACCTCGCAGTAGCAGCGTCGCGCGCAGCCCTTCTTCGTGGCTGCTATCGCCCCCTCAGTAGCCCGACCCCGCGGCGCAGTGACCTCCAGGGTTGCTGCGCCGTTGTCGTTCCGGGTCCCTGCCCGAGACGGCGGAAGTGTCAGGATCGGCGCAACAGTTCACACTGGCCCGAAAGGCGCGGGCCGAGCCCTCTAGGGGCCGGCCCGCCTGCCGTTCGGTTTCGCCTGTCAGAAGCCGTAGCGACGCTGCAGAGTACGCGCAGGAGAGCTGCCGCCACCATCCGTAGCGACCGCCTCGCGCCGTTAACGCTTCCTCAAGGAAGTCGCTCCTGCACGGCCAGCGACGTCGGCACGGACGGAAAGCCCTTCCGGGCCGGTCACGGCCTCGAAAAGAGAGCCTCCCTTTGACGCGAACCGTTTGTCGGCATGCGAAGCCCACTCGTCAGCAGACGGGAGCGGCAGCCCAAGCTGGTGGGCGAGCGAAACGAGCTCCTTCAAACGGCCGGTCTGGGTCTTGCGGCGCAGGTTGAGCCGATGGGTCTCCACAGTGCGCACACTCAGCGCCAAGCGCCGGGCGACCTCCTTGTTGCTGAAGCCTGCGCAGAGGAAGCGCAGGACGTCGATCTCGCGGGGGGACAGACCGAAGTTGCAGCTCTGGCCCGCCTTGATGGCGCCCAGCCGCTTCGGAGGAACGAGGCAAGCCGCTCCCTTCACGAGGGCAAGCAGCGCCGCACTGAGTTCCTGCTGCGAATGTGAGCGCCCGACGAAGGCGTCAGCACCCGCATCCAGCAGAGACTCGAAGTGGTCCGCTGTCAGCGCGTCGAAGGTCACCAGGATGCGCAGGTTCGGCCGGCGTTCCCTCAGGCCGGTGACATGCGCGATTCCCTCCGCGACCTTGTCCGAGCTGAGACAGACCACAGCGACCTCAACCTCGACATCGGCTTCGTCCAGGCATGCCTCGCCGAGTAGGCGGATCACCGGCAAGTGATCCAAAGCAGCGCGGGCGGCGGCGCTCAGGTCCTGCGCTTCATCCAGGATCAGGACCCCGACGGTCGTACTCATGACCTCGCACCCTTTGTCTCTCAGTTCGATATGCCGAACCGGGATCAGAAGCAGGTTTGCGAGGAGTTTTTAGATGTTTCTTGCGTTCCGCCATATATGGCTCAGCCAATATCCAGACATAACGCGCACGACGATCTCACGAAGGCGATCATTGCCATTCAGCCAAAGCATGAATGCCGCTCTCAAGTGAATGTTTGGCGATAGAGCGGTTTAGATCCATATACAATTGTCGAATTGAACAACACGCTCGGCCGGAAACAGCTCAAGTTAGGCACTGCGTGTGTGGTTGAATGTCGCGGGGCGGGCGACCCATCTGTATCTGCCGTCCCGCCGAGCCCGACCCGCTTCCTCGGCCGCTCCTGACCTGACCGGCCGGCTTTGGACCCTTCTGATCGAGAGGATCAATCGACCCCTTCCGGCGCGGCGAACGCCACCGCCTCGAAGCTGCGCCACGGCGCGCGCCGATGGATCACCTCGGCCTTGAACAGACCGCTGATCGTCTCGGCCGAGGCGTTGTCGTCGCTGTATCCGACGCTGCCGACCGAAGGCTCGACGCCCGCCTCCGCCAGCCATTCCGTGTCGCGCCGAGCGAGGTATCGGCTCCCCCTGTCGCTGTGGTGCGCGAGCCCGCTCACCTGGAGGGGCCGGCGCTCGTGCAGGGCCTGCTCCAGACCGTCGAGCACGAAGGTGGCGCGAGCCGTGCGGGAGAAACGCGACCGCCTTTAGAAGAGCGCGACGAGCGCGACACCGGCCACCATCAGCAGGCCACCGAGGATCCGCCAGAGGCTGGCCGGATGCACCTCAAAGCCGACCAAGCCGAAATGGTCGAGCAGGATGGAGGTCACGACGCCCGCCGTCACCAGAAGCCCGAGAAACGCCCCAGCTCCCACGTGCCGAGCAATCAGCAGCTGCGCGATCACGACTCCGCCGCCCAGGAAGCCGCCGCCCCATGCCCACCACGGCACCTGCGACAGCTCCTAGGTTGTCGGTCATGCCAAGCGACGGGATATGAGGCCGATGATCAGGACGGTCAGGGCGGTGCCGATACCAACGATCAGACCCGCCACGAGCGGCTGAGAGAAGCCTCTGGCGAGGGTACTGTTCTGGCCTGGCTGGATGGCGTTCGCGATCCCAGCCAGCAGGACGGCGCCGTACAGGTACCACATGTCGAGATCCAATCGGTGAGATCTCGCTAGGTAGGGCTATCTGCGTCTCTTCCACGTCCCCTGGAACGCCTCGCGTGGGTCGGCTCGTCAGGGCGCGACCGCGTCGTCGTGGAAGCCGCGGGCATCGAAGATGCGCCGGACGACCCCGGCGCGCTTCGCCTCATCCATCCACGCCGTGACGCGGGCGAGGGCGGCGGGCCGGCCCTTCGGAACGGCGACGGCGACCTGCGTCTGCTGGAAGCCGCCCGCGACGATCCGGGAGCCCGGGACCTGCAGGACCACCGGCCGCAACGTGTCGCGGGACAGCGCGAAGGCGTCCGCCTGCCCGGCGCGCATGCGCGCGACCGCCTCGGCCACGGACGGGACGGGGAGGGGCTGCGTCCGGGTCAGCGTGCGGGCGGAGGCGCGGAACGTCGTCGTGCCCTCGATCGCCACGACCCGGAGTCCCGGCCGGTCCACCTGCGCCACGTCGGTGATGCCCGACTCGGCGCTGGCCAGATAAGTGCTCTCCAGATCGTAGTAGCCCGGCCCGAAATCGATCACCTGGCGCCGGGTCGCGTCGACCGGCATGAAGCTGACATCGATCGCCGCGGCCTGGAGGGCGGCGGCCGCAGCGCCCGAGTTCGGGAACAGGGTGACGGCCAGCGGCAGGCCGACCTGCCGGGCGAGATCCGCGCCCAGATCGGCCGTCACGCCGTCGAGCCCTCCATCGGCCGCGCGGCTGACGAAGATCAGGCCGGCGGACGGCGCCTCGATGAGACCGACCCGGAGCGTGCCGGTCGGCGCCAGCTCCGCTTTCGCGGAAGCATCCTGCGCGGGGCGGGAAATCGTCATAGGGGCGAGACGGGGAAGCGAGCAGGGGGCAGAGAAGCGACGCGCAACGGGATCGCGAAGGCGAGACCGAGGTGACCCCGGCAATCTCCGCCTCGGGCCTAACCCTTGCTACGTCATTGGGAAGGTTGGCGCACCCGACACGATTCGAACGTGTGACCTTTGCCTTCGGAGGGCAACGCTCTATCCAGCTGAGCTACGGGTGCAAGCCGTGGCCATTCCCTAGCCCAACCGCGCCGGGAGCGCAACGGCGCCCGCACCATCGCGTGCGGCCGCGGGCGACGCAATCCGATCTCCGGCGCGTGTTGCCCCGGCGTCCTTGCCTTCGCGCGCCGTTTCCCGGCCCCTGGGCGCCGGGCAGAGAGGTCGCGGAGCGGGCAGAGGTGGCGGAGGTGACGGGCGGCCGGGATCCGCGGGCGAACAATTTCGGGTCCCTGCGACTCCTGTTCGCGGGCCTCGTGATCCTCGCCCACGCCCCCGAACTCGTGGACGGGAACCGGTCGCGGGAGTTGCTGACCCAGGTCTTCGGGACCCTGTCCCTGGGGGAGATCGCCGTCGACGGCTTCTTCCTCGTGAGCGGCTACCTGATCACCGCGAGCTACCGCGCCAAGCGCTCCTTCGGCGACTACCTCGCGCGGCGAGCGCTGCGGATCTACCCGGCCTTCGTGGTCGCGTCCCTGCTCTGCATCGCCGTCGTCGCGCCCCTCGGCGGCGGCAACCTCGCGGACGCCTCGCCGCTCGAGGCCCTGCTGCGGCTGTCGCTGCTGCTGATGCCGGTGGTCCCGGGCGCCTTCGCCGAGCTGCCCTACCCGCTGCTGAACGGCTCGATGTGGACCATCCCCTGCGAGTTCGGCTGCTACCTGCTGCTCGGCCTCGTCGGCACCGCCCGCGCCCTGCGCCGCCGCGGACGCTATCTCGGCCTGCTCGGGGGGCTCGGCAGCCTCCTCGCCCTGCGCTGGCTCTTCCTGCCCGTCGGGCATCCGGGCGACATCCTCGGATCCCTGTCGGAGATGATCCGCCTCACCTTCGTGTTCTGCTGCGGCGGCGCCTTCCGGCTGTTCGCCGACCGGATCACCTACACGCGGCGCGGCGCGACCCTCGCCGCCCTGCTGCTGCTCCCCCTGATGTTCAGCCGGCCGCTGGCCGAGCCGGCCTTCGCGATCCTCGGCGGCTACCTGATCTTCTGGTTCGCCCTCGCGGTGCGCCCCACCGCCCTCAGCCGCGCCACCGCCCAGGTCGACCCGTCCTACGGTCTCTACCTCTACGCCTGGCCGGTGCAGAACCTGCTGGTCGCGCGGATCCCCGGGATCTCACCCTGGGCGGTCGCCGTCCTCACCCTCGCGGCCGCCATCCCCCTCGGCCTGCTGAGCTGGTACCTGATCGAGCGGCCGATGCTCCAGTTCCGGCCCGGACCGGGCGGCGCCCGGCCGGAGCCCGGCGCGATCCCGGCGGCCGGGCCCGCCCTCGGCGCCTAGCGCCGGAAGGCCCGCGGCCGCCGGTAACCGGCGCCGCCCGGGCGCGTTCTCGATGGACAGGCGGGACGCGGCCGCGGAGGCGGGACATGACGCAGGTTCTGGATCGCGGGACCCTCGACCGGCTGGTCGCCCTCGGCCGCGACCGGGGCCTCCTCACCGCCGACGATCTGCGCGCCGCGCTGCCCGTCGAGCGCATGGATGTCGACGCCCTGGTCCTGGTGATGCTGGAGCTGGAGGCGGCGGGCGTGAGCGTCGAGCCCGAAGCCTTCGGCCCCCCGACGGACCGGCCGGTCCCGGCCGCGGTCACCCTTCCCGCGCCGGGGTCCGGCACGCCGCCGGTCCGGGCAGCGGAGGCGGGGCCGGGCGCGGCCTTCGCGGCCCCCGCATCCGCCGCGCCGGCCGCCGCGGAGCCGATCCCGGACGACGGCGCCGATGCCGGCCGGGCCGTCCTCCTGGCCGGCCTGGCGACCGTTCTGGTCCTCGGCGCCGTGCTCCTGATGCTGTGAGCGCCCGGCGCGGAACGCTTCGGGCCGCGGCCCCGTTGGCGAGAGCCGGCCGGAGACGGCCCCGAGGACCCTCGTATCCATGCGTCAGACCCCGGACGGAACCCTCGCCCTGCTGATCGCGGCCCTGCGCGAGGGGACGGCGCATGTCGAGGCGCTGCTCACGCTGGCGCGGACGGAGGTCGACGGCAATTTCCGGGCGATCGTGTCGCTGATCGCCATCGTCGGCACGATCCCGGTGCTGCTGATCGTCACCTTCTTCCTCGGCCTGGACGCCGTGGTGAAGCTGCTGGCCGTGCCGTTCGGCGCCGAGGCGCCGGCCGCGCTGATCGTCGCCGCGCCGTTTCTCGTCATCGCGCTGGGACTCGGCTGGATGGGCGCCCGCCGGATGGCGCTCTCGAACCTCGAGCCCTGGCGGACGTGGCGGCAGGTGAAGCGGGACGTCCGCGAGGTGACCCGCGCCGGCGCGTGATTCCGGGACCGGAAATCTCAGCGCCGTCAGGTCGATGCGGCGGTCCGCTCACGCGTGATCTGAGCGAGGGTTCGCCGCGCGTACCGGTCCGGGCGCGCTCGACCGGTCTGTCCGGATCCGGATCCAAGTCCTTGCTCAAACGGCGCGATTCGGCCGAGCCACGCCGGTCCTAGCCCGTCGGTGCCAGCATGGTGCCGAGGCCCGGATCGAGCGGCACGTCGAGCCGGCAGCGCAGGCCCGCGGCCTCGAAGGCGAGGTCGACCGTGCCGGCGAGTTCGCGCCGCACGCCGCCGGCGATCAGCCGCGTCCCGAAGCCCACCCGGGTCGGCGCCCGCACCGGCGGGCCGCCGCGCTCCTCCCAGCTGAGCCGCAGCCGCCGCTCCCCCGCCGCGCCGGCGGCGACCGACCACGCCACCCGGACGCGGCCCTCGCGGACCGAGAGGGCGCCGTACTTGGCGGCGTTGGTGGTCAGCTCGTGGACCGTCAGGCCGAGCGCCAGCACCTCGCGGGGGCTCAGCGACACGTCCGGCCCGTCCAGACGGATCTGGTCGCCGCCGGTCCGGTACGGGCCGAGCTCGCTCTCCAGCACCTCGCGCAGGGGAGCCCCGCTCCAGTCCTCGCGGGTCAGGAGGTCGTGGGTCTTCGACAGGGCCAGGATCCGCGCCTCTAGGACCTCGGCGGAGCCGCGGGACTGCCGGGCGAGGGCCTGGACGGTGGCCAGGGTGTTCTTCACCCGGTGGTTCAGCTCGTGCAGCATCGTGCCCTGCTGCGCCTGCAGGGCGCGGCCGCGCTGGATCTCGGCGCGCAGCTCGGCGGTGCTGCGCTGGAGGGTGGCGGCCATGGCGTCGAGCTTGCTGCCCAGCCGGTCGAACTCCGCGGCGCCGTGCAGGCCGGTGCGGGCGGCGAGGTCGCCAGCCTGCCACGCCGCCGCGGTGCGCAGGAGCCGCTCGACCGGGCGGCGGATGAACACCCGCCCGGCCACGAGGGCGGCGGCGAGCGCCAGGGCCGCCCCGAGGGCGATCAGCACCAGGCCGCGGCGGGTGGCGGCGTCGATATCTGCGAAGGCGGTGGCGTGGTCGCGCCCGACGACGACGCGCACCCCCGCCAGCGGGCCGTCCGGCATCGCGGTGGCGATGATCCGCTGGCGGCCGTCGAGGCCCGCGGCGACGCGGACGTCGCTGCCCTGGGCCTCCAGCATGGCGACCCGGTCGGGCGGGATCGGCCTGCCGATCCAGGCCGCCTCGTCCGGGCGGCGGGCGATGATCAGGCCGTCGCGGTCCGTCACGGTGATCGCCGTCTCCGCCTGATGGAGCGCCTGTTCCAGATGATCGGAGAGCCAGTCGAGGTCGACAGCGGCGAGCAGGACGCCCGCGGGCGCCCCCCCGGAGTCGCCGGCGTGGACGGCCCGGGCGAAGTGGATCGACGGCCGCCGTGTCTGGAAGCCGACCGCGTAGCCGCCGACTGCGTAGCCGCCCCGCTCCAGGGCGCGGCGGTGATAGGCCCGGCCGCGGCTCGAGTAGGAGCCCGCGGGCGCGCCGGCGCTGTCGCAGATCACGGCCCCCTCGGGATCGGTGAGGGCGATCAGCAGCACGTGCGGCAGCCGCGCGGCCGCCCGCCGCAGGTAGGCGGTGCAGGCCGCCGGCTCCCGCGCCTGCACGGTGGCGTCCCCGGAGATCAGGTCGAGGGCCTGCTGCATCCGGTCGGAGACCTGCGCGAAATCCTCCGCCACGTCGCGCGCGGTGGCGCGGGCGTCGGCCCGCACGGCCGCGTCGCGGCTCGCCCGCAGGGCGACCTCGTTGTAGCCCTGGATCGCCAGCGCCGGGGCGAGGGCGAGCAGGACGAGTAGCAGGATGCGGGTCGTCAGCGACAGGGTCGGAGAACGCGGCCGAGAGCGCGGGAGCGGGAGCGGGAGCGGGGTGCGGAACCGGAAGCGGAGCGGCATCGGCGGTCAGTCGAGACCGGCGATCGGCGCGCGCGCCCGCGCGGCCAGGGTCTCCACGGAGAGCGGCGCGGTGCTCATCCGCATCCCCGGTTCGAGGGCGCCGGGGCCGAAGGTCGCGATCTTTACGGAGCCGGTGGTGACCAGGACCTTCGGATCCGGCCGGTGCGGCCGGGCCGCTTCCACCCTCTCCCGGCCGTCGAGGCCGCCGGACAGGCCGACATCGCTCATCGGCAGCCCGGTCGCCGCGCCGGTCGCCGCGGGCGCGGCGCGGCGGCGCTCGACCTCCTGCGCGAGGGTGCGGTTGCGCGGCCGGCGGTCCGCCGCCTCGTCCGCGCTCACGAGGCGCCGCCGGATCGGGCGGACGCGATCGACGCGTGCGAGCAAGCGGATTCGCGGGCGGGACGCCGTCTCATCCCGGCGTTGTTGCAGAACCGGTCGGCCCTTGCCAGTGCGCCGCGCGATCGGGGCGACGCCGTGGGAGGGATCGTCTCAGCGCCCGCGGGGCCGGCCGGCCTCCGGACGCAGGTGCAGGAAGCTGCGCTCGCCGGTCGCGGCTTCGGCCACGTGCTGGATCGTGTCGAGCAGATCGGACACGGCCCGCGGACCGGTCGGACGGAATCCCGCCTTCGGCTCGACCCAGCGCCCCTGCGTGCGGTTCGCGGCGATCTGCGCCTCGCTCAGCGCGTCGAAATCCCGGCGTCGGGTCATGGCTCAGCCCTCCGCCGACGACTCTGTCGGGGGCATGGTTGACGAAAGGTTAACGTCGGATCCGCCGGCGGGGCGCGCGTCGACGCGCCGCGAAACGCCGCCGGCTTGATCCCCGGCGCCGACCTCTCTAAACAGCAAAAACCGAGGTAAATCAATAGATTAGTGTGATTATAAACTGCAGTCTCCGGGCCGGCGCGGATCGCGGCACAGCGTGCGGGTCGCGGTGACCGGTTCCGCCGGACCTGCCATCGGCACCCGGGTCGTCGACACCCTGGCGGGCCTGCGGCCGCTGGCGCCGTTCTTCTGCCTGTACGTGACCTTCGGGGCGACGCTCGGCTTCCTGTCCGGCGGGGCGCCGCTGATCCTGCGGGCGCGGGGCGTGGAGCTGGCCGAGGTCGGGCTTCTGCAGCTCATCAACCTGCCGGTCGGGCTCACCTTCCTGTGGGCGCCCCTGCTCGACCGGCTCCGCCTGCCGTTCCTCAGCCACCGGATCGGCTGGATCGCGGCCGCGCAGGCCGCCTCGGTGCTCCTGCTGGCCGTCCTGAGTCTCGGCGAGACCTGGCCGCTCCTGGCGCTGCTCGCCCTGGCGATCGCCGCCTGCGCCTGCGTGGCGACCATGGACATCGCCCTCGAGGCCCTGGTGGTCGAGACCGTGCCGGCGGGGCGGCGCGCCTTCGTGGCCTCGGCCAAGCTGTGCGGCGCCTCCCTCGGCGGCATCCTGGGGGTCGGCGTGCTGGTCGGCTCCTACGACAGCCTGGGCTGGCGCGGGGCGGTCCTGGCCTGCGCGGCCCTCGACGCCCTCTGCCTGCTGCCGATCCTGGGTTACCGGGAGGCCCCCCCGCGCGGGGCCGGGGGCGCCGCCGGAACCGGCGCCGGCCCGGAGCGCTGGTCGGGCTCGCTGGCTCGGCTGCGCCGCCTGGCCGGGCGCGTGCTGGTGCTCGGGGCCTACTTCGCCGCCTCCTACCTCGTGGCCGGGCCCAACACCCTGGCGCTCCTCGATCTCGGCGTCCCGCTCGGGCAGGTCGGCACGCTCACCGGCACCGTGCTCCCGGCCGTGAACCTCGTCATGGCGCTGGCGGCCGGCTGGCTGGCCGCGCGGTTCGGCACGGTCCGGCTGATCGCCGCGGGGGCCCTCGGCGTCCTGGCCTCCGGGGGCCTGATGGTCGTCGCCTGCGCGGGCCGGATGCCCGATCTCGGCGTCGCCGCCGCGGTGCTGAGCTTCGTCGCGGGCGGGTTCCTGGGCGTGCCGGTCTTCAACATGATCTACCGCTGGGCCCAGGGCCCGAAGCCCGCCACCGACTACGCGCTCCTGTTCGGCGCCGCCTTCTTCGCCGCGATGCCGCTGCGGGTGGCCGCCCCGGCGCTCGCCGGCTGGATCGGCTGGCCGGGCTACTTCGCCGCCACCCTGCCGCTCTACGCCGCCGCGGTGGCGTGGCTCGCCGTCGCGGTGGAGCGGACCCTGCGGGACGACGGGGCGGCGCGATGATCGCCGAGGTCGCCGCCCAGGTTCCCGACACGCTCGCGGCCTACCGGGACGGGGTCGCCGAGGGCCCCGGCGGCCCGGAGGCGCTGCCCCTCGGCGCCCTGCGCGACCCCGACGTGTTCGACGCGACGCTGGCGGCCTTCGGGGCCGGGTTCGGCGCGGCGTTCCGGACCGCGGATCCGCGGGTCCGGGTCTCGTACTGGAGCCAGTTCTACCTCGCGGCCCTGGCGACGCCGGCGCTGACCGCCCTGGTGCGCCTCGGCCGGCCGCTGCCGCTCGCCTTCGACGCGGTCAGCCTCGAGCTCGACGCGGCCGGCCGGCCGTGCCGCTTCCGCCTGCCCGCGGACGGGTCCGGCTGCGCGGCCTGCCCGGCGCCCGGCCTGACCGGGCTGGTGGAGGCGCATCTGCGCCCGTTCGTCGAGCTCTGCCACGCCCGGTGCGGGATCGCGCCCCGGGTCCTCTGGGGCAATGCCGCGGTGATCCTCGACTACGTCGCCCGGGAACTCGGCGGCGCGCCCGGGGGACCGCTCGGGGGCGGGGAGGGGAACGGCGCCGCCTGCGCGAGCGCCTGCACCGACGCCTGTGACGACGTCGCGGCCTGCCTCGGATGGCGCGCCGGCCCCGGCTGCGCTAGGAGCCCGCTGGCGCAGGCGCTCTGCCCGGGGGCGTCGGGCTGCCGGCGGCGGCGCGTCTGCTGCCTGCGCCACCGCCTGCCGGGGGTGCCGTCCTGCGGCGCGCTCTGCCCCGTCGAGTGCGCCGCCCAACGCTGATCCGAGCCGCGCGATGCTGAAGGCCTTCCTCGCCTATTACCGGCCGTACCGGACGCTGTTCCTGGTCGATTTCGGCTGCGCGGTGCTGTCGGGCCTGCTGGAGCTCGGCTTCCCCATCGCGGTGAAGGGCTTTATCGACAGCCTGCTGCCCCGGCAGGACTGGGGCCTGATCCTGCTCGCCGCGGCGGCGCTGGCGCTGGTCTACGTCGCCAATGCCGGCCTGATGGTGGTGGTCACCTACTGGGGCCACGTGCTCGGCATCAACATCGAGACCACGATGCGGGCGCGGGCCTTCGACCACCTGCAGAAGCTCTCCTTCCGCTTCTACGACGGCCAGAAGACCGGCCACCTCGTCGCCCGGGTGACCAAGGACCTGGAGGAGATCGGCGAGGTCGCCCATCACGGGCCCGAGGACCTGTTCATCGCCGTGATGACGTTGTTGGGCGCCTTCGCGCTGATGCTCTACGTCCACGCGCCGCTGGCGCTGATCACCGCGGCGATCCTGCCGCTGATCGCCTTCGTGTCGATCCGCTACGGCGGCCGCATGACCCGCAACTGGCAGGCCCAGTACGGACGGGTCGGCGCCTTCAACGCGCGGATCGAGGAGAATGTCGGCGGGATGCGGGTCGTGCAGGCCTTCGCCAACGAGCCCCACGAGCGCGCCCTGTTCGCCCTCGACAACGCCCGCTACCGCGACACCAAGCTCGAGGCCTACCGGCTGATGGCGGCCGGCCTGTCGATCAACTATCTCGGCCTGCGCCTCGTCCAGATCGCGGTGCTGCTCGGCGGCGCCGCCTTCGTGGTCCGGGGCGACCTGACGCCGGGCGGCTTCGTGGGCTTCCTGCTGCTGGTGGGCGTGTTCTACCGGCCGCTGGAGAAGATCGGCGCCGTGGTCGAGACGTATCCGAAGGGGGTCGCGGGCTTCCGCCGCTACCAGGAGCTGCTGGCCACCGAGCCCGACATCACCGACCGGCCGGAGGCCCGCGCGGTCGGCGCCTTGCGCGGCGACATCCGCTTCGAGGGGGTGGGCTTCGGCTACGGCCCCGGCCGCCCGGTCTTCTCCGGCCTCGACCTCGCGGTGGCGGCCGGCGAGACGGTGGCGTTCGTGGGCCCCTCGGGGGTCGGCAAGACCACCCTCTGCGCCCTGCTGCCGCGCTTCTACGAGGTCGAGGCGGGCCGCATCACCGTCGACGGGCTCGACATCCGCGACATCACCCTGGCGAGCCTGCGCCGCCAGATCGGCATCGTCCAGCAGGACGTGTTCCTGTTCGCCGGCACGATCCGGGAGAACATCGCCTACGGCCGCCTCGACGCCACCGAGGCCGAGATCGACGCCGCCGCGCGGCGCGCCCGGCTCGGCGGGCTGATCGACGGCCTGCCGGAGGGCCTGGACACCGTGGTGGGCGAGCGCGGCGTGCGCCTGTCGGGCGGCCAGAAGCAGCGCATCGCCATCGCGCGGGTCTTCCTCAAGAACCCGCCGATCCTGATCCTCGACGAGGCGACCTCGGCGCTCGACACGGAGACCGAGCGGGAGATCCAGCGGGCGCTCGCCGAGCTGGCCCGCGGGCGCACGACCCTGGTGATCGCCCACCGCCTCGCCACCGTCCGGGACGCCGACCGCATCGTGGTCCTGGGGGAGGGCGGGGTCGTCGAGGAGGGCCGGCACGCGGCTTTGCTGGCCGCCGGCGGCCCCTACAGCCGCCTGCACGCGGCGCAGTTCGGGCGCGGCGCATCCGGCGCGGGCGTCCTCGCGGCGGAGTGAGAACCGGCCACAGACTCCGCTAGGACGGCGCCGCCGCGCTCGACTCGCGCACGACGAGGCGCGTGGGAAACAGCTTCTGGGCGAGGTCGTCCGGCGCCCGCGTCCCCTCGATCAGCTCGACCAGCGTCGCGAAGGCGAACCGGACCATGTCGAGCACCGGCACATCGACCGAGGTCAGGCTCGGGACCGCGTAGGCCCCCTGGGCGAGGTTGTCGAAGCCGACGACGCGGATCTCCGCGGGGACCCGCACGCCGCCCTCGTGCAGCGCCCGCAGCACGCCGAGCGCCACCCCGTCGCTGGCGGCCACGACGGCGTCCGGGCGGGCGCCGGGCCCGGTCTCCAGCAGCGCCCGCGCGGCCCGGTAGCCGCCCGCGGCGGTCCCGTCGCAGGGGACCACGAGGGCGTCGCGCAGGGGCAGGCCGGCCTCCGCGAGGGCGTCCCTGTAGCCGCGGAACCGCTCGGTGTCGGCGGCCGGCCGGCGCGCGTCGCCCGTGAGCAGGCAGATCGACCGGCTCCCCGCCGCGATCAGGTGGCGAACGGCCCCGTGGATCGCGTCGCGCTCGGCCCGCGCCGCATAGTGCGTGCCGGGCACGTCCAGGCCGAACACCACGAACGGGCATCGCTTGGCCTGGAGCAGGCCGATCAGCGGGTCGTCCCGGCCCTCGGCGAAGACCACGAGGCCGTCGACCCGGGCCTCGCTGACGAGGCTGGCGATCCGGCCGGGGCCGTCCGGGTCGTCGCCGCGGCGGCAGCGGTGGACCAGGGTGTAGCCCTGCTGGTCGGTGACGGTGCCGAAGGTCTGGAGGACGCGGCCGTAGTCGGTCTCCTCCCCCGGGCGGGACCCGTCGGCGGCGGGCTCCGGCGCGGGGGCGAACACGCAGGCGATGCTGCGGCTCGGCTTCTTGCGCAGGGACCGGGCGGCGAGGCTGGGCACGAAGTCCAGGTCGCGCATGGCCGTCTCGATGGTCTCGCGCGTGGTCCGGGCGACCTTCTGCGGGTGGTTCAGGACCAGCGAGACCGTCTGGAAGCTCACGCCGGCCCGTCGGGCGACGTCCTTGATCGTCGTCTGGCCCATCGTCCCCTCGCGAGCCGGTCCGAACGGTCGCGGCCCGGCGCGGGCGCGCGGCGCCGCCTCGTTCAGTGCGGCAATCTAGATCTGTATCGATCGGAGATAAAGCCGCGGGCCGGGCAGCAAAGACGGCACCTTCCGACGCAGAACCCGCGCAAGACCGGTCATTCGCGCGCGAATTCCGGTCCATCCAGCGGGTTCTCGGGTGCCCCTGTCACGCTCTGCGGCAGGGGCGCCGGGCAGGAACCTTGTCCGCCCTGTGCGGTTCGCCGGGCAGCACCTCAAGCGATGATCGGGGCGTCGGGTGCCTCACTCAATCCGGAAGCCACTCCATGATGCACCGTCGCATGCACCGACGCGGTCTGCTCACCACGATGCTGGGCGCCACCGCGGCCCTGGCGGTCACGCGCACCGCCCTCGCGCAGGTCACGCCGGCCGGCGCGATCCCGACCGGCGCCTATCTCCAGATGGCCACCAGCGGCGGCCTGTTCCTGGAGAACACCGCCCGCGACGCCCACGCGAAGACCGCCAATCCCGGCGTCAAGAAGTTCGCCCGCGCCGAGGTGGTCGAGCAGGTGAACCTCGCCCGCAAGATCAGCGCCTACACGGGCGGCGCCCCGATGCCCGGCCCGGCCGCGGCGGCGGGCCCGGGCGGCCTGATCGGCGGCCTCGTCGCGGCGCCGGTGGCGGTGGCCGGCACCGCCGTGAACGCGGCGGGCAGTGTCGTGGGCGGCGTCGCGGGCGGCGTCGCGGGCGGCGTACTCGGCGGCCCGGCCCCGGCCCAGGGCATGACCACCGACGCGCAGAAGGCGCAGATCCTGGCGCAGCTCAGCGCCATGCCGCCGGGGCCGCAATACGACGCCACCTTCGTGAACGCCTCGCTCCAGGGCCATCAGGAGGCGCTGGGCATCCACGGCGCCTACGCCCAGTCGGGGGAGGATCCCGGCCTGCGCGCGATCGCCCGCGGCGCCCTGCCGCTGATCAACCTCCACATCGCCCGACTCAGCCGGATGCAGGCGATGATGGGCGGTCAGGCGGGCTGAGCCGCCGGACGACGGAGCCGCTCCGCCGCGCGGCGGAGCGGCGTCCCTGAGGTCTCCCACCGGCCTCGAACAGGCCCCGTCAGCCGGCCCGCTCGCGCAGGCGCTGCACCCATCTGAGCAGCACGCCGCGGATATGGGATCGAAGCTGGGTGTTCTCTGCCATGGGACGCCGTTCGAAGCGCCGGACTGCGGCGCCTCAAGAAACACATCCCTTGGACGGACCGTTGCTACGTAAAAAGCGGGATCGACGCCGCGGCCGCGCCGCAGAACCACCCTCCAAGGACGTAGCCCGTCGCGCGGATCGACGACGCCCCGCTCCCCGTATGATGGGACCGGATCGTCGACAGAACGTTCCTGATGTGCGCGCGCAGCTTGTCCTTGCGGAGCGCCGCCGTCACGGCGCTCGGGTTGGGCGGGTTGGCGGAGGTCGACATGTCACGGAGCCCCGACTCAGGCGCGCCACCGCACCGGGCCGTCGGACGACGGCGGGGGGACGCCGCGGATTCTTATAATTGATAATCTGAGCGGAATCTCGGCCGGATCGCGTAGAACCGGGCACACTCCATGTTTTAGATGCGTTAAGGTTTATCCAACCGAAGACCTTTCCCAGTCGTGTTCCGCACTACGTAGAGATATCCGGACGACCGCCGCGGGGCGGCAGCAGGGGGGAGGGCGGTGTCCGAGCGCTTCTACTTCGACCTCGAGAGCGGCGAGGAGACGATCCGGGACGACGACGGCGTGGAGGTCGGCAGCCTGGACGAGGCCATGGCCGAGGCGCGCAGCGTCATCGCCGAGATGGCCGACGAGGTCTGCACGGCCGATCCCGACCGGTCCTGGAGCTTGGTCGTGCGCGACGCCGCCGGGTACGCCCGCCACCGGCTGCCGATCCGGCGGTAGCGCGGGTCCAGGACGCGCGGCGGGGCGCCGGTCGGCGCCCGACAAGAAGCCCGCCGCGGCCTGGCCGGGCGGGCTTTGAGGTGATCTCGTCTCGGAGACGGTGCGACCGTAGACCCGGGACGGGGCACCCGCATCCCCCATCCGGATGAGGCCGGCGCACGTTCCAGCGGCTGCCGGCCCGCGGCTGCCGGCCCGCGGCTGCTGGCCCGCGCCTGCTTTCCCGCGATGGCCCGGCCGGCGGGCCGCGCGCTCTACCAGGTCGTGCCCGGCAGGGGCCCGGGGGCGTAGCGGCGGACCATGGCGGCGCAGAACTCCGCGAACTCGGCGCGGACCAGCGGCGCGCTGGTGTGATGGGGCGAGATCCCCCGATGCTCCGGGGTGAAGCAGAAGGTGACGGTGACGTCGAAATCCTGCAGCGCCGTCATCTGCCGGTCGAACCAGTCCAGCGCCCCGGGCCGGAAGCTGTCGGCCCAGGACAGGCCGGTGCGCAGGTAGCGCACGCCGAGCCGCTTCATCCACGCGACGGCCTCGTCGAGCCGGTGGTCCTCGAAGTGGAACCACTGGCACAGGCCGATCTCCGGCGTGTGGCGGGCGAAGCTCTCCAGGGCGATCTTCGGGGTGCCGTCCTGCCGGAGCAGGCCCATGTGGAAGTGCCGGTAATAGGACGAGCCCTCGGCCTCCTTGTGGCGGGTGGTGGCCTCCCATTCCCGCGGCAGGTCGTAGAGGCTGTACCAGTGGATCCGCGGCGCCCGGCCGGAGAGCAGCTCGAGGGTCCGGCGCAGGCCCCAATCCTGCACCTCCTCGGCGCCGAAGGTCGAGACGCCGACCTCCGAGACCCAGATCGGCAGGTCGGTGACCGCGCGGATCTCCTCCAGCTTGGCCGGCCAGTCGTGGATCGACCACAGGTTCCAGTCGAGGGGGAAGCCGTGCACCGCCACGGCGTCGACGGCGTCGAGGACGCCGCGCCCCTCCATGTTGCGGATGAAGACCGGGTCGATCGGCGAGATGCCGCCGAGGACGCGCGTCAGGTTCGGGTTCGCCGCCCGGACCGCGTGCCCCGCCTCCTTGGCCATCTCGGCGAAGAGCAGCCAGTCGGGGTCGATCTCGGGATCCCAGTGCGACTTGTTGTTGGGCTCGTTCCAGAGCATCACCGAGTCGATCATCGCGTTCCCCCGCGTCCGTGAGCCTCCGCCCGCGCGGGATATTCGGCCCCCACCCCGTAGGGGACCGGCGCGGTGCGGCAGAGGTAGACCTCCGCCTCGGGCTGGGCCTCGATGGCGAAGCCGCTCGCCCGCAGCATCGCCTCGATGCCGGCGCGGTTGGGGATCCACCAGTTCGTCCAGTCATGCGCGTAGGCGCGCTCGACGAAGTGCATCCGCGGGTAACCGGGCCGCTCGAACTGGTCCATGTCCCAGAACTCGTAATCCTCGGCGACCGGCTCGACCGCCCGGCTGCCGCGCAGCATCGACTGGAACACCAGGAGGTCGCCGGCCACGTGCTCGCGGATCAGGTCGAGGGCCAGCAGCGGGTGGCGCAGGTGGTAGAGCACGCCCATGAACAGCACGACGTCGAACCGCTCGCCGAGCGCGCCGACATCGTAGACCGAGAGGTTGCGGAACTCGATGTCGTGGCCGAGCCGGGCCGCGGCGAAGCGGGCCTGGGCGAGGTAGCGGTCATCGGAGTCGAGGCCGAGCACGCGGGCCGCGCCGCGCCGCTTCATCGCGATGGCGTAGAAGCCGCCGTTGCAGCCGATATCGAGGACGCTCTTGCCGGTCAGGTCGGCGGGCAGCGCGTCGGCGAAGCGCCGCCACTTCACGCCCGGATAGTCGCCGAGGAAATGGTCCGGGGCGGTCCAGACCCCGTCGCCGAGGTCGATGTTGTGGAACCAGGGGCCGAGGGCGTCGGCCTGCCGGCGCAGCTCTGCAGCCGTCATGGGGCGGTCCGTTCGTTGATCGACACCACCCGCCCGCCGCCGGGCCAGAGGGCGAGTTCGCTGCAGGAGGCCGGATCGACGACGATCCGGTCGTAGGCCTCGAGGCCGAGACCGAGGATCCCGAGGAGCGCGGACCGGATGACGTCGCCGTGGCTCACCAGGATGACGGGCGCGCCGTCCGCGGCGAAGCGGGCGAGGACCCGGCCGACGCGCGCTTGCGCCTCCGCCATGCTCTCGCCGCCCGGTGGGCGCGCCGTCGCGCGCTCCGCGTTCCAGGCGGCCCAGAGGGGATCGGCCGCGAGCTCGTCGAAGCCGCGGCCCGTCCAGGCGCCGGTCTCGATCTCGTCGAGGTCGGGCTCGGTCTCGACCGTGAGCCCGAGGGCCGCCCCGATCGGCGCGGCGGTCTCGGCGGTGCGGTCGCGCGGGCTCGCCAGCAGGGTGCCGGCGCCGCCCCCGGCGAGGCGGCGGGCGAGGGAGCGGGCGAGGACCTGGGTCTCGGCGCGGCCGGTCTCGCTCAGGGAGACGCCCGGCATGCGCCCGCACAGGATCCGCCCGAGCCGGTCGTGGCTGCCGTGGCGGACGAGGAAGACCTGCCTCATCCGGGGCTCCGGCCCGGCGCGGCGCCGCATGCGCGCCGCGCCTGCGCGCCTGTCCCACCCCCCGCCGCGGGGGCGGGCGAGGCGCGCGTCGGGTCTGGACCGCGCCCCATCACGCGCCCTCGCCCGCCGCGAAGCGCAGGGTCCGCTCGCGCGCCTCGGCGTCGGTGAACTGCCGGGGCGGGGACTTCATGAAGTAGCTCGACGGACCCTCGAGCGCCCCGCCGAGACCCCGGTCGAGGGCGAGGCGGGCGCAGCGCACCGCGTCGATCACGATCCCGGCGGAGTTCGGCGAATCCCACACCTCGAGCTTCAGCTCGATGTTGAGGGGCACGCCGCCGAAGGCCGTGCCCTCCAGGCGGATATGCGCCCATTTCCGGTCGGTCAGCCACGGCACGTGGTCGCTCGGGCCGACATGGATGTCGCCCGGCGCCAGGGCTCCGTCGAGCTGGCTCGTCACCGCCCGGGTCTTCGAGAGCTTCTTCGATTCCAGCCGCTCGCGCTCCAGCATGTTCAGGAAGTCGGCGTTGCCGCCGAAGTTGAGCTGGTAGGTCCGGTCCAGCCGGACGCCGCGTTCGCGCAGGAGATTGGCCAGCACCCGGTGCACGATGGTGGCGCCGACTTGGCTCTTGATGTCGTCCCCGACGATCGGCAGCCCCCGGGCGGCGAAGCGCTCCGCCCATTCCGGGTTCGACGCGATGAAGACCGGGATGCAGTTCACGAAGGCGCAGCCGGCCTGCAGGGCGCAGTCCGCGTAGAACTCCGTGGCCGCCTGCGAGCCCACCGGCAGGTAGGAGACCAGCACCTGCGTGCCGGTGCGCCGCAGCTCCGCGACCACGTCGGCCACCGGCTCGGGCGATTCCGCGACAACGCCCTCGAGGTAGCGGCCGATCCCGTCATGGGTCGGCCCGCGCCGCACCGTGACGCCGGTCTCCGGCACAGCGGCGAAGACCTGCGTGTTGTTGGGCGCGGCCAGGATCGCCGCGGCGAGGTCGCGCCCGACCTTGCCGGCGGCGACGTCGAAGGCGGCGACGACCGCGATGTCGCGCACCCGGTAGCCGCCGAGATCCGGCGACATCAGGCCGGGCACGGGCTCGCCGGGCGCCGCGTCGCGGTAATGGTGCAGTCCCTGCACGAAGGACGAGGCGCAGTTGCCGATCCCGACGAGGCCGACGCGGATGGGGGCGGCGGCCATCAGCGCCTCGGCCGCCCGGGGCGCGGCTCAGCCGGCGACAACGGCGCGCTCCTCGATGGCCGGACGAGCCCGGCGCGGGGCGATCTCGCGGGAGAACCACGCGATCGTCGCCTCCAGCCCCTCCTCCAGGGGCACCCGGGGCGACCAGCCGAGCAGGGTCTCGGCGCGGGTGATGTCCGGCCGGCGGCGCTGGGGATCGTCCACCGGCAGCGGCCGGCGCACGATCCGGGACGGGGTCTCGGTCATCCGCACCACGAGGTCGACCAGCGCGCCGACCGTCAGCTCGCGGGGGTTGCCGAGGTTGACCGGGCCGGCGAGGGGCGTCTCCGCGGCCATCAGCCGGAGGAGCCCGTCCACCAAGTCGCTGACGTAGCAGAAGGAGCGGGTCTGCTCGCCGTTGCCGTAGACCGTGATGTCGTCGCCCGCGAGGGCTTGGCAGATCACGTTGGAGACGACCCGGCCGTCGTCGGCGCGCATCCGCGGGCCGTAGGTGTTGAAGATCCGCGCGACGCGGATGTCGAGGCCGTGCTGGCGCTCGAAATCGAAGGTCAGGGTCTCGGCGGAGCGCTTGCCCTCGTCGTAGCAGGCCCGCGGCCCGGTCGGGTTGACGTTGCCCCAGTAGGATTCCTGCTGCGGGTGCCGCTCCGGATCGCCGTAGACCTCGCTGGTCGAGGCCTGGAGGAAGCGCGCCCCGGCGTCCCGGGCGACCTCCAGCAGCCGGCCGGTGCCCAGCACGCTGGTCATCATCGTGTGGACCGGGTCGGCCTGGTAGTGCGGCGGCGAGGCCGCGCAGGCGAGGTTGAACACCCAGTCGAACCGCGGCAGCGCCGGCAGCGGCTCCGTCACGTCCGCCTCGACGAAGTCGAACCGCGCCTCGTTGGCGAGATGGGCGAGATTCGCCCGCCGCCCGGTCAGCAGGCTGTCGACACAGGTGACGCGCGCCCCGTCGGCGAGGAGCGCGTCGATCAGATGCGAGCCGATGAACCCGGCGCCGCCGGCGACGAGGACTCGGATGCCGCTCCTGGTTCCCACCATCATTCTCCCGAGTGCCTAGTGACCGATGATCGCGAGATCGGGCGCGCCGGAGCGCGCGGATCCGGACCGCGCGCCCGCTTCGTCGAGGAAGCGTTCGAGTTCCTCGGCGCGGGCGGCGGCGGTGTGCCGCGCGAGGATCGCCGCGCGGGCGGCGGCGCCGAGGCTCCGCCGATCCGCCTCGGCGCGCCCGCGCAGGATGGCCAGGACGGCCTCCGGGCCGTCGGGGAGCAGGATCTCGCGCTCCGGGACGAGCAGGGTGTCGAGGCCGTCCCACCGGTCGGAGATCACCGGCGTGCCGCAGGCGCCCGCCTCGAACAGGCGCACGCTCGGGCTCCAGCCGGCCCGGACCATGTCGGCGCGGGTGACGTTCAGGGTGTAGCGGCTCGCCGCGTAGAAATCCGGGTGCCGGTCGGGCGGCAGGTGCTCGATCCGCTCCACGTTGGCGGGCCAGTCGATGCCGGCCGGGTACTGGGGGCCCGCCACCGCGAAGCGGAGATCGGGCGCGCGGCGGGCCGGCTCGATCAGCAGGCGCTCCAGCGTCGGCTGCCGGTCCGGGCTGTAGGTCCCGAGATACGAGAGGTCGTAGCGCGCCGGGCGGTCGAGGGCCGGGTAGGCGTCGGGGTCGACCGAGCAGTAGAGAGCCCTGGCGGCGGGCGCGCCGTAGGCCCGCTCCAGGCGCCGCAGGGTCGGGCCGCCCGTGAAGGACAGGTAGAGGTCGTAGTCCCGGATCTGCCCCGCCGCGAGGTAGGCGCAGGTGCCGGCCTCCAGGGCGGCCAGCGTCACCGGCGTGTCGATGTCGTAGAAGGCGCGGGTTCCCCGCGCCCAGTCGAGCACCCGGGCGCCCGCCGCGACGCCGTCGGGCACGTAGGAGCCGACGATCACGGCGTCCGCCGCCGCGATGGCGGCGCGGTGCGCGTCGAGCCCGTCGAAGTCGCCGTAGAGGGCGAGGTCGCAGAAATCGGGATCGGGCAGGTCGCGGTGCTGGGCGTACCAGGGCACGTCGCGCTCCAGGAACAGCACGTCGTGGCCGCGGCCCGCGAAGGCCTTGAGCAGGGCCCGGTAGGTGGTCGCGTGGCCGTTCCCCCAGGAGGAGGACAGGCTGAGCCCCAGGACGACGAGGCGCATCGGGGCCGCGCTCACGCGACGCTCCGCCGGTTCGCGTCCGCCTTGCGGGCCGCCTCCGCCCGCAGGATCGCGTCGACCTCGACGGCGCGGCGCGCGTAGGTGTGCTCGGCCGCGATGCGCCGGCGGGCGGCCTCGCCGATGGCGCGGGCCCGCTCCGGGGTGAGGGCGGCGACGTGGTCGGCGACGTCGCGCCCGTCCCGGGCGACCAGCACCTCGGTCCCCTCGTCGAGGAACAGGCCGAGGCCCTCCCAGGCGTCGGTGATCAGGCAGGCGCCGGCGCCGGCGGCCTCGAACACCCGGGTGGCCGGGGAGAAGCCGACTGCCGCCATGCTGTCGCGGGCGATGTTCAGGACGGCGAGCGGCGTCGTGTTGAAGGCGTTGTGCTCGCGCGTGTAGACGTGGCCGAGATGCCGGACGTTGAGCGGCAGGCCGCGGCTCTCCCAGCCGTTGCCGCCGATCAGGAAGCTCCGCTCCGGCAGGCGCGCCGCCGCCGCGAGGAAGAATTTTTCCACGCGGGCCTCGCGGTCCGGCAGGCGGTTGCCCAGGAAGGCGAGGTCGGCCGCGAAGCGCGGCTCCGGCGGCACCGGATAATGGGTGTCCGGGTCGAGCGCGTTGTAGATCGGGATGCAGGCCCGGGCGCCGAAGCCCTCGTAGGCCTCGACCACCGGCGGGCCGCCGCCGTAGGTGAGCACGAGGTCGAGATCGGGCAGGGCGCGGCGGAGCGCGTGGTCGGCGTCGGCGCGCATCTCGGCGAGCGTCGCCGGGGCGTCGACGTCCCAGAAGATCCGCACCGCCTCCGGGCGGGATGCCGCGATGACGCCGTGGAGCAGCTCGTCGTCGAACACGCCGACGCCGCTCGCCTTCACGACCACGTCGGCCTGCGCCGCCTCGGCGATGACCGCGCGCGCCGCCTCGATCGTCGCCGGGTAGACCGTCACGGACGCGTAGGGCGGGGGCTCGATGTCCCGGTGCTGCTGCCGGTCGAAGGCGTCGGGCTCGTAGAAGGTGATCGTGTGGCCGTGCCGCGCCAGGGCGGCGAGCATACCCCGGTAATAGGTGGCGGCGCCGTTCCAGTAGGACGACAGCAGGGAGGAGCCGTAGAAGGCGATTCTCACGCGGTGGCCTCCAGGGTGGCGGGCGCCCGCAGGCTCGCGGCGATGGACAGGAGTTCCTCGGCGCGGTGCGCGCAGGTGTGGCGCGCCCGGATCGTGGCGAGGCCGGAGGCCGCGAGCGCCTGCCGGAGACCGGCATCCGACCGCAGGGCGCGCAGGTGACCCTCCATCTCGGCGCCGGTGCGGGCGACGAGGTAGTCCCGGCCCGGCCGGAACAGGCCCTCCGCGTCGTCCCACGGCGCGCAGACCAGGGGGATGCCGCAGGCGAGCGCCTCGAACACCCGGATCGTCGGGATGCCCGGCAGGCGCTCCACGTAGAAGCGCCGGGGCACGTGCACGGTGGCGAGATGGCGGGCGAACAGGCCCGGCGCGGCGGCGTTCGCCGCCCATCCGTGATAGCGGGCACCGTAGCGCCGGAGCGTCGCGAGCGCCGCCTCGGGATAGCGCACGCCGTAGATGTCCAGCGGCAGGCCGACCTGCGCGGCGGGGCGGAACAGGTAGGTCTCCAGCTCCGCGCTGCGCTCGTCGTCGCCCCAGTTGCCGATCCAGATCAGGCCGGCGCGGGCGCTCTCCCGACCATCCGGATCGGACGCGACGGGCGCCCTCTCCCGTGCGGGAGAGGGTTGGGGTGAGGGTGGCGAACCCTCCGGATGAGGCGCGCCAGCGACGCGCGGGAACGGCGCGCCGCGTCCGGATGGACCTGATCCCTCACCCTGTCCCTCTCCCGAACGGGAGAGGGGACCCGCGCCAGATCCGGCGCCGTCGAGATCCGGCAGTTCGCGCGCAGGCGGGTGGAACAGCCGCGTGTCGGCCGCCTCGTGCCAGACGAAGACCCGGCGGCCCCAGCCTCGCGCCCGGTAGACGGCGGCCAGGGTCTCTCCGAAGGCGAGCACGCCGTCGTAGCCGGACAGGTCGAAGCGCTCCATCTCGGCCGGGGCACTCACCGCCCGGTGATGGGTGTCGTGGAACAGGAGCGTGTAGCGCGCGCCGCGGCGCCGGGCGGCGCCCAGCGCCGCCACCAGGGCCGGCTCGCTCCACTCGTGGACCACCACGAGGTCGCTGTCGGACACGCGCTCGACCACCGCGTCGATGGCGGCGTAGCGGTCGGAGGCCAGCTCCGGATAGGCCGCCCGGTAGGCGTCGAGGCCGGCCGCGCCGTGGTCGCGCAGGAGGTTCTCGAGGCTCCAGGCGCCCTCCGGCTCGTGGGCCCTGACGCTGTGGCCGCGCGCCCTCAGTTCGCGCAGGACGCCGCGCAGGAAATGCGCGTTGCCGTGGTTCCAGCACGAGGCCAGGGAGTGGGTGAAGTAGGCGATCCTCATGCGGCGGCTCCGCCGAGCCGGGCGGGCGCCCCGTCGAGGAGGCCGCGCAGCACCCCGAGCACGCCCTCGGTCATCGCCTCGACCCCGTAGCGGGCGGCGCGATCGGCCGCGGCCGCCCCGGCGGCGGCGCGCCGGGCTGGATCGTCCAGGAGGTCCCGCACGGCCTGCGCGGCGGCCCCGTCGTCGTCCGCGCCCACGAAGGCGGCAACGCCGTCCCACAGCTCGCGGAAGCCCGGCATGTCGGACAACACGAGGGCGCAGCCCGAAGCGGCCGCTTCCAGCACGGCGAGGCCGAACGGCTCGTAGCGGGCGAGGGACACGAAGACCGGGCGGCCGGCGAGCTCCGCGGCGATGCCCGCATCGTCGAGCCGCCCGAGGCGCTGCAGGTGGCGCGTCTCGACCCGCGCGCCGTTCGGCCCGTCGACGGAGCCGGCGGCGCGCAGCGGCACCGGCAGGCGGGCGGCGAGGCGGTCCAGGGCGGCGGCATTCTTCGCCCGGTCCCAGAGCCGCCCGGCCGTGAAGACGAAGGGCGCGGCGGCCCGGGGCTGCGCGCCGCTCGGCGCGCGCCCGTTGCGGACCACGACGGGCGGTTGCGGGAGGCCGCAGACCCGGGCGGTCGCCAGCGCGTGCGCCCGGGTGGGGGCGAGGAGGGCGTCGGCGGCGCGGCAGCCCCGCGCGGTGAGGTCGTGGCGCCACGCGAGGTCGGCCGGGAGCGGCCCGGTCTCGACCGCGTCCCACCACGTCGCCACGCAGGAATGGCATACGGCCGCCACCGGCACGGGGAAGTCGGCGAGCGCCATGGCGGGGCTGTGCAGGTGGACGAGATCGGCGCGCAGGGTCCGGGCGAGCCCGGCCAGCGCCCGCGCGGCGCCCAGCACGGCGTCGGGCGTCGCGGCGGTCCAGTCCAGGGGCAGCCCGGTGGCGCGGATGCGCGCGCCCGTGGCGGCCTCGGCCGCCGCGATCCGCGCCTCGGAGGGGGCCGGGCCCAGGACCGCGACGGTCACGGCGAGGCCCCGCCGGACCAGGCCGGCCGCGAGGTCGAGGCTGTACTGCCAGACGCCGCCCACCGCGTCCGCGCTCATCAGGACGTGCGGCGCCGCTGCCGGGGAGGGGCTCAGCAGCACCCGCATGCGGCCTCCAGCTCGGACAGCGGCAGGGGACGCTCGTCCTGGATCTCGCTGAACTGCGTGAACTGGCCGAGATAGTGCGCGTGCGCCCGCTCCCAGGCCCGGTCGTCCGGCTCGCCCCAGAGGCGCCGGTAATCGGGGGAGCTCGGATACGGGTAGAGCGGGACGGGATCGTTCGCCCAGACCCCCTGGCCGCGCAGGCGGTCGCGCCACGTCGCCACGAGATCGGGATCGTCGCCCGCCACGGCGATGAGGTTCGCCTGCACGAACGGCACCGTGCGGCGGGCGTGGATCAGGCGCTCGGCGAGATCGTCGGTCGAGGCGCGGCAGCGCTTGTCGAGGGCGGCGCGGCCTTCCTCCGTCAGGCTCTCGATCCCGGCCTCGATGGAGACGCAGCCCGCCGCCCCGAGGAGGTCGAGCAGGTCGGGCTTCCACAGGTCGATCCGGGTCTGGATCCCGAAGCGGATGTTCCGCGTGACCAGCGCCTCCAGAAGCGGCTTCTGCGGCAGGAAGATCTCGTCGACGAAGTAGACGTAGGTGACGCCCTGCGCGATCAGCCCGTCGATCTCGTCGAGGACGATCCCGAGATCCCGGCGCCGGTAGGCGTCGCGGAAGTCGATCTTGGCGCAGAACGAGCAGGTGTAGGGACAGCCGCGCGAGGCCTCGACCTCGGCGCCAGGGCCGTCCGGCGCGGCGTCGAACCGGTGGTGGTGGTGCCGGTGCCGGGCGATCCAGTGATCCGGCCAGCGCAGGGCCGGCAGGTCGGTGAAGCGGCCGGCCTGGGGCGGGCCGGTCACCGCGACCGCCTCACCGTCGCGGACCGCGAGGCCGGGCACGGCCCGCAGGGTTTCCAGGCGCAGGTCGGGCAGGCCGGCGAGCCGGGCGACGACCTCCTCGCACTCGCCGCGCACGACGATGTCGCAGCCGAGCTTGTCGAGCGCCGGACGCGGCGTCGCGGAGCCGTGGGGGCCGACCGCGACGGTGGTGCCGCCCCGGCCCGCCAGGGTGTCGAGGAACAGGCGGGGCACCCGCAGCTCCGGCGGGGCGCAGCGCCAGAACAGGTAGGTGGGGGCGGTCGCCACCACGGTCATGGCGGGGGCGAAGGCCGCGACGCGGTCGGCGGCGGCCTCGGCGGTCAGGCCCTCGAGATGCGCGTCCACGAGCAGCGTCTCGTGGCCGGAGGCCGCCAGCAGCGCGGCGGAGTAGCCGAGTTCGAGCGGCAGGTGCGGCTCGCGGCAGCCGAAATAGATGCTGTTGCGGTAGTCCCAGGGCGGGTTGACCAGCGCGACTCTCATGCGGCCGCCCCCGCGATCGGTGCCGCGCCATCCGACGACGCGCGCGCGGCGGCGAGCCAGCCGGCGAGGTCGGCGACGCCGTCGCGCCAGCCCGTGAAGGGGGCGAGGCCGAGCCGCGCGACGGCCCGGCGCGTGTCCGAGACGTAGTAGCGCTGATCGCCCGGGCGCCACGCCTGGAAGCTGCGCGATACCGGGCGCCCCAGCAGGGTGCCGACATGGTCGAGGAGCTGCAGCAGGCTCACGGCGTTGCCGGGGCCGCCGCCGACGTTGAAGGCGTGGCCCGCCGCGTCGTCGATGCGGGCGAGCGCCGCCCGGTAGACCGCCACCACGTCGCGCACGTGCAGGATGTCGCGCACCTGCCGTCCGTCGCCGTAGAGCGTGACCGCCTCGCCGGCGAGCGCCCGGATCAGGAAGTGGGCGACCCAGCCCTGGTCCTCGTTGCCCATCTGGCGTGGACCGTAGATGCAGCTCATCCGCATCACCGCCGCCGGGACGCCGAAGCTGCGGGCGTAGTCGAGGACGTACTGGTCCGCCGCTCCCTTGGAGCAGCCGTAGGGCGTGTGGAAGTCGAGGGGCCGGGTCTCGCCGATGCCGCGCCGGCGCAGGTCCGGATCGGCCGGCAGATAGGCGTCGCCGACCGCCTCCAGGGCGATGTCGGGCAGGTCGCCGTAGACCTTGTTGGTCGAGGCGTAGAGGAGCGGCACCGGCCGCGCCTGCGCCCGCAGGGCCTCCAGCAGGTTCACGGTGCCGAGGAGGTTGATCTCCATGTCGGCCCGCGGCGCGACGAGGCTCGTCGTCACCGCCACCTGGGCGGCGAAGTGGAACACCGCGCCGGCCTCCGCCACCGCGCGGCCGAGCTCCTGGATGTCGCGGATGTCGGCGACGATCGGGATGATCCGGGCGCCGTGGCGCTGCCGCAGCCACGCGAGGTTGGCCTCGACGCCGGGGCGCGAGAGGATGTCGTAGACGATCACCGCGTGGCCGTCGGCCGCGAGGCTGTCGGACAGGTTGGCACCGATGAACCCGGCGCCCCCGGTGACGAGGATCGGCCGGCCGCTCACGCGACGAGACCGCGCGCTTCGAGTTCGCGCCGCGCCTCGGCGACGCGGTCGACGGCCTGCTGCTCGGCCACCCAGGCGGCGAGTTCGGCGAGCCCCTCGGCGAAATCGCGGCGCGGCGCGTAGCCGAGCTCCCGCTGGATCTTGCCGATATCGGCGATGCAGTGGCGGATGTCGCCGAGCCGCGCCTGACCGGTCACCTCCGGCCCGATCTCCTCGCGGCCCATCGCGCGGGCGAGCAGGCGGGCGACCTCGCTGACCGTGCGGTCCTGGCCGCTGCCGACGTTGTAGACCTGACCGGCGGCGGCCGGGTGCTCCAGGGCCAGCGCGAAGGCCTGCGCGACGTCCTCGACGTGGACGAAGTCGCGCCGCTGCGCGCCGTCCTCGAAGATCATCGGCGGCTGGCCGTTGTGGAGCCGCGCCGCGAAGATCGCCAGCACGCCGGTATAGGGGTTCGAGAGCGCCTGGCCCGGCCCGTAGGCGTTCCACAGGCGGAGCGCCACGCCCTCCATCCCGTAGGCGGGGGCGAGGGTGAGCGTCAGGCGCTCCTGCATGTACTTGGTCAGGGCGTAGACGGAGGCGAGGGCCGGGCGCTTCGTCTCGGGCGTCGGGATCGGCCGCATGGGCTGCCCGTGCCCGTCGAGGGGGTCCCAGGGCTCCCCGGGCCGGCGCGGGCGGCGCACCACCTCCTCGGCGGTCGACCCGTCGGAGGTGCGGTACAGCCCCTCGCCGTAGATGCTCATCGAGGAGGCGACGACCACGCGCCTCACCGGGGCGTCGATGAGCTGCTGGAACAGCACCGCCGTGCCGCAATCGTTGACCGAGACGTAGCGCTCGACCGCGTACATGCTCTGGCCGACGCCGACCTCGGCGGCGAGGTGCACGACCCGGTCGATGCCCGACAGGGCGCGCGCCACGGCCGCACCGTCGCGGACGTCGCCCGCCTGGAACTCGACGTCCGACGGCAGCGCCTCGGCGCCGCTCTCGCCGCCGTGGACCTGCTCGATCAGACTGTCGAGCACCCGCACGCGGTAGCCGCGGCGCAGCAATTCGGCGGCGAGATGGCGACCGATGAAGCCGGCGCCACCGGTAATGAGCACAGATTCCGGCACGAGGCGTGGAAACTCCCCTGCGAGGACTTAAAGCTATGTAGATCGGGAATCCCGTCTCGATGAAATAACTCAGGTTAAGAGCCGGATTTCTGCGCCGAAAAGCGGGACTATAACGGCGGAGACGAAAAGATACGGCCGCTTACTTATCGACAACAACGGATCATCGGGCGGCAGTCGATCCGCGACCGCCGCCAGTATGCGCGGCCCCGGGGGCGACGATCAGCGCCCTATTTCGCCAGCAAACCCGCGCCGGCTGTACTGGCGGGGCCTCGCCGGCACCGTGCGGGCACATGGCGCGGCGGTCCCGTCGCGGGATCCGCGGGGCCCGTTGCCACGCGCAGGCCCCGGCTTCCCGCTCCCCGGCCGCCAGGGAACCGGCCCGGCGGGGGCGGGGGAAGATCGCCGCAGGGGATCGTTGTCCTAGGCGCGGGGTCCGTCAGCCCCCGAAGGCGCGGGGCGGCAGGCCGGCGACGCCGACGTCGAGCTCGAACAGCGCGCCGGCCTCCGGCACGTGCTCGGCCCCCCGCGCCGCCGAGGTGACGAACAGCCGGTCGAGGCCGGGGCCCGCGAAGGCGCAGCTGGTGATGTTGGGGGCGGGCAGGGGGATCGCGCGCACGAGGCGCCCCTCGGGATCGAAGCGGCTGAGCCGGCCGCCGCCCCAGTGGGCGATCCACAGGCAGCCCTCGGCATCCGTGGTCATGCCGTCGGGCCAGCCCCAGGCGTCGGGGAAGCGCAGGAAGGGCCGCTTGCCCGTCAGCGCGCCGTCGGCGGCGAGGTCGAAGGCGTAGACCGTCCGGGCGGCGCTGTCGCTGTGATAGAGGATCCGGCCGTCGCGGCTGAAGGTCGGCCCGTTGGCGACGCCGTAGCTGGTGTCCATCCGCCGCCACGTCAGGTCCGGATCGAGCCGGTGCAGGGAGCCCGACACCGCGGTCTCGGCCTGGTGCATGCTCCCGGCCCAGATCCGGCCGGCGCCGTCGACCTTGGCGTCGTTCAGGCGGTTGTCTGGGTCGTCGGGCTCGGGGTCGCCGATCGGCACGAGGCGACCGGCCTCCAGGTCGTAGGTCGCGAAGCCGCTCTTCAGCCCGACGATGAAGTCGCGCCGGCCGGCGCGGGGGATGATCCAGCCGAGCGGTTCGGGGAACGGGCGCGTGCCGGTCGCGCCGTCGGCGAGGTCGAGCCAGTTCAGGGCCGGCGCCTCGATATCGACCCAGAACAGCACGCCCCGCTCCGGAACCCAGACCGGGCCCTCGCCGAGCCGGTCGCGCCGGGACCGAGCGAGGATGCGGATCCGCGGGTCCATGGCCGTGCCCTCCCCCCTCCGGCGGACGCTCAGGCGCCCGCCGGGCGCGGCGCCGCGGCGCCGGTGCGGCTGCCCCAGAGCGCGTAGAACAGGACGTAGAGCTCGCAGGCGGCGGTGATCAGGAAGGAGCGCTGCAGCCCGAACCGGTCCGCCGCCCAGCCCTGCACCACCACCAGCGACCCGCCCGCGATCGCCATGATCAGCAGTCCGGCCCCCTCCTCGGTGAGGGGGCCGAGGCCGCGGATGCCCAGGGTGAAGATCGTCGGGAACATGATCGCGTGGAACAGGCCGACCGAGATCAGCGCCCACAGGGCGAGGTGGCCGGTCGCGAAGGTCGCCACCAGCATCACCGCGCAGGCGCCGATCGCCGCGCCGGCCAGGACGGTCTCGGCCGGGCGCCGCTGCATCAGGTAGCTGCCGACGAAGCGGCCGACCATCATGCCGCCCCAGAGCAGGAACAGGTAGCGCGAGGCCTGGGCGTGGGTCAGGGCGCCGATCTCGGGCTGCGACACGAAGTTGATGAACAGGTTCGACACCCCGATCTCGGCGATCAGATAGATGAAGATCGCCGGCACGCCGAGCACGAGGTTGCGGTGGCGCCAGAGCGACAGCCCGGCGCGCTCGGCCTTGGCGGCCCGGGCCGCGGCGCCGCCGGCACCGCCGGACCCGCCTATGGCGGGCAGGGGGAAGCGGGCGATGACCACGGCGAGGACGACGAGGATCACCGCCACGATCAGGTAGGGCAGCTGCACCGACTGCGCGTCGGCCAGGCGCTCGGCCGGGGTCAGGCTGGCCCCGGCGGCGGCGTTGCCCGAGGCGGAGCGGCCGAGGATCAGGTAGCCGCCGAACAGCGGCGCCAGGGTCGTCCCGAGGGAGTTGAACGCCTGCACGAGGTTGAGCCGCGCCGGGGCGCTCTCGGCCGGGCCGACCACCGCCACGTAGGGGTTCGCGGCGACCTGCAGCAGGGTGATGCCGCTGGCGATCACGAACAGGGCCGTGAGCGTGATCGCGTAGGAGACTCGGTGGGCGGCCAGGATCATGCCGAGCGTGCCCAGCGCCATGATGCCCAGCCCCGCCACCAGGGCGCGCTGGTAGCCGACCCGCTCGATCAGCTTGGCCGCCGGGATCGAGGCGACGAAGTAGGCGATGAACCAGACGGACTCGATCAGCGTGGTCTGCGTGTAATCGAGGTCGAACACGCTGCGCAGGTGCGGCAGCAGCGTGTTGTTGATGACCGTGATGAAGCCCCACATGAAGAACAGGCTCGCCAGCAGCGACAGGGCCGGGCGGTAGCCGCCCCGGTCGCGCGCGGCCTCCGCCCCCGTCCGGGGCGCCGCGGTCCCAGCGGTCGCGATCGGTCCTGCCATCGGGCGTTGTCCTCTGCCTTCCGGGCCGCCTTGTCGGGGTCCCGTGTTGTCCCTTTTATTTGTCTGAGTATATAGCGGGTTCGCGGACGTCAACCGCGAGCCCCGCCGCGGGCCGGCGCAGGACCGGCGCGGCGGGCGGAGTCACGAGGGGGAGAACGCGATGCGTGGAGTGGGATCCCTGGCGCTGTGCGCCTGTGCGGCCCTGCCGGGCCTGACGCCGGCATCGGCCCGGGCGGCCGAGCCGACCCGGACGGTGTTCGGCACGCTGCCGGACGGCCGGACGGTCGAGGAGGTGACGCTGACGAACGGCAAGGGCCTCACGGCGCGGATCCTGTCCTGGGGGGCGCTCCTGCGGAGCCTCGACGTGCCGNCAAGGCCGCGGACGTGGTGCTCGGCTACAACGACCTCGCCTCCTACCTGACCAGGGGCAGCTATTTCGGCGCGAGCGTCGGGCGCTACGCCAACCGCATCCGCGCCGGGCGCTTCACCCTCGACGGCCAAGCCTACACCCTGGCCACCAACGACGGCCCGAACGCCCTGCACGGCGGCGCGGCCGGCTTCGACAAGCGGCTCTGGACGATCACCGCGGTCAAGGGCGGCGCGGCCCCCTCGGTCACCCTGCGCTACGTCAGTCCGGACGGCGAGGAGGGCTATCCCGGCACGCTGACGGCGACCGCCACCTACGCGCTGGACGACACGAACACGCTCACGGTCACCTACGAGGCGACCACCGACAAGCCGACGATCGTCAACCTGACCAACCACAGCTTCTTCAACCTCGCGGGCGAGGGCTCGGGCCGCTCGATCCTCGACCAGACCCTGACGATCCCGGCGGAGCGCTTCACGCCGGTCGACGCCACCCTGATCCCGACCGGGGAGATCCTGCCGGTGGCCGGCACGCCCTTCGACTTCCGCGAGCCCGCGGTGATCGGCGCGCGGATCCGCGACGGGCGGGACGTGCAGATCGTGCGCGGGCGCGGCTACGACCACAACTGGGTCGTGACCGACGCGCCCACGGCCGAGCCGCACCCCGTGGCGCGGGTCGAGGATCCGGAGTCGGGCCGCGTCCTCGACGTGGCGAGCAACCAGCCCGGCCTCCAGTTCTACGCCGGCAACTTCCTCAACGCGACCGCGGTCGGTAAATCCGGCCTCGCCTACCGCCAGTCGGACGCCCTGGCGCTGGAGCCGGAGCTGTTCCCCGACACGCCGAACCGGCCGGCCTTCGGCTCGGCGCGGCTCGATCCCGGCAAGACCTACCGGAACGTCATCACCTACCGCTTCTCGACCAGCCCCGCCCACCGGACCCAGAAATGACCGACCGACCGACTGCACGGCCCCTGCGCTCGCGCGCGTGGTTCGACAACCCCGACAATATCGACATGACGGCGCTCTACCTGGAGCGCTACCTGAACTTCGGCCTCAGCCTGGAGGAGCTGCGCTCGGGCAAGCCGATCATCGGCATCGCCCAGACCGGCTCGGACCTGTCCCCGTGCAATCGCCACCACCTCGTCCTCGCGGAGCGGATCCGCGAGGGGATCCGCGAGGCGGGCGGGATCGTCCTCGAATTCCCCGTCCACCCGATCCAGGAGACCGGCAAGCGGCCGACCGCGGGCCTCGACCGCAACCTCGCCTATCTGGGCCTCGTGGAGCTGCTCTACGGCTACCCCCTCGACGGGGTCGTGCTGACCACGGGCTGCGACAAGACCACCCCGGCCTGCCTGATGGCGGCCGCCACCGTGAACATCCCGGCCATCGCCCTGTCGGTGGGGCCGATGCTCAACGGCTGGTTCAAGGGCCAGCGCACGGGCTCGGGCACGATCGTCTGGAAGGCCCGCGAGATGCTGGCGGCCGGCGAGATCGACCACGACGGCTTCATCAAGCTGGTGACCTCGTCGGCGCCCTCGACCGGCTTCTGCAACACGATGGGCACCGCCACCACGATGAACACGCTCGCCGAGGCGCTCGGCATGATGCTGCCCGGCTCGGCGGCGATCCCGGCGCCCTACCGCGACCGGCAGGAGGCCGCCTACCTGACCGGCAAGCGCATCGTCGCCATGGTGGCCGAGGACCTGAAGCCCTCCGACATCCTGACCCGCGACGCCTTCCTCAACGCCATCGCGGTCAATTCCGCGATCGGCGGCTCGACCAACGCGCCGATCCACCTCGCGGCGATCGCCCGGCACATGGGAGTCGAGCTCGACATCGCGGACTGGCAGACCCACGGGCTCGACGTGCCGCTCCTCGTCAACCTGCAGCCGGCGGGCGCCTATCTCGGCGAGGATTACTACCGCGCCGGCAGCTTGCCCGCGGTCGTGGCGCAGCTCATGCGCCGCGGCCTGATCCGCGAGGGCGCGCTGACGGTGAACGGGCGCACCCTCGGCGACAATTGCCGGGGCGCCGCGATCGAGGACGAGGACGTGATCCGGCCGATCGACCGGCCGCTCAAGGAGGCGGCGGGCTTCCTGGTCCTGCGCGGCAACCTGTTCGACGCCGCGGTCATGAAGACCAGCGTCATCGGCGCGGAGTTCCGCAGCCGCTACCTGTCGAACCCGGAGGATCCGGACGCCTTCGAGGGTCCCGTCGTGGTGTTCGACGGGCCGGAGGATTACCACGCCCGGATCGACGACCCGAGCCTCGGCATCACCGAGGAGACCCTCCTGGTCATGCGCGGGGCCGGGCCCGTGGGCTACCCGGGGGCCGCCGAGGTGGTGAACATGCGCCCGCCCGCGCAGCTGATCCGGGCCGGCGTGCACGCGCTGCCCTGCCTCGGCGACGGGCGCCAGTCCGGCACCTCCGGGTCGCCGTCGATCCTCAACGCCTCGCCCGAGGCGGCGGCCGGCGGCGGCCTCGCGCTCCTGCGCACCGGCGACCGGGTGCGGATCGACCTGCGCCGCGGCACCGCCGACATGCTGGTCGACGCCGACGAGATCGCGCGCCGGCGCGAGGCCCTGGAGGCGGCGGGCGGCTACGCCTATCCGGCGTCGCAGACGCCTTGGCAGGCGATGCAGCGCGCCGCGGTGGGGCAGATGCACACCGGGGCCATCCTGGAGGGCGCCGAGGCGTTCCAGCGCATCGCGCAGACGCGGGGCGTGCCGCGCGACAACCACTGAGGCCGCTGAGGCCCCTGAGGCCACTCGGCCGCTGTCCGGGCCGGCGGCACCCCGCCGCCGGCACCGTCAGGGCCGCATCGCCAGCTCGGTGTCGGCGAGGGCGAGGCGGACCAGCTCGGTCATGGTCGCGCGGGCGGCGTCCGGGTCGCCCGCCACGATCGCGTCGTAGAGGGCGCGGTGATCCGGCATCGGGTCCCGGGGCAGGCCCTGGCGGCGGTGCTTGAAGATCGTCGTCCACGTGACCGCGGCGGCGATGGAGCTCGACAGGGCCATCAGCGCCCCGTTGCGGGCCGCTTCCAGGATCGTGTTGTGGAAGGCCTGGTCGGCGGCCCGCCCGGCCTCGGTGGCGAGGCCGTGGCGACCCATCTCCTCCAGGGCGTGGCCCATCCGGGCGATGTCGAGGCCCGAGCGCCGCTCGGCCGCGAGCGCGGCCGCGGCCGGCTCGACGATCATCCGCAGCTCGAACAGGTCGCGGATGAAGGACTCGCTCGGCTCCGACTCGAAGGCCCAGGCGAGGATGTCGGGATCGAGCAGGTTCCAGCGGCTGCGCTGGCTGACGCGGGTGCCGGTGCGCGGGCGGCTCTCGACGAGCCCCTTGGCGCTCAGGATGCGGATCGCCTCGCGATAGGCGGTGCGCGAGACGTTCAATTTCTCAGAGAATTCGATCTCCCCGGGCAGCACGTCCCCGGGCGCGTAGCGGCCGCCCAGGATCGCCACACCGAGATCGCGGGCGACCGAGCCGTGGATGCGGCGCGTCCCCGTGGCGAGGGGCAGCGTGATGTTCTCCGGGCCGCGCTCCTGCCTCACCTCGTCCACCTCCGGTCCGGGCCACCGGATCGGGGCAGGAACGGCGCGATCGTATCCTGAAGTTGTAGGAGCGGGAAGGGGAGCGCCCGCCGCACCGGGATCGCGGCCGCGCTTGCGGGCGGAGGCGAACTGCTCTAGCTTAATTGTATGAGTAGTTAATCGACCGGACCAGTCACGGTCCGCGCCAGCGTCCGGGTCGGCGCAGGGGTCGCCCCCGCGACGGTGCAGAGCAGGCCGCTCCCGCCGACCTCGAGCGGCCGCGACGGCGCGCGCGCCCCGCAACCCGGCCGCTGACGGGCCGCCGCGCGACCCTCGACGGCCGCGCGTTCGGGACGCCCCGAAGCGGCCGTCCCCGGGAGGATACAGATGGGACGATCACTCCTACAATTCCGCGCCGCCGACGGGCAACGCGGCGTCGCGCTGCTCGCCGACGGCCGGGCGCGGCGGGTGCTCGGCGTCGACAGCGTGCTCGCCCTGGCGCGGAGGGCCCTCGCGGCGGGGGACGATCTGGCCGCGACGGCGGAGCGCGCGGGGCTCGGCGGGCCCGTCGATCTCGACGCGGTCCGGCTCCTGCCGCCCGTCGACCACGCCGATCCCGCGCACCTCCTGCTGAGCGGCACCGGCCTGACGCATCTCGGCTCCGCGGAGGGCCGCGACGCGATGCACCGCGCGGCGGCCGCCGACCCGGCCCCGACCGACTCGATGCGGATGTTCCGGATGGGCATCGAGGGCGGCAAGCCGGCGCCGGGCGAGGCCGGCGTGCAGCCCGAATGGTTCTACAAGGGCGACGGCTCCGGCCTCGTCGCCTCCGGGGAGCCGCTGGTCTCGCCCGCCTTCGCGCGCGACGGCGGCGAGGAGCCGGAGATCGCCGGGATCTACCTGATCGACGCCGACGGAGCCCCGGTGCGCCTCGGCTTCGCCCTGGCGAACGAGTTCTCGGACCACGTGACCGAGCGCGGCAACTACCTGTGGCTCGCCCATTCCAAGCTCCGCCCGGCCGCCCTCGGCCCGGAGCTGTGGCTCGGCGCCCTGCCGCCGGACGTGCGCGGCACCAGCCGCATCCTGCGCGACGGCGCCGTGCTCTGGGAGAAGCCGTTCCGCTCCGGGGAGGCCAACATGTCCCACAGCATCGCCAACCTGGAGCAACACCACTTCAAGTACGGGCCGTTCCGGCGGCCCGGCGACGTGCACGTCCACTTCTTCGGGACCGCGACCCTGTCGTTCAGCGACGGCGTCGCGACCCGGCCGGGCGACGTCTTCGAGATCGCGGCGGCGCCGTTCACGCTGCCCCTGCGCAACCCGCTGGCGATCGCGCCGGCGGGCGCACCGTCCGTGCGGGTGCTCTGAGATGGCGTCCCCGATCCGCATCGGCCTCGTGGGCGTCGGCAAGATCGCCCGCGACCAGCACCTGCCGGTCCTCGCCGCCTCGCCGGACTACGCGCTCGTGGCGGTGGCGAGCCCGCACGGCGGCCTCGACGGGGTGCCGAGCTACGCCACGCTGGAGGCGATGCTGGCGGCGCACGGCGACCTCGACGCCGTCGCCCTGTGCCAGCCGCCGCAGGCGCGGTTCGCGGCGGCCCTGGCGGGGATCGCGGCGGGCCGCCACGTCTTCCTCGAGAAGCCCCCCGGCGCGACGCTGGCCGAGGTCGGGCTCCTGGTCGCGGCCGCGCGGGACCGGGGCGTGAGCCTGTTCGCGAGCTGGCACTCCCGCTACGCGCCGGGGGTGGAGCCCGCCCGCCGCTGGCTGTCGGGCCGCAGGATCCGGTCGGTGGCGATCGCCTGGCTGGAGGATGTCCGGCACTGGCACCCGGGCCAGGACTGGATCTGGGACGCGGGCGGGATGGGCGTGTTCGATCCGGGGATCAACGCCCTGTCGATCGCCACCCACATCCTGCCGCCGTTCTTCCTCACCGGCGCGACCCTGTCGGTGCCGGCGAACCGGCAGGCGCCGATCGCCGCCGACCTGCACTTCGCGGACGCCGCCGGCACCCCGATCCGCGCCCGGTTCGACTGGCGCCAGACCGGGCCGCAGACCTGGGACATCCGCGTCGAGACCGACGACGGCCCCCTGGTCCTGTCGCGGGGCGGGGCCGCCCTGTCGATCGCCGGCCGCGACCGGCCGCTCCCGCCCGAGGCGGAGTACCGCGGCCTCTACGACCGCTTCGCCGCCCTGGTCCGCTCCGGCGCCAGCGACGTCGACCTGAATCCGCTGATCCACGCCGCCGACGCCTTCATGCGCGGCGAGCGCCGCACGGTGGAGGCCTTCACGGACTGACCGGACACGGACTGCCCGGGAGGGCCCCTGCGGGACACGAACGCGACAGAGCCAGGCAAGGCCGCGCGGTTAAGGGGGAGTCACACATGGGAAAGCATAGGGGACAGCATCGGCGATGGGCCGCGCTCGCGTTCTGCGCCGCGGCGGTCACGGCGGGCGCGGGCCCGGCGGTCGCGCAGGTCGAGGCGACCGCCCCGGACGGGGGACCGTCCCTGGTGAAGCCGGGGCCGGAGGCGAGCCCGGCGCAGAAGGCGAGATATCGGGCGAACCGCGCCCGGCGGCGGGTCATCCGGGAGGCGCGGAGCTTCTCGGGCGCCAGCAGCGCCGCGGCCAGCCTCGACGTGCAGGGCAGCAGCGCGACGCCGCCCAGCCTGCCGCCGGGCACCCTCGATCTCGGCAACGGGATCAGCATGATCCTGAACTACACGGGCGAGTTCGCCGCCAACCCGTCCGGCGGGATCCGGCAGGGATCGGCCTACGCGGGCCAGATCGCGTTCGGCCTCGACGCCGATCTCGGCCGCCTCGCCGGCATCGACGGCGGCTCGGTGCACACGATCGTCACCCAGCGCCACGGCCGGAGCCTGGCGCAGGACGATATCGGCTTCAACGGCAGCGTGCAGGAGATCTACGGCGGCGGCCAGACCGCCCACCTGACGCTGCTGTCCTACGAGCAGAAGCTGCTCGACAACCGCCTCGACATCGAGGTCGGCCGCCTGCTCGCCAACCCCAACTTCCTGGCCTCGCCGCTCTACTGCAACTTCCAGAACAACGCGACCTGCGGCGCGCCCAAGTCCATCTTCAAGCTGACGAACTTCACCTACTGGCCGATCGCCACCTGGGGCGGCCACGCCAAGGCCTGGGTCACCGACACGGTGTTCCTGCACGCCGGCATCTACGAGGTGAACCCGCGCGACCAACTGCCGACCCGGAACGGCGTCGACTGGTCGACCAGCGGCGCCACCGGATACCTGGTGCCGGTGGAGGTCGGCTACTCGACCAATTTCGGCAACGACCCGCTGCCGCGCAACTACAGCCTCGGCGCCGTGTTCGACCGGTCGGACTACGCGGATCCCGTGCGCGACCGGCGGGGCGGCGCGCAGGTCTTCAGCGGCCTCGACCCGCTGACCCGGTTCGGGCGGTCGGCGGTCTACGCCCGCTTCGACCAGATGGTCTGGCGGCCGGATCCGAACGGCGTCCAGGGCCTGTCGGTGTTCGGCGTCGCGATCGGCGGGACCGGCGGACGGCAGACCCAGGATTACTTCCTGGAGGGCGGCGCCGTGCTGACCGGCACCTTCCCGGGCCGGCCCTACGACACCCTCGGCCTCGTCTTCGCCATGGAGAAGCTCTCGCCCCTGGGTACGGCCAACATCCGGGCGGCGCGCGCGTCGCTGGGACTCGGCACCCGGACCGTCGAGTCCCTGCAGACCATCCTGGAGCTGAGCTACGGCATCCAGCTCACCCCGGCGGTGCGGCTGATGCCGAACCTGCAATACGTGATCGACCCGGACCAGACCCGCTTCCCGTTCCGCCCGAAGCCGATCCCGGACGCCTTCGTGATCGGCGCGAAGCTGTCGGTGGACCTGTTCACCCTGGCCGGCCTCGCGAAGGGCCCGGGCAGCCAGTGACGCCCCGACACCCCGGCGCCCGCTCCCTGCGGGCGCCGGGCACGCGGACCCGGCCGGGGGAGGGGCCGTCCCGCGACCGCGCGGCCCGGGCACACCGGTTCGCGCGCCCGTCGGGCAGGCGCGCCGTACCGGCCGCGCGGCGGCGTTTCGCGCTGCGCGCGCCTTCGTGTACGAGACCGGGCTCCGCGTTCCGTCGCGCGGTCGACGGGCCGCCCGCCCGTGGGACGACGGCAGAGACCTCGACATGGCAGTGACCGATCACGACGCGGCACCGGTCTACACCGGGGTGACCGGCCTCGACCACATCCTGGCCGGCGGCTACGCGTCCCAGCGCTCGCACCTCATCGAGGGGCGGCCCGGCTCCGGCAAGACGACGCTGGCGATGCAGTTCCTGCTCGACGGCGTGAGGCGGGGCGAGCGCTGCCTGTACATCACGCTCTCGGAGAGCCGGCGCGAGCTCCTGAACGTCGCGGAGCGCCACGGCTGGTCCCTCGACGGCATCGAGATCTGCGAGCTCGTCGCGCCGGAACTCAGCCTCGATCCCGGGCAGCAGCAGAGCCTGGTCCACTCGTCGGACCTGGAACTCGGCGAGACCGTCCGCATGGCGATCGCCGAGATCGAGCGGCTCAAGCCGCAGCGCGTGGTGTTCGACAGCCTGTCGGAGATTCGGCTGCTCTCGCAGGGATCGCTGCGCTACCGCAGGCAGGTCCACGCCCTGCGCAGCTTCCTGCTCATCCAGAACACCACGGCGCTGCTCCTCGACGATCTCACCGCCGAGACGGACGACCTGAATCTGCACAGCCTCAGCCATGCCGTGATCCGGCTGGAGCAGCTCGCGCCCCTGTACGGCGGCGAGCGCCGGCGCCTGCGCGTGATCAAGATGCGCGGCACGCCGTTCCGGGGCGGGTTCCACGACTACGTCATCCGGCGCGGCGGGCTCACGGTGTTCCCGCGCCTCGTCGCGGCCGAGCATCTCGGCACCTCCTCCGACGACCAGTGCGGCACCGGCAGCCCCGAACTGGACAAGCTGCTCGGCGGCGGCCTCGACCGGGGCACCAGCACGATGCTGATCGGCCCGTCCGGCGTCGGCAAGTCCACGGTGGCGCTCACCTGCGTCACCGCGGCGATCGCCCGCGGCGAGCGGGCGCTGATCCTCAGCTTCGACGAGACCACCGGCGTCCTCACGCGCAGGGCCCGCGGCCTCGCCATGCCGATCGACGACGCGATCGCCGCCGGATCCCTCATCGTCGAGCAGATCGACCCGGCGGAGGTCTCCCCCGGCGAACTCGCCGACATCGTGCAGAACGCGGTCGAGCACCGGGACGTGACGAGTGTCGTGATCGACTCCCTGACCGGCTATCACAACGCCATGCCGGAGGAGAATTACCTGCTCCTGCAGATGCACGAGCTGCTGACCTACCTGAACCAGCAGGGCGTCATCACGCTCCTCGTCCTGGCCCAGCACGGGATGATCGGGGCGATGGGCACGAACGTGGATCTCACCTACCTCAGCGACACGATCCTGCTGTTCCGCACCTTCGAGGCCGAGGGGCGGCTGCGGCGCGCGATCTCGGTCGTGAAGAAGCGCACCGGCAGCCACGAGGACGCGATCCGCGAATTGCGGATCGACTCCGACGGGATCCGCGTTGGCGAACCGCTGAGTGCGTTCCGAGGTGTCATGACCGGCGTTCCGACATTCGAAGGTGAGCGGTCGTCCCTCCTGCCCATCCGCGCGGCTGATGACCGAGGCTGAACCGCCGGCTCTCATCTTCACGCCCGGTGGCCGCGACGCCGTCGTCGCCGCGACCATCCTCGGCGAAGCGCGGATCGCGGCACAGGTGTGCGGCAGCCTCGCGGACGTGGTCTGCCGGCTCGACACGGCCGCCTGCGCGATCCTCACCGAGGAGGCGCTGCTGTCCTCGAACCGCCAGGCCCTGGCTGACTGGATCGCCGCTCAGCCGCCCTGGTCCGACTTCCC
This sequence comes from Methylobacterium sp. 22177, assembly GCF_052045615.1. Lineage (NCBI taxonomy): Bacteria > Pseudomonadati > Pseudomonadota > Alphaproteobacteria > Hyphomicrobiales > Methylobacteriaceae > Methylobacterium > Methylobacterium sp. 22177. Next base: position 54,108 of record NZ_JBQEPK010000023.1, on the reverse strand, counting down.
GTTCATCCTCCTGCGGCTGCGGGGCGCCGAGCCCAACGCGCAGCTGACCGACATGCTGGGCAACGTGAGCGTGCTGGAACGTCCGTTCCATCCGGCGACGCTGGTCATGGCGGCCCGCTCCGCCCATCGCGCCAAGCGCCGGCAGCTCGAGGCGCGGGCCTATCTCGAGGAGCGCGAGCGCACGACCGAGCGGCAGGCGCTCCTGATCCGCGAGCTGCATCACCGGGTGAAGAACACGCTGGCGACCGTGCAGGCGCTGCTCGGGGCCTCGGCCCGCTCCGCCACCAGCGTCGACGCGTTCTACGCGTCGTTCTCGGCGCGGGTGATCTCGCTGGCCAAGACCCACAATCTCCTGACCGAGGATTACTGGCAGCAGGCGCCCCTGCGCGACATGCTGATGAACGAGCTCGGCCCCTACAACGACGTCGAGGGCTCCCGCATCCAGCTCGACGGCCCCGCGATCGACCTGATGGGCGACCTCGCGGTCCCGACCGGCATGGCCATCCACGAGCTGACGACCAACGCGGCCAAGCACGGCGCGCTGTCCGTTCCGGAGGGCAGGATCGCGATCCGCTGGGATATCGAGCAGACGCCCGCCGCCCGCCTGCTCCACCTGGACTGGACCGAGCGGGGCGGTCCGGCCACGGCGGCGCCGACGCGGAAGGGCTTCGGCTCGACGCTGCTGCAGCGGGTCCTGAAGGTCCAGTGCCAGGCGGAGATCGCCTTCGATTTCCAGCCGGCCGGGCTGCACTTCACCATGCGGGCGCCGCTGCCCGAGACGCGCGTCGTCCCGGCCTACTGAGGCCGTCCGGGTTCCGGACCCGGCGCCGCGCCGGTCGCGGGGCGTGCGCTTTCACACAGAAGTGTCTTGCGTTCCGCGGCCCTGATCGAACTTATCGCAGGTGCGAGATTTGGGATGTCGCAGCACAGCGATACGTCTTGCGATGAATAGATTTGCTCCTCTCGTGGCGGCCGCACTGGCCTGGGCCGTGTTCGGTACCTGGGCCGAAGCCCGCCGCTCGTCCTTGCAGAAGGACATGCCGGCGCTCCGTCCGGGGATCGAGGCCGATCTGGCCGCGAGACACTGTCCGGCCGTCCGGATCGACACGGAGCGCTTCCGTCAGTTCTCGCGCGAGAACCATCTGAATCACGCGGACTTCTTCACGAAGAAGCGCTCGGTCGCCCTGCAGCACGACCTCGACGCGGAGCTGGCGCAGTTCCGCGCGCGTCCCGAGGAGGCCTGCGCGCGGATGTGGACCAAGTACGGCGACGACGGCACCGTGCAGCATCTCCTCGCCCGCAAGTAGGCACGCGCCCGCCGATAAGGGCTATCGCCGGTGCGCCGCCGATGTTGGTCGCGGCGACGGTGGCGGCGACCGTGGCGACGGCGACGCTGACGCCCGCCCGGATGACACCGCGGAAGGGTCGCCGGCCGCGCCGGCATCCGGCGCCGTTCCGGCGAGCGCGCTCGGCGATTCGGTTCCAAGCCGGCCCGCGTTTCGAGAAGACACTTCTCCCCTCAGGCACATCGGGAGACGGAACCTCCGATTTCTGCGCGCCTGAGCCGCGAGGACGCAAGATCTCTCCGCCGCCCTGCGCGGCTGGCGAGATGAAGTTCCATATTCCACGCCCGTTTTCGAGGAGAACGTTTTTCCTTTACCGGGGAATTGGGAACGCCGTTTCATTGACGGCGGATGTCGCGGCCATCAATTCTAGCGGCCTGTTCGGATGTCCGGCCGCGCAACCTCCGCTCTTCGGAGTCGGGGCGGTCCGTCATCCCGTCTCACAGCAAGGCATCCGGAATGACACGACCGAGACTCGTCGGGCTGAGCGCCAACGTGCAGCGGCCCTCCAAGACCCGCACGCTGGTGGATGCCGTGCTCCGCGAGGCCAGCGCCCAGGCTCCCCTCGACGCGCAGATCCTCGACTTCGTCGATGCCGGGACCGGCCTCGGTGCCGCCTGGACCCGCGACCAGCTCGCGCCGGCCGCGCGCAGCGTGCTCGCGGCCATCGAGGAGGCGGACGGGCTCGTCGTCGGCTCGCCGGTCTACAAGGGCGCCTATACCGGCCTGTTCAAGCACCTGTTCGACCTGGTCGATCCGGGTGCGCTCGCGGGAAAGCCGGTGGCGATCGTGGCCACGGGCGGCGGCGCGCGCCACGCCCTCGTGGTCGAGCACGCCTTCCGGCCGCTCTTCGGCTTCTTCGGGGCGCTCCAGATCCCGACCGCGGTCTACGCCTCCGATCCCGATTTCAGCGACGGCGTGCTGACCGAGACCGGCGTGCGCGCCCGCGCCCGCGAGGCCGGCGGGCAGCTCGCCGCACTGCTCGTGCACCGGGCCGCGGCGGCTCGGCCGGCCCTCGCCGCCGCCGAGTGAGGCGCCCGATGCTCGACCGTCGCGCCCTGCTGGCCGCCCTCGCGGCCCTGCCCCTCGCGCCGGCGCTCGCCCCGGGCGCCCGGGCGGCCGAGCCCGGCGTGCTGCGGATCGGCTACCAGAAGAACGGCATCCTGGTCGTCGCCAAGCAGCAGAAGATCATCGAGAAGCGTCTGGAGCCTCTCGGATACGCGGTGCGCTGGGTCGAGTTCTCCTTCGGACCGCCGCTGCTGGAGGCCCTGTCGCTGGACGGGATCGATCTCGGCCAGACCGGCGATGCCCCGCCGATCTTCGCCCAGGCCGCGCGCTCCAACCTCGTCTACGCGGCCGCCCAGGAGGCCGGCGGCTCCGGCGCCGGCATCCTGCTGCCGAAGGGCTCCGAGATCCGCAGCCTCGCCGAGCTCAGGGGCAGGCGCGTCGCCTTCGCCAAGGCATCGAGCTCCCACAACCTGACCATCGCGGCCCTGGAGAAGGCCGGCCTGAGCTACGCCGACATCGAGCCGGTGACGCTGGCGCCCGCCGACGCCGCGGCCGCCTTCGCCCGCGGCAGCATCGACGCCTGGACGATCTGGGACCCGTACTTCGCCATCGCCGAGCAGGGGGAGGGCGTGCGCGTGCTGGTGCGGGCCACCGACGTCACCCCGCAGAACAACTTCTTCCTGGCGAGCCGGCCCTTCGCGGAGAGCCGGGCCCCGGTCCTCACCGCGGTGATCGACGCCCTGGGCGAGGTGGCGGCCTGGTGCACGCAGAATCGCGGCGCGGTGGCGGAACTCCTGTCGCAGGGCACGGGCGTGCCGCTGGCCGCGACCCGGCGGGCGGTGGATCGGACCGACTACGTGATCGGTCCCATGACCGACCGCGTCGCCGCCGAGCAGCAGCGGATCGCCGACCGCTTCCACGCGCTGAGACTGATCCCCAAGCCGATCCGCATCGCCGACGCGGTCTGGACGCCCCCCGCCCGCAACGGCTGAGACCGACCGCAGAGAGCCATGACCGACCGATCGCCCCGCGCGCCGTCCCTGTCGCCCGCCAGCGGCCCCGCCCCGAACCGGCGCCTCCTCCTGTCCGCCGGGCTCGGCCTCGCGGCGACCGCGCTGCTGCGGCCGGCCCGCGCGGCCGGCAGCATCCGGATCGGCTACCAGAAATACGGGTCGCTCGTGCTGCTGAAGGGCCGCGGCACCCTGGAGCGGGCCCTCCAGCCCCTCGGCACCACGGTGGCGTGGTCGGAATTCCCGTCCGGGCCGCCGCTGCTGGAGGCGCTGAATGCCGGGGCGATCGACTTCGGCTCGGCGGGCGAAGCGCCGCCGATCTTCGCCCAGGCCGCGAGCCCGGAGCTGCGCTACGTCGCCGCCGAGCCGCCGGCGCCGCGGGGCGAGGCGATCCTCGTGCCCAGGGACAGCCCGATCCGCAGCGTCGCCGAGCTGCGCGGCAGGACCATCGCGCTCAACAAGGGCTCGAACGTCCATTACCTGCTGGTGCGCGCCCTGGAGCAGGCCGGCGTCCCCTACGACGCGGTGAAGCTCGCCTTCCTGGCACCGGCCGACGCCAACGCCGCCTTCGTGCGCGGCGCCGTCGACGCCTGGGTGATCTGGGACCCGTTCCAGGCCGCCGCCGAGCGCGCCACGGGCGCCCGGGTCCTGGTCGACGGGCGCGGGGTCGACGGGCACGCGCTCGCCCCGAACCGCCAGTTCTACCTGTCCCGGCGCGGCTTCACCGACACGAGCCCCGCGATCGTCTCGGCCGTGCTGGAGGCGATCGGGGAGGTCGACGCCTGGGCCGCGGGCCATGCCGACGCCGTGGCGGCGGAACTGGCGCCCTCGGTCGGCATCCCCGCGCCGGTCCTGGCCGTGGCGCTCGGCCGCCTGTCCTACGGCGTCGCGCCCCTGGATGCGACCGCGATCGCCGACCAGCAGAAGGTCGCCGACGCCTTCCACGGCCTCGGGCTCCTGCCGAAGCCCGTCCGGGTCGCCGACGCGGTCTGGACGGCGCCCGGGCCCGCGGACGCCGTCAAGTCCGAGAAGCGGACGGAGAACCGCTGATGCGCCCCTCCAAGCTCGATCGCCTGCGCGACTCCGCGGTGCCCTGGCTGCTGCCGGCCGCCATCCTGCTCGGCTGGCAGGCCGCGGTCTCGGCCGGGCTCGTCTCCAACCGCTTCATGCCGGCGCCCCTCGACGTGGTCCGGGCCGGCTGGGAGGCCGGGCGGACCGGGGAACTCTGGACCAACCTCGGCGTCAGCACCCTGCGGGCTCTGGCGGGCTTCGTGATCGGCGGCGGCATCGGCTTCGCGCTCGGCCTCGCCAACGGCCTGTCGCGCCTGTCGGAGCGGCTGACCGACACCTCGGTGCAGATGGTGCGCAACGTGCCCCACCTCTCGCTGATCCCGCTGGTGATCCTGTGGTTCGGCATCGGCGAGGAGGCCAAGCTGTTCCTCGTGGCGCTCGGCGTGTTCTTCCCGATCTACGCCAACACCCTGCACGGCATCCGCTCGGTGGATCCGGGCCTCGTGGAGATGGGCCGGGTCTACGGCATGTCCCGCACCGAGCTGTTCAGCCGCGTGGTGCTGCCCGGCGCCCTGCCGTCGATCTTCGTCGGCCTGCGCTACGCGCTGGGCATCATGTGGCTGACGCTGATCGTCGCCGAGACGATCTCGGCCTCGTCGGGGCTCGGCTACATGGCCATGCAGGCCCGGGAGTTCATGCTGGTCGACGTCGTCGTGCTGGCGATCCTGATCTACGCCGCCCTCGGCAAGCTCGCCGACGCCCTGACCCGCCAGCTCGAGCGCGCCTGCCTCGCCTGGAACCCCGCCTACAGGAGCGCCTGATGCTGCTCGACGCCGTCCGCCGCGAGGCGCTTCCCGACCTCGGCACCGATCCCCGGCAGGCGGCCGCCGCCGCGCCGGCGCGCGCGCCCGCGGAGCCGCCGGCCCGCGGGATCGCCGTCACCGTCCGCGACCTGCACAAGAGCTTCGACGGCAACGCCGTCATCGAGGGCCTGAACCTGTTCCTGCCGGCCGGGGGGTTCACCGCGGTGGTCGGCCGCTCCGGCTGCGGCAAGAGCACCCTGCTGCGCCTCATCCTCGGGCTCGACACGCCCACCGGCGGCCGGATCGACCTCGAGGGGCCGGCCGCCAGCCCGCGCCGGTCCGAGCCGCCGAAGCGGATCATGTTCCAGGAGCCGCGGCTGCTGCCCTGGGCGCGGGTCGTCGACAACGTCGCGGTCGGCCTGTCGGGGCACGGCTCCCGGGCCGAGCGCCGGGAGCGGGCGCTCGCCGCGCTCGCCGAGGTCGGCCTCGCCGACAAGGCTGGGCAGTGGCCCGCCACCCTGTCGGGCGGCCAGCGCCAGCGCGTGGCCCTGGCCCGGGCGCTGGTGAGCCGGCCGGGCCTGCTCGCCCTCGACGAGCCGCTGGGCGCCCTCGACGCCCTGACCCGGATCGGCATGCAGGACCTGATCGAGCGGATCTGGCGGGCGCAGGGGTTCACCGCGCTCCTCGTCACGCACGACGTCACCGAGGCGGTGGCGCTGGCCGACCGCATCCTCGTCGTCGATGAAGGGCGGATCGCCCTCGACCTGCGGGTCGACGTGCCGCGGCCGCGCCGGCGCGGGGACCCGGACCTCGCCCGCCTCGAGGGCCGCATCCTCGATCACCTGCTCGGATCGCAGCCGACGGCCTGAACGCGGGGCCGCCGTTTCCCGGAGGCGGCGGCCCGCCCTAGCTCTCGACGATCACCGGATGCGCGCAGTCGGATCCGGCTTTTCCGCATCCGGCCACCGGGCCGCACAGGAGATTCCGATGCACGCAGCCAATGACGGGCGCGCCGACGTCCTCTGGTTCCTGCCGACCCACGGCGACGGCCGCTATCTCGGTGCGCGGGAGGGGGCCCGGGACGTCTCGCTCAGCTATCTCCGGCAGATCGCGCAGGGGGCGGACGAGCTCGGCTATTACGGCGTGCTGCTGCCCACCGGGCGCTCCTGCGAGGATTCCTGGATCGTCGCCTCGGCGCTGGCGCCGCTGACCAAGCAGCTGCGTTTCCTCGTGGCGGTGCGGCCGGGCCTGATGGAGCCCTCCGCGGCGGCCCGCATGACCGCGACCCTCGACCGGATCTCGGACGGGCGCCTCCTGATCAACGTCGTCACCGGCGGCGACCCGGTGGAACTCGCCGGCGACGGCGTGTTCCTGTCCCACGACGCGCGCTACGCCGTCACCGACGAGTTCCTGACGATCTGGCGCGGCCTGCTCGCGGGTGAGACCGTGACCTTCCAGGGCGATCACCTGCGCACCGAGAACGGCCGGCTGATCTTCCCGCCGGTGCAGAAGCCCTATCCGCCGCTCTACTTCGGCGGCTCGTCGGCGGCCGGCATGGCGGTCGCGGCCGAGCATTGCGACGTCTACCTCACCTGGGGCGAGCCCCCGGCCCAGGTCGCGGAGAAGATCGCCGCCGCCCGGCAGGCCGCCGAGGCGAAGGGCAAGACCTTCTCGTACGGCATCCGCCTGCACGTCATCGCCCGCGAGACCGAGGCCGCGGCCTGGGAGGCCGCCGAGCAGCTGATCTCGAAGCTCGACGACGCCACCATCGCCAAGGCGCAGGAGACTCTGAAGCGGCAGGATTCCGTCGGCCAGAGCCGCATGATGGCGCTCCACGGCGGCAGCCGCGACAAGCTCGTGGTGGCGCCGAACCTCTGGGCCGGCGTCGGCCTCGTCCGCGGCGGCGCCGGGACGGCGCTGGTCGGCTCGGCCGACCAGGTCGCCGACCGGATGAAGGCGTATATCGATCTCGGGATCGATCGCTTCATCCTCTCGGGCTACCCGCACCTGGAGGAAGCCTACCGGTTCGCCGAGCTGGTCTTCCCGAAGCTGCCGCTGCGCGCCACCACCGGGCGGCCGGCCAGCAACGCCCGCAACGACGGCCCGTTCGGCGAGATCATCGCCAACGACCTCGTGCCGACCCACCGCGTCGGCGCGCACTGACCGGCGGCCCCGCCGGCACGGGGCATGGCTGATCTGCATTCGGACAGCCCGGGCGTCACGGTCATGCCATCCTTGGCGCCCATCCGCACCGCCCATCGCCGCGCGACCCGCTCGCGCGGCCTGGACGAGCGAAGGATTTCGATGACTTCGACCAAGACGGCCCTTCTGGCCATCGGTCTGTGCCTCGGCCCCGCCGCGGCCTTTGCGGAGCAATCCCCGGCCCGGGAAGCCCTCAAGCAGTACTGCACCGGCGACTACATGGATTTCTGCAGCGCCTACGCGCCGGGCGGTCCGGAGGTCGAGGCCTGCTTCAAGGCCAATCTCAAGAAGCTCTCCCCGAATTGCTCGGCGGCGATCACCGCTTACAAGAAGGAGCAGCGGGCGACCAAGCGCGTCAGCGAGGCGCGCTGAGGGCCGAACGCCCGTCCCGCCGGCGTCCGCGACCCGGGAGCCCCCGGCAGCGCGCGCCGCTCCTCCGCGCGGGCTCGGCACGTCGCGCCAGCACCGTCGCCGCCGCCGCGCCGGCTCACGCCCGCTGATCCGCCCCGTCTTGCCCAGGCGCCGCGGGCAAGTCCTGTCCCAGGGGAGCCCGAAGGCGGGCAACCCGGAGCCGTCGCCGGCGCGGGACCTGGGCGTTTCCGCCTGTCCGGATCCCGGGCTCCGCCCGCGTGGGCCCGGGAGATCCGCGCCTGTCCTGGCGCAGGGCGCGCCGCGATCGGACAGGCCGGATCTTCACGGGCGACGCCCGCCGGCACCGCGCCGGCGCCGCGGATCGGCCGACGCGGCGCGATCCACCGCAGCAATCGCCACAATGCTGCCGCGCCGGAGCGGCCTGCACGATAATTTAAGCCGGCACCTGCCATCGGTTGAGAACTGGCGTGGCCAAGGTCAGGTCCTGCGATTCGGCGACGATCCGCGCGCGTGATTGCGCGGCATCTGCCCGGGGATCTGCGAGCTCCGCGCCCGTCGGGATTTCGAGACGCGGGTACCGTGCCGATGACGACAACCGACCTGACGTCCGCCGGGGCCGCATCCCCGGCCGGCGGCCGCGCGGCGATGCTGCGCGGGGCCCGCATCGTGGCGGCCGCGGCCGTCACCGTGATGGTGCTGCTGCTCGACCTCATCAGCTACTCCCAGCTCATCTTCTCGGGTCCGCTGGCGGAGAGCCGCGCGGCCGGCCTGTCGGCGCTGCTCGCGGCCTACGTGCTGGGCAGCCTCGTCTTCATCGCCATCCGCCGGACCGCGCGGATCTCGCTGTCCTTCATCGGCGCGGCCGCGATCGTGCAGGCGGCGATCGCCGCGGCGGTCGCCGGGCAGCTCGAGGCCGCGGGCATCACCGATCCGGAGACGGTCGGCCAGCTCGTCCTCGTGGCCTGCGGCGTCTCGACCTTCGCCACCGGCGTGATCTTCGCGCTGCTCGGCACCCTGCGGGCCTCCCTGCTGGTGCAGCTGCTGCCCTACCCGGTGCTCGCCGGCTTCCTCGGCGGCGTCGGGCTGCTGTTCCTGCGCAGCGGCGTGCAGATCGGCGGCCATGTCGACGATCCGGTCGCGGCGCTGCTCCGCACCGTCGATCCGGCCAACCTCGATCCGGGCCGGATCGATGCCGGGGCGCTCGCCCGCATCGCCCTGACCCTCGCCATCGGGTTCTGCGCCTTCTACCTGCCCCGGATCGTCCGGCACTGGGGGACCTACCCCGCGGTGATCCTGTCGAGCCTCGCGGTGGTCCATCTCGGGCTGGCCTGGACGGGCACCAGCGTCGCCGCCGGGCAGGCCTCGGGATGGCTGATCGAGCCGCTGCCGACGGGCACGCTGCTGCGCCCGCCCGCCATCGGCAGCCTGATGGCCTTCGATCCGCGCCTGCTCCTGCCGATCTGGCCCAAGATCGCCACCCTGGTCGTCGTGGCGGTCATCATCCAGATCCTCTACGTGGTGAGCGTCGAGCTGGAGATCCGGCGCGACCTCGACATCGACCGGATGTTCGTGGCCTCGGGCGCCACCAACCTCGTCGGCAGCGTGTTCGGCAGCTCCGCGATGGGCTTCGGCCGGACCTCGACGCTGCTGCTGCACAATATCGGCGGCGGCCACTGGCTCGGCTGGTGGCTGACCCTCGCGGTCATGGCGGCCCTGCTCATCGTCGGCGCGAGTCCCCTGGCGCTGCTGCCCCGCCCGCTGGCCGGCGGCGCGCTGATCGCCATCGGCATCGGGCTCCTGTTCAACCTCGGCCTCGCCAGCCGGACCCTGCCGGGGTGGGAGATCGCCATCGCGCTGGTCGTGTGCGCCGCCACCGCGTTCTTCGGGGCGACCACGGGCTTCCTCGTCGGCGTCCTGCTGGCGATCCTGATCTTCGGGGTCCAGTACGGGCAGATCGGCGCGATCCGCCGGTCGCTGTCCGGGGCGGAGCGGCGCAGCAGCGTCATCCGCGGTCCCGACGCCGCCGCGCGGCTCGCGGCGGTCGGCGGCCGGACCCGGATCTACACCCTGCAGGGCTACCTGTTCTTCCTCAACGCGCAGGCGATCCACCGCCGGGCCGCCGCGGAGGCCGGCGACCTGCGCGTCCTGATCCTGGATTTCCGCGAGACCGTGGGGCTCGACAGCTCGGCGCTGATCGCGTTCCGCAAGGTCGGCCAGCTCGCCGAGCAGCGGCGCTTCGACGTGCTGCTGGTCCACGTGGATCCGGCGGCGCGGCTGCTGATCACCCGCAACGGGCTCACCGCCGACCCGCGCGTCCGGATCCTCGACACGCTGGACGAGGCCCTGCGCGCCGCCGAGGCCACGCTCCTGGCCGAGGCCGGCGGCGCCGGCCCGGGGGAGGTCGCCCGGTTCGCCCGGCACATGGCCGACCGGCTGGGCAGCGCGTTCGGGCCGGACGACTTCGCGCCCTATCTGACGGTCCGCGAACTCGCGGCGGGCGCGGCGCTGATGCGCCAGGGGGAGGCGGCCGACGCCCTCTACTTCCTGGAGCAGGGCGTCGTCTCCGTCGAGATGGAGGTCCCCGGCCGCGGCAACCTGCGCCTGCGCACCACCACGGCCGGCACGGTGATCGGCGAGATCGCGCTGGTCCAGGGCGGGCGGCGCACCGCCACCGCCGTCGCCGAGAGCCCCTGCCGGGTGGTCGGCATCGACCGCGCCGCCCTCGCCCGGATGGAGCGGGAGCGCCCGGACCTCGCGCTCGCCTTCCAGCGCTTCCTGATCCTGGAACTGGCCGGCAAGGTCTCCGACACGAACCGGCTGCTCGAGGCGGAGATGCAGTGAGGCGCCCGGCGGCGCGCGCCGTCCCGATCGCGCGTCAGGCCGCCGCCAGCACCACGGCGAGCCCGAGATGGGTGACGTGGTGCAGGAACTGGTCGATGCCCATCAGCCACCAGAACCGGGCGTCGGTGGTCGGCAGGCGGGTCCGCTGGCCGACCAGCACCTTGCCGCGGTCGATCCCCGTGTGGATCGCGAAATCGACGAGCGCCAGCCACCACAGGGCCGGCTTCACCGCGAGCGCGATCGCCAGCGTGCCGAGGCCGTGCAGGCCGGTATGGGCGCAGAGGGGGCCGAGCCAGGCCGAGGACCGCTGCTTGCCCTGCGCCATCCAGTTGGTCTGAAGGAAGAAGTCCGCCGCGAGGTGCTTCACGGCGAACGCCAGGACCAGCAGCGCGAAGGCACCCACCGGGACGAGCGTATCGGCGGACGGCATCGCGGCCCTGGCTCTCCTGCCGCGATCCTGCGGGGAAGGGTTCGGCAGCGCGCACCGCGCCCCGAATCGAGGAAGCGCCAGCATACACGCGCCGACCGAGCCTGGCGCGGGCCGAGATCCGGCACGTCACGCCGGCTCGTTCCGGGAAGTCCCGGCGTAGAATTCAGGATCCAGACCGATGTTTCGTCCTCCGGCGGGGCGATCGGCGAGACATTCCATCTATTCCCTTGAGAATCTCGTGGGACGGTAAGTTTTAATAATTCCAATCAACAAAGATAGACGTTGTTCCACAGAACAGCCGCGTGATACCCGTCCGACCCGCATGAGCCGTACCGATGGGACATCGTGAGCGGGACAGTGGCGACCTGGAACTGCGACGCCGGCTTCTCGGGCCAGGGGATCGCCGCGGCCCCGCCGGGCCGGCCCGGCCGGCCGCCGCCCGGGGGATCCTGGAACCTCGCGGCGTTCGAGCGCCATCGCGCCACCTATCTCGCGCGGGCACGCCGCATCCTCGGCTGCCCGGCCCAGGCGGAGGACGTAGTCCAGGACGTGCTGCTCCGGCTGATCGCCGATCCGCCCCCGGCCGAGACCGTGATCCAGGCCGCCTATATCGGGCGGATGGTGCGCAACCTCGCCCTCGACCGGGCCCGGCGGCAGGGCTTCGAGCGGCGCCTGTTCACCGATCTCGACGCCGCCCCGGACCCGGCCGATCCCGGCACGGGGACCCCCGAGGCGGCCGCGGCGTCGCGGGAATCCCTGCGGCAGGTGGAGGCCGCGGTGGCCGAGCTGCCGGAGCCGGTGCGCACGGCCTTCCAGCTCCACCGGGTCGAGGGCGTGCCGCAGGTCGAGATCGCGGCCCGGCTCGGGGTCTCACGCGCCCTGGTGTGCGGTCTCGTGCGCCGCGGCCACCTGCACTGCCTCGCGGCCCTCGACCGGCGCTGCGCCGCCTGCCCGGCGCGCGTCCAGGCCCCAGGCCAGCAGCAGCGCCAGGCCGAGCCCGTCGGCCAGGAACTCGGCCGCGACCCGGCTGGCGAGCACCCCCGCGTAGCCGAGGAGCGGCGGCAGGATCAGGAGCGGCGGGATCAGCGCCAGCCCCTGCGCCGCCAGCGACACGGCGGCGGCCCGGCGCGGCGCGCCGATCGCCTGGAACAGGGTCGCGGCCGTGAGCTGTAGGCCCACCGGCATGAAGGCGACGGCGAAGAGCGCGGTGGCGCGCGCGCCCGCGCGGGCGGTCGCGGGATCCTGCGCGAACAGGCCCGCGAGGGGCTCGGCGCAGGCGATCATCAGGCCGCCGACGACGAGGCCGTAGGCGAGGGCGGCGGCGAGCACGAAGGCGAGGGCGCGGTGCAGCCGGTCCCGGCGGCCGGCGCCGGCGGCGTGGCCGAGCACCGCCTGGGCGCCCGCCATCGTCCCGAGGAGCGGCAGCGCCGCCACCAGGGTCAGGCGCAGGGCGATGCCCTGCGCGGCGACCGCGGCGTCGCCGTAGGGCGCGGCCGCCTCCACGAACAGCGCCATCGCGACGGCCGCGAGCAGGCTGGAGCCGGTGGCGGGCAGCGCGAGCGTCAGGGCCTCGGCGAGGGCCCCGCGCCCGATCCGGCCGCCGGGCCACCGGAGCGACACCCGGTCCGCCCCCCGCGCCCGGGCGAAGTGCAGGCCGTAGGCGGCCGCGCCCGCGAGCTGCGCGCCGATCGCCGCCCAGCCGGCGCCGACGGTGCCGAGGCCGCAGACCCGGATCAGCACCGCGTCGAGCAGGATGTTGAGGCCGAAGCTGCCGACCATGACGGCGCCGCTGAGGCGCGCGTGGCCCTGGCCGCGCACGACGAAGCCGCCGACGATCATCACCAGCATCAGGGCCGTGCCGACCGTGGCGAGCGCCGTGTAGGGCGCGGCCTCCGCGGCGAGGACGGCATCGGCGCCGAGGAGGCGGAGCCAGAACGGCGTGTCGGCCACGATCGCGGCCGTCACGGCGAGCCCCGCCGGCAGGCTCAGCCAGAAGCCCAAGCCGGCGGCGGCCGCGGCCCGGTCGCGGTCCCCCGACCCGAGGGCGCGGGAGACCTGCGAGGCCGCCGCGATCCCGGCCCCGTAGCCGAGCGCCGCGACCAGCAGCGTCACCGGGTACGCCAGGGCGATGGTGGCGATCGCGGCGGCGCCGAGATCGGCCACGAACCACGCGTTGACCAGCATCTGCAGCGCGTGCGCCGAGATGCCGAGGATCGCCGGCCCGGACAGCCGGAGGACCAGGCCGACGACCCGGTCCTGGTCGAGGTCGACCGGCCGCCTCACGGGATCGAGGCGGCCGAGCGGATCGCCGCGCGGGCGGCCCGCTCCTCGGCGAGGATGGTCTGCGCGATGGCGCCGGCCCGCACGGGCAGGATCGACAGCAGCGTCTCGGTCAGCCCGTGGGTCGGCTCGCTGAAGCCCTGGAGATGCAGGCTCACCCGGGGCTCGGCGCGCTCCAGCGGCAGGCGGTAATGCCGGTCCGCGGTGTCGCCGGCGAGGAACGGCCGCACGGGCTCGAGGATCGCCGGCAGGGCGGCGCGCTGGTAGCCGGTCGCGCAGATCACGGCCGCGTAGCTCTGCCGCTCCGTGGTGCCGTCGACGTCGTCGCGCAGGGTCGCGCGCAGGCCGTCCGCTGCCGGCTCCAGCGCCTCCACCCGGGTGCTGCGCCGCAGCCGGTAGCGGGTCACCCCGCTCACCGTCTGCTCGTAGAGCGTGGCGTAGAAGTCCTGGATCAGGTCGGCATCGACCACCGCGTAGTTGGTGGCGCGGTGGGCGGCGATCAGTTCCGCCCGCACCGGCGCCGCGGCGCCGTGGATCCGATCGACGGAGGCCGGGTCGAAGATCTCGTTCACGAAGGGGCTGTCGTCGGCGGGCTTCAGGGCGGGCCCGCGGATCGCGAGATCGACGAGCGCCCGCGGGTAGCGCGCGCCGAGATCGGTGACGATCTCCACGGCGCTCTGGCCGCCGCCCACCACCAGGATGCGGGGCTCCGGCCCGTCCAGGCGCGGCGCCCCGAGGGCCTGCGCGATCCCCGGCAGGTACCAGGAGGAGTGGATCAGCCGCCGGTCCCGCGCGTGGGCCGCGAAGGGGGCGGGGATCGCCGGGTCGCCGCCCGCCGCGACGACGAGGTGACGGCAGCGGCGCAGGCGGCGCGACCCGGCATCGCCCCGGGCCTCCACCACGAAGGCGGCGAGCCGGCCGTCGCGGGTCTCGGGCCGCACGGAGTCCACGATCTCGCCGTACGCGACCACGTCCGAGAACTGGTCCGCCGCCCAGGCGAGGTAGTCGTTGTACTCGACCCGCGACGGATTGAACGTCTTGAGGTTGAGGAAGGTGCTGAGCCGCCCCTTCACGTGCAGGTAGTTGAGGAAGCTGAACGGGCTCGTCGGGTCGCGCAGGGACACGAGGTCCTTCACGAAGCTGATCTGCATGTCGGCGCCGGGCAGCATCATCGCCCGGTGCCAGCCGAACCGCTCCTGCCGCTCGATGAACCGCAGGGACGGCCGCGGCGGCCCGTCGCCCATCGCGTCCCGGAGGGCGATGGCCAGCGACAGGTTGGCCGGGCCGAAGCCGATCCCGATGATGTCGTCGGTCGCGGGGTGATCCGTCATCGCTCGCATCTCGCTCGCTCGAAGGGCGGTCTAGGCCGGCACGGCGGGGGGCCGCGGCGCCGCGTCGGCGGCGGCCGCGCCCGGCACCCAGAGCCGGTCACGGACGAAGTGCTCGCGCGACAGGGCGACCAGGGCCGCGCGCTTGTGGGGGAAGTCGACGGTGGCGATCGTCGCGAAGCCGGAGGCGTGGAGGTTCCGGATCTGCTGGGCGTGATCGGCCCGCGGCTCGCCCACGACGCGCTGCGTGCGCGGCTCGTCGAGGAACAGGTAGTGCATCAGCGACGGCAGCCAGGCCGAGAGGGCGGGCCGCCCGCGCACGGACGCGTCGCCGATCGCCACGTGCCAGCCGCGGTCGTAGGGGCCGGACTCGTAGAGCGGCCCGAGCCGGCTCTCCCGCGCCCAGTACAGCTCGAAATAGCCGAAGGGCCTGCCGTCGAGGCAGCCGAACAGCGGCAGGGTGGCGGGGTCGGCCTGGAGCCCGGCGATGTAGGCGGCGTGCGCCTCCAGGGTGCCGGTCTCCTGCCAGACCGCGGCGACCCGGGGATCGTTCATCCAGGCCGAGAACAGGGCGACGTCGCCGGGCTCCGTCATCGTGCGGAAGCTCAGGCGCCGGTCGAGCCAGGGGATCGTCCGCGCGTAGACCGTGCCGGAGGGCGTCCCGGGCCGCAGCGGGTGGCGGCGGCCGGCCGTGGCGGTGAACAGCTCGGGGAAGGGCGGACGGGCCTTCGGGAGCCAGCGGGCGGCGCATTGCCAGAGGAGACCCGGCAGGATCTCGACCCCGTCGCCGACGGGCCGGGCCGCGCCGAGGTCGAGCAGCCGTCCGGACGTCGCCGGATCGGCCGCGACGACGATGCGCAGGACCTGCGTGTCCTGGGCGGTCAGAGCCTCGGCGCGCGCCAGGATCGCCTCCGCGGCCGCGGCCGGCGCGGCCGGCGCGGCGAGGCGGATGACCGGCGCCTCCCGGGTCCCGTCCAGGGTGAGGGGCACCGGCACGGTCGCCTGCGCGCTCACCGGCGCGCTCACCGGCGCCCCCTCATCGTGGATGCTCGCGGGGTGCGCCCCCGGGTCGCGCATCGCTGGGCTCGAAGCGTCCGTCATCCGTCCTCCGCACGTCGTCGGCACCTCCCTGACGGATGGGGCCGCCCGGCGTTCAGACGTTTCGCGCGGTCGCGTCCCGGCGGCCCCGGGGCGCGGCCGTGAACGGCCCCCCGCCTCAACCGTCACTCCGTCGAAGCCCGGAGCGGCGCAGGAGCGAGCGGATGGACCAGCAGGCCGGCCAGGAGGCGAGCGCAGAGGCGGGCGCGGGCGCTGTTGCGGGCGCGATGGCGGGCACCATCGCGGGCACGGCCGCGGACCCGGCCGCGGACTGGACCCTCGAGCCGGTGGTGGTGGCCTTCGACCGGGCCGGGCACGGCGCCTTCTGGCCGGCGGGCCGGGCGCTGCCCGCCGGCTGGACCCGGGCGTACGGCCCCTGCGGGATCGCGGCGGCCCGGGACTGGATCGCGGATCCGGCGCGGGCGACCGAAGCCGCCCCCGCAGCCACCCCCGAAGCCACCCCCGCCTCGGTGCTCGCCCCCGACGCCGACCGCGAGAGCGTCCCGGCCCGGCTCGCCCGCCTCGCCGCCGCCGAGCCCGAACGGCCGGCGGTGCTGTTCGGGACCCGGACGCTGACCCGGGGCGAACTCGACACCCGGGCCGGCGCCCTCGCGGCCGGGCTCGCGGCGCGCGGGATCGGGCGCGGCCACCGGGTCGCGGTGGCGCTGGAGCGCGCGCCGGAAACCATCGTGGCGCTGCTCGGGGTGCTGCGGGCCGGCGCGGCCTTCCTGCCCGTCGACCCGGCCTACCCGGCCGCCCGCGTCCGCGCGATGCTGGCGGATGCCGGCATCGCGCAGTGTCTCACCACCGCCGCGATCGCCGCGCGCCTGGAACTGCCGGCGGGCGTCGCCCGGCTCGATCCCGCCGCGCTGGAGGTCGCCGCGCTGGAGGCCGCCGCGGACGGCCCCCGTCCCGCCCTGCCGGAGCCGGGGGATGCCGCCTACCTGATCTACACGTCGGGCTCGACCGGGACGCCGAAGGGCGTGCTCGTGGAGCACGGGCCGCTGGCCATGCACTGCCGCACCACGGCCGAGGCCTACGCGATGGACGCGGAGTCGCGCGAACTCCACGTCCTGTCCTTCGCGTTCGACGGCGCCCACGAGCGCTGGATGACGCCGCTCGTCGCCGGCGGCTGCATCGTGCTGCGCGGGCCCGAGCTCTGGACCGCCGCCGAGACCCTGGCGCAGATCCGCCGCCACCGGGTGACCCATGCCGGCTTCCCCACGAGCTTCATCGGCCAGCTCGCCGAATGGGCCGAGCGCCTGGGCGAGGCGCCCCCGGTCCAGGTCTACTCCTTCGGCGGCGAGGGGATGCCCCGGGAGACCTTCGCGCGGCTCGGCCGCGCCCTGAAGCCCCGGCTGCTGATCAACGGCTACGGCCCGACCGAGTGCGTGATCTCGCCCCTCGTCTGGGCGGTGCCGCCGGACGCGACCTTCGCCGAGCCCTACGCGCCGATCGGCGGCCCGGTCGGGGCGCGGGCGGCCTACGTGCTCGGGCCCGACCTCGAGCCGGTCGCGGACGGCGAGACCGGCGAGCTCTACATCGGCGGCGGCCTCGCCCGGGGCTACTGGGAGCGCCCGGCGCTCACCGCCGAGCGCTTCCTGCCCGACCCGTTCGCCGCGGGCGGCGGCCGGATGTACCGCACCGGCGACCGGGTCCGGCGGCGGCCCGACGGAACCCTCGCCTTCGCGGGGCGGGCGGACGATCAGGTCAAGATCCGCGGCCACCGGATCGAGATCGGCGAGGTCGAGGCGGCCCTGCGCGCCCTGCCGGGGGTCGCGGAGGCCGCGATCCTGCGCCGGGAGGGCCCGGCCGGCGCCTATCTCGCGGGCTACGTCGTGCCGTCACGCGGACGCCGACCGGAGCCCGGACGCCTGCGTGCCGGCCTCGCCCGCACCCTCCCGGAGCCGATGGTGCCGGCGAGCCTGACGATCCTCGACCGGCTGCCGGTCACCGCCAACGGCAAGGTCGACCGCAACGCCCTGCCGGATCCCGCCGCCGACGACCGGCGCGGGCGCCCGCCCGGGACCGCCACGGAGCGGCGCCTCGCCGGGATCTGGTCCGAGTGCCTGGGCTTCCCGGTCCGGGTGGCGGACCGGCGCTTCTTCGAGCTCGGCGGCGATTCCCTGTCGGCCCTGCGGCTGGTGGCGCGCCTGCGCCTCATCGCCCCGCGGGGCGGGATCGGCGTGGCGGATCTCCTGCGCGATCCGACCATCGCGGAGCTGGCGGCGCGGATCGACGCCGGATCGGAGGCCGCCGACGCGGAGGGCCTCGCGCCCCTGGTCCGGCTGTCCGCCGGCCGGCCGGAGAGCGGTCGGCCGCTGCTGGTGCTGTTCCCGGGGCTGCTCGTCAGCACCCGGGAATACGAGCCCCTGGTGGCCCATCTCGGCCCCGAGCAGGAGGCGCACGGCTTCCTCTGCGCCTCCCTGGTGGAGGCGGTCCGGCCCCTGCCGGCCGTGGCCGAGCTCGCGGACGCCTATGCCGAGCGGGTACGCGACCTCATGCGCGGCCGCGCGGGGTCCTGCGTCTTCCTCGGCTGGTCCTGGGGCGGGGTGCTCGCCTACGAGACCGCCCGGCGGCTCGGCCCGGACTGCCCCCTGGACTGGGTCGGCATGCTCGACGCCTGCGCCCTGGAGGCCAACTTCGCCCCGGGCGCCGGCCGGCCGATCGAGCCCGCGGAGCGGGCGGCGCACGAGGCCCTGGTCGAGGCCTGGCTCGCGCGCGCGCCGATGCGCGCGCACTGGGAGGCCCTGCGCGCCCGCATGGACCCGGAGGCCACGGTGCAGTTCCTGCGCTTCCTCGCCGCCGAGCCGCAGCCCCTGCCGGCCGACGGTCCCGAGGTCGGCAGCCGGGAGCGGATGCTCTGGACGCTCGTCGACCACGCGATCCAGTTCCGGGCCCTCCGCCTGGAGCCCGGCACGGTGCCGATCCGCAGCTTCGCGGCGGCGGATTCGCGGGCCCGCGGCCTGCCGGTGATCGACTGGGCGCCGCTCACCGACCGGCTCCTCGGGGTGGAGACCGTCCCCGACACGGATCACCTCGACATCGTCCTGTCCCCGCACCTCCACGACCGGATCGCCGCGCTGACGGCGCCGGCCGCCGAGGCACCCGCGCTGTCCCCCGCGCGGGCCCCCGCCTGGACGGCCGCCTGACATGCAGGAGCGCGAACCGACCTTCGACGCCCTGCGCGACGCCCATGTGGCGGCGCTCACCGGCTCCCTGATCGACGGCCTCGAGCACGGCCCCGGCGGGGCCGGCTACGTCTGGTCGCGCAGCATCCCGGACCCGACCCTGAACTTCGCCTTCGGGGTCCGCCGTCCCGACCAGTTCGCCTGGGCGGGCGCGGCGGCCCTCGGACGCGCCCGGGCGCCGGCCTTCCTGGCCCGGGACGACGGGGAGATCGCGCTGCTGCGCGCCCTGTTCGAGCCCGCGATCCTCTACCCGGCGAGCTGGATGGTGGCGCGGGGGCTCCCGGCGCCGGCCCCGGCCGGCAGCGCCGTCACCGTGCAGGCGACGCCCGCGCCGGGGCCGGATTTCGAGCGGGTCTTCGCCCACCTGTCCGACGCGCCGGCCGTGCGGACGCATCTGCGCCGCTACTACATCCCGGCGCTGCGCGCGGCCCGGGGCCGGCCCGGCCTCGCGGCGCTGCACCTCGTCCTGCGCGACGCCGCCGGGCCGGCGGCCTGCGCCAGCCTCTACCTGCGCGGCGAGACCGCCGGGCTGTACAATGTCAGCACGCGGGCCGACCGGCAGCGCCGCGGCCTCGGCACCGCCGTGACGGTCGCGGCCCTGCGCGAGGCGCGGGCGCGGGGGGCCGCCCAGGTCTTCCTGCAGTGCCCGGCCGGCGGCAGGATCGAGGCGCTCTACGCCCGGGTGGGCTTCCGGACGGCCTGCGCGCCGACCCTGCTGTGCACGACCTCGCCCTGACCGGACCCCGCTCAGAACGGCTCCGCGCCGTACCCGTAGGGCGTGACGCTGAGGACGAACCCGATCTCCGCCTCCGCGTCGCGCAGGACGAGCGCGCTGGCCGGACCGGTCACGACCTTGCCCCGGCCGGCGATCCGGGCCCCGTACCGGCCGCGCGATCCGAGGGTGGCCAGCGCCGCGAGGGCGCGCCGCGCCGCCCGCGCGTGGCGGACGCCGTTCTCGTCGAGCCAGACCGACTCGTCGGCGGGCCAGACCCGCAGGGGAAGGGGCTTCCCGGCGCCGCGCGCGGGCGGCCGCAGGGCTGCGAGGCGCGCGCGGATCCTCACGGTCGTCCGATCCACGCCGCGCGCAGGACCCGGAGGGGCGCGGCCGGGGCGGGCCTGCGGACGGGCGCGGGCGGGACCNCCGCGGCCAGGGGCGCGTAATCGGCCAAGTGCACGCCGTCCCGGTGGAGGCCCGGTCCGGCGAGACCGCCGGCGCCGGATCGCCACGGCGCGAACGGGTCGATGAAGGCGTACCCCCCCGCGGCGCAGAGCGCGGCCAAGCGTGCCGTGAAGACCGCGACGGCGGCGGGATCCCGGCCGGCCGCCCCGGCACCGATCGGCGGGATCGCGGCGACGAAGACCCGCGCGGCCCAGGGCTCCAGGCGGCGCAGGATGCCCCCGACATCGGCCTCGAACCGGTCGGCCACCCGGGCCCGCTCGGGATGCCGCCAGCGCTGGATATCGTTGGTGCCGATGATCAGCACCGCGGCCGCGCAGCGGACCGGGACGCGCAGCGCCGCGAGATGACGGCCGCAATCGGCCGCGGTGCTGCCGCCGACCGCGATGTTGATGCAGGGCCGGCCGCCGAGATCCGGCGCGCCGACGAACTCCGCGTGGGAATTGCCGGCGAGCAGCACGCTGTCGGGCGCGGCCGCCCGAAGCGCCGCGCGGATGCCGGGACGCCGCTCGGCGAAGCGACGCCCGACGATCCGCCCGTGCCGCCAATGCCGGGCCGCGGTCTCGATCCAGTGGGCGCCCATGGCGGTCCTGATCAGGCGTGGGGAATCGGCCGCTCCCGGACGGCCGGGAGCGGAGGGCGACGGGCGTCGACTGATCGCGCGCGGCCGCACGACTTGCCACTGCGCGATGGAGCGCCGGAAACACTTGAAGAGACGGCCCGATATCTTGGGCCGCCGCCGCAATCTATATGTGGGAAAAAATCACACGTCAATTGCCGCGCGGGTCCGGTCGGGTCCGGGTGGCGGGCCGGACGCCTTCCGGCGGCCGCGCCGCCGCGCTACCTCGGGGATCGCGGGGCGCCGTCGGCCGCCCGGGAGCGTCGGGGAGCCACGATGGCCAGCGAGATGATCAGGGACCGGGTCTTCGTCGTCACGGGCGCGGGCTCGGGCCTCGGGGAGGCGGCGGCGCGGGGCCTCGCGGCGGCGGGGGCCCGGGTGGTCGTGGCCGACATCGCCCGGGAGGCCGGCGCCCGGGTGGCGGCGGATCTCGGGGCGCGGGCCCGCTTCGTCGAGACGGACGTCACCCGCGAGGCCGACGGCGCGGCGGCGGTGCGGACGGCGCTGGACGCGTTCGGGCACCTCCACGGGCTCGTGAACTGCGCCGGCATCGCGCCGGGGGAGAAGGTGGTCGGCCGCGACGCGCCGCACCGGCTCGAGACCTTCGCGCGGGCGGTCTCGGTCAACCTCGTCGGCACGTTCAACATGATCCGGCTGGCCGCCGACGCCATCGCCCGGGAAGCGCCGGACGGGGCGGGCGCCCGGGGCGTGATCGTGAACACCGCCTCGATCGCGGCCTTCGACGGCCAGATCGGGCAGGCCGCCTACGCGGCCTCGAAGGGCGGGGTGGTGTCCATGACCCTGCCGA
Source organism: Methylobacterium sp. 22177 (assembly GCF_052045615.1). Lineage (NCBI taxonomy): Bacteria > Pseudomonadati > Pseudomonadota > Alphaproteobacteria > Hyphomicrobiales > Methylobacteriaceae > Methylobacterium > Methylobacterium sp. 22177. The sequence goes on along the minus strand of NZ_JBQEPK010000023.1, from coordinate 32,587 downwards.
TCGCCCGGGAACTCGCCCGGCACGGCATCCGGGTGGTCACCATCGCGCCCGGCATCTTCGAGACGCCGATGATGGCGGGCCTGCCCCAGGACGTGCAGGACACGCTCGGCCAGAGCGTGCCGTTCCCGCCGCGCCTCGGCCGCCCGTCGGAATACGCCGACCTCGTCCGCCACATCTGCGAGAACCCGATGCTGAACGGCGAGACCATCCGGCTCGACGGGGCGCTGCGGATGCCGCCGCGCTGACGGCTCAGCCGATCGACACGCTGGTCAGCACCTCGGCGGCGCGGCGGACCTCGGCGGCGATCATCTCCTCGCTCGAGCCGTCGATCGGCATGTCCGACAGGATCGCCGCCACGTCACGCTTCACGTCCTCGCGGATCTCCGGGTTCTCCTCGGAGAGCCGCCCGATCAGGACGCCGAGCACGATCTCCAGGGCGGACAGCTTGGCGTGCAGGCGGGTGAACTCGTCCAGCGGCTCGGGCTCGTGCGCGGTCATGACCGGCTCCATCGGAGAAATGTCCGCCGTCGCCGAGCGGCGCGCCGGAACGTCCGCGTGTCATACAGGGGCGCCGGCCCTCCGTCTCGCCGGGGGGGCGGGAGCCGAATTTTTTCCCGATCGCGGGCAACCGAGTTTCCGGACCCGACGTTTCACGCATCCTTGAACGAACCCGCGAAGGGACACCCCGCCATGATCACCCGTCTCACCGCCGCAGCCGGCCTCCTGGCCCTCTCCACCGGCCTCGCCCTGGCCCAGACGCCCACCGCGACGCCGGCCGAGCCCGCCACGAAGGCGGACAGCAACATGAAGGAGTGGCAGGTCGCCAAGGTCGCCAAGGTCGGCCTCGCCCAGGCCCTCGCCACCGCCGAGTCGCAGGGCGACGAGAAGGGCGGCCGCGCCATCGACGCCGATTTCGAGAAGGCCGACAGCAAGGATCCGGCCCACTACGCGATCAAGGTCGTGTACCCGAGCGGCAAGCTCGTCGAGTACGGCATCAACGCCGATACCGGCGCCCTCTACAAGACCGAGAACCAGCCGATCGAGCGCTACTTCACCCGGCTGAAGGCCTCCGACTTCCAGAACGCGAAGACCTCCCTGAAGGACGCGCTCGCCATCGCCGAGCAGAAGGCCGGCGGCGGCAAGGCCTACGAGGCCGAGGTCGAGAAGGACGGCTCCACGGTCCAGTACGAGATCAAGGTCGCCGGCGCCGACAAGGAGCAGGAGGTCAAGGTCGGACCGGACGGCAAGGTCCTGAACTGAGATCCCGGGCTGCGGCGGAAGCCCGTCGCAGCCCCGTCCTCGCGAGCGGCGCGAAGCCGTCCAGGCGGCGCCCCGCCGATCCAGGGCGCGCTGCCCTCGGTCGCTTCGCTCCATTCGCGAGGACGGCCGGTTCGGTCCGGCCGCTGCATCCTGTCGCCCCGCCACCCAGGGAGCCGGAACGCCCTCGCGGCGCTTCCTTCCTCAGCGATGGGCCCGAGCGGCCGCGAACGGGGAGGGCGGCATGGACGCGCGCGCAGGGGAAACCGACGGCCGTCTCGGCCAGTCCCACGTCCGGGTCGAGGGCCCCGACAAGGTCACCGGCCGGGCCCGCTACAGCTCCGACCTCACGGGGCCGGAATCCGGCACGGCCCACGCGGCCCTGGTGACCAGCACGGTCGCCCGGGGCCGCATCACCGGGTTCGACCTCGCGGCGGCCGAGCGGGTGCCGGGCGTCCTGCGCATCTTCACCCACCGGGATTTCGCGGGCGCGGTGGCGCCGGTGAAGCACCTGATGGCCGGCGGCTACGCCAACAGCTCGCACCGGCCGCTGGATTCCGACGCCGTCGCCTATGCCGGCCAGATCGTGGCGCTGGTCGTCGCCGAGACTCTGGAGGCCGCCGAGGCGGCGGCCGGCGCGGTCACGGTCGCCTACGCGGCCGAGCCCGCCGCTGGCGGCTTCGACGCGCCCGGCGCCGAGACCGTGCGCCTCGCCGACCTGAAACCCCACCACGAGGACATCGCCCGGGGCGACGCCGAGGCCGGCTTGGCCGGCGCGGCCATCCGGGTCGAGGCGCGCTACGCGACGCCGGTCCAGCACCACAACCCGATCGAGCTGTTCACCACCCGGGCCGCCTGGGACGGCGACCGGCTCACCGTGCACGAGCCGACCCGCTACGTCGGCGCCGTCCAGCACGGGCTCGCGGCGCAGCTCGGGCTCGATCCCGCGCAGGTGCGGGTGGTGGCGGGCCTGATCGGCGGCCATTTCGGCTCGAAATTCGCCCTGTCGCAGCACACCGCGCTGGTTGCGCTCGCGGCCAAGCGCCTCGACCGGCCGGTCTCCCTGGTGCCGAGCCGGCGACAGTGCTTCACCATCGCCAATTACCGGCCGGAATCGCGCCACACCATCCGCCTCGGCGCCGACCGGACGGGCCGCTTCACCGCCCTGGTGCACGAGGCCGAGACCGTGACGTCGCGCTTCGATCCCTTCGTCATGGAGGGTGCGGAGGTGACGGCGAGCCTCTACGCCTGCCCGAACATCCGCACCGCGGAGCGGGCCGTGCGGGTCGACCGCAACACGCCCGGGCCGATGCGGGCGCCCCCGGAGGTGCCGTTCCTGTTCGCCCTGGAGAGCGCCGTCGACGAGATGGCGGTCGCGCTCGGCATGGATCCGATCGCGCTGCGCCGGATCAACGACACGGCGGTCGATCCGGTCTCGGGAAAGCCGTTCTCGACCCGGCCGCTGATGGCCTGCTTCGCGGCGGGCGCGCGGGCCTTCGGCTGGTCGCGCCGGGTGCCGCGCCCGGGCTCGATGCGCGACGGACCCTGGCGGGTGGGGCTCGGCTGCGCCGCCTCGGTGCGGCCGGTGAAGATCGCCGCCGCGACCATGCGGGTCCGGCTGGACCCGGACGGCTCCGCGGAGGTCGCCTGCGCGCACCACGAGATCGGCAACGGCATCACCACGCTGCTCGCCCTGGGCGCGGCGGACGGGCTCGGCGTGCCGGTGGAGCGGGTGACGGTCCGGCTCGGCGACACGGACCTGCCGGCGGCCGGCATCTCGGGCGGGTCGAGCACGACCACCAGCCTCATGAGCGCGCTGGCGCTCGGCTGCGGGCAGATCCGACAGGTTGTGGCGCAGGCCGCGACCGGGCAGGGGGGCCGCCTCGCCGGCCGGGATCCGGGCACCCTGCGCCTCGTGGGTGGCCGGCTCGTCGCCCCGGAGGGGACCGGGATCCCGCTCGCGGAGGCCGTCGGTTCAGAGGGCGTCGAGACCGTCGCGGCCTTCGTGCCGGAGGGCAGCGACCGGGAGACGGCGCTCAAGGGCCTGCGCGGCGGCCATATCGGGCTCAGCCTGGGCGGCGCGGGGAAGGCGGTGTCCTGGGGCTTCGGGGCGCAGTTCGCGGAGGTCCACGTCCACGCCGAGACCGGGGAGATCCGGGTCGCCCGGCTCACCGGCGCCTTCGCGGCGGGGCGGATCCTCAACCCGCTGACCGCGAAGAGCCAGCTCACGGGCGGGATGATCTGGGGGCTCGGCTCGGCGCTGCTCGAGGAGACGGTGGTGGACGGCGCCGCCTACCGCAATCCGGATCTGGCCGAGTACCTCGTCCCCACCGCGGCGGACGCGCCGGAGGTCGAGGCGCTGCTGGTGCCCGATCCCGACGACCGGGTGGACGCGCTGGGGCTGAAGGGCCTGGGCGAGCTCGGCATCATCGGGGTGAACGCGGCCATCGCCAACGCCGTCCACCACGCCACCGGCCGCCGGATCCGCAGCCTGCCGATCCGGCTGGAAGACGTGGCGTGAGGAGGAGGCTGGGTGCGGACTTCCGGCGCGCCCTCGTCCTGAGGTGGAGGGTCGGACGTCGCCCGAGGGCCCGGACGTCCGCCCCCTACTCCATCGTCGGCGCGAGCTTCTTCACGCTCGCGACATCCTCGCCGAGCCACGCCGCGTTCTTGGCCGTGCCGTCGAAGGTGGCGCTCGTCTTGAACAGCTCGTACTTGCCCTCCAGCGCGTAGGGCTTCGAGCGCGACAGCAGCTCGGCCACCGCCGCCCTGTCCATCGGCTTGAAGGTCTTCACCGCCTCGAAGGCTTGGTCGAGGTCGCGCTGGTTCTGGATGCCGGTGATCACCACCGAGACCGGCAGGTTCAGCGAGAAGTGCAGGTACTCGAGCGGCTTGATCGGCGCGTCCGCCTTCAGGATCACCCCGTCGCCGAAGGTCTTCATGGCGAGCGGCGCGATGCCGTTCTGCACGAGATAGGGCAGGACGAGGTGGCTGAACGAGCGGAAATGCGCGTCCATCACGTTGACGGGCATCTGCACGGAATCGAAGTGGAAGCCGCGCTCGGCCGCCACCTCCAGCATCTGCAGGTGGATGCGCGGGTCCTTGTGGCCGGTGAAGCCGATGTAGCGCAGCTTGCCCTGCTTCTTCGCCTCCAGGAAGCCCTCCATGGCGCCCCCCTCGGCGAAGACCCGGTCGGGATCGTCGTAGCGCAGGATCTCGTGGTGCTGGACGAGGTCGATCCGGTCGGTGCGCAGGCGCAGGAGCGACTGGTCGATCTGCTTGATCGCCTCCTCCTTGGTCCGCCCGTCCATCTTGGACATCAGGAAGACCTTGTCGCGGTAGCCGCCCTGGGCCAGCGCCGCGCCCATGCGGAGCTCGGAGCGCCCGTCGTTGTAGTCCCAGCAATTGTCCATGAAGGTGATGCCGCGGTCGATCCCGGCATGGATCAGCCGGGTCGCCTCGTCGTCCGTCACGGCGCTCTTGCCGAGATGGAACCCGCCCATGCCGATCGCCGAGATCTTCTCCGACGTCTTCCCGAACGACCGGTAGAGCATCTCGCCCCGGCGCTCGCCGGGATCGGTGACGAAGGGCAGGTCGGCCGGGTCCTGCGGGCGGTTGCCAGGGAGCGCGGGGGCGTTCACGGCCGCTCCTGCGCTGCCGGCGCCCGCAAGGCCCGCGCCGAGCACGGCGCCCTGTAGGAAGCTGCGGCGTTCCATCGGCTGTCTCCGTTCGCGAATGTCCGGGTGAGGGGAGGTAATGCGTCGGACCGGCTCATCGTTCGGTCTCCTCGGCGAGGCGTCCTGCCGCGTGGAGCAGGCGCAGGGCGGCGCAGGCGGCGCCGTAGCCGTTGTCGATGTTGACCACCGTGATGCCCGGCGCGCAGCTCGCCAGCACGGCGTCGAGGGCGGCGCGCCCGCCCGCCGCGACGCCGTAGCCCACGGAGGTCGGCACCGCGATCACCGCGCCCGCCACGAGGCCGCCGACGACGCTGGGCAACGCCGCGTCCATGCCGGCGGCGACGATCACCACCGGATGCGCCCGGATCTCCTCGATCCGCGAGGTCAGCCGCCACAGGCCGGCGACGCCGACATCGGCGAAGAGCGAGGCCGCCCGGCCGGCATAGGCCAGCACCCGCAGGGCCTCGCGGGCGACGGGCACGTCCGAGGTGCCGGCCGCTACCACGGCGACCCGGGCGGGACCGGTGATCCGCGGCGGCTCGCCGAACACCGCCGTGCGCGAGACCGGGCAGTAGTCGAGCCGGGCCGCCGCATCGAGCCGGTCGCGCTTCTCCGGGTCGAGGCGGGTGAGCAGGAGCGAGGCACCCCGCGCCCGGGCGGCCTCCAGGATCGCGTCGATCTGCTCCGGGCTCTTGCCGGCGCAGAAGATCGCCTCCTCCAGGCCGATCCGCTCGGACCGGGCGAAATCGAGGGTGAATTCTTCGGCGACGCTCACGCCCGGCCCTCCCCCTGCTGCACCAGGAAGGCGCTGCCGACCCGGTAGGGCGCGAACCGGACCGGGCCGGCGAGACGCGCCGGCGCGATGTCCCGGATGCCCGCCCCGAGCTTCTCACGATCCCGGGTGCCGAGGGCCGCCAAGCTCCCGGGATCGAGTTCCACCACCACGCCCTCGGCGCGCACCCGGCAGCGGACCGCGCGCTTGGCGCCGCTCTCCGCGTCGAGCGCCCCGCCGACCAGCCGCTCGACCGCGTGGATGAAGCGCAAGGTCTCCGGCTCGATCGCGATGCCGGTCTCGACCCGGCTCGACAGGCAGGGCGCCGCCGGCAATTCCGCCACCGCGCCGAGGCCGAGGTCGCGGGCGAGCGCCCGGACGGACGCCTTGTCGAACCCCGCCTCCACGTAGGGATGGCGCACCCCGTGCTCCCGGGCCGCGTCGAGGCCGGGGCGGTACTCGCCGAGGTCGTCGCGATTGGCCCCCGACAGGATCTGCCGGTCCGTGACCTGCCGGACCGCGCCGTAGAGATTGGTCTTGCAGAAGAAGCAGCGGTTGACCGGGTTCGCCCGGTAGGCCGGGTCGGCGAACTCGCCGGCCTCGATCACCCGCAGATCCCAGCCCTCGCGGGCGGCCTCGGCCCGGACGCGCGCGGTCGCCTCCCCGGGCACGGCCGGCGAGACCGCGTGGACCACGAGCGTCGCCCCCGGCGCCAGCCGGTGGGCCAGGGTGGCGAGCGTCAGGCTGTCGACCCCGCCGCTCACCGCCACCGCCACGGGCCCGAGCCCGGCGAGGACCGATTCGAGATGCTGGCGCGTCACCGCTCCTCCTGCTCCTGTTCCAGCGCGCGCCGCTCGGCCTCGCGGCGCAGGGCGGCCCGCGCGGCGTGGCCCGCACGGCCGCGGGCGTCGTCGGCCTCGGCCTTGGCGGTGCGCCCGCCCGGCCGGGCCACGATCTTCACGCGGACGGAAAGACCGTCGTGCTCGACCGTGCGGGCAGCGCGCGCGAGCACCGCGCCCTCCACGGGGTGGTAACGCAGGCCGATGGTCGTGGTCTCCCGGAAGCAGGCCGCGATCGCCGCCTCCAGGCTCTCCGGGCGGACCAGGACCTGGATCCGGGCCATCATCCGGCCCTTCTTGCCGATCACCGGCATCTGCACGACGTCCACGATGCCGGGCTCCGCGCGCAGCCGGTCGAGGCCCGTGGCGAGGTCCTCGCCGGACTGGTCGTCGACCTCGAAGGCGATCACCGCCAGATCCCGCCGGCCCGGGCCGGGGGCGGCGTTCTCCTCCAGCACGAGGGCACGCAGGCAGTTGCTCAGGCCCGGCAGGACCTTGGTGCCGAAGCCGATGCCGGTGCGCCCGAGGATGCCCCGGGGGCGGCCCCGCCCGGGATCGTCGCCGCAGAGATGGCGCAGGATCGCCGCCCCGGTGGGGGTGACGCGCTCGCCGGGGATCCCGTCGTCGAGGGTCGCGAAACCCGCCAGCAGCAGCGTCGTGGCGGGGGCCGGGACGGGGAGGGGACCGTGCTGGGTCCGCACCCGGCCCGAGCCCAGCGGCAGGGCCGAGACGCTCCAGCTGCGCGTCCCCAGGGCGGCGATCAGGTGGGCGGCGGCCACGATGTCGGCGATCGAGTCGGCGGCGCCGACCTCGTGGAACGCCACCGCCTCCACGGCGATGCCGTGGACCCGCGCCTCGGCGTCGGCCAGATGCCCGAAAATGCCGAGCGCGTGCGCCCGCACCGCCGGCGCGAGGTCCGCCGCCTCCAGCGCGGCGCGGATCTCCGACCAGGGCCGGTGGCCGTGGTCGTGCGCGCGGGCCCGATCGTGGCCGTGCTCGTGGCCGTGCTCTTGGCCGTGATCGTGGCCGTGATCGTGGGGATGCGGGTGAGGATGCGGGTGTTCGTGGGGCGCGGGGTGTTCGTGCCGGTGCGGCGCGGGCCCGGACACCGCACCGGACACCTCACCGGGCGCCGACACGGCGAAGCGCGCACCGCTGAGGATCCCGTCATTGTGGGCCCGGACCGCGCAGGCGATGCGCGCGTCGACCGCCCGGACGCTGGCGGACACGCCGGCCTGATGCTCGGGGAAGGCGTCCAGCAGGGCGGCGGCGAACATGTCGCCGGCGACGCCGCCGAGCGCGTCGAGGTGGATGTGCATCGTGTGTCGCGCGGGCGCCCGTGGCGGATGACAGGTCCGCCTCAGATCGGCCGCGGCCGCCCCGCGGCAAGGCGCGCGCGGCCTCCGATGCCGCGGCGTATCGCCCGCGCCGCTCAGGAGAGCTGCAGGTAGGCGGGATCGAACAGCCCGCGCTCCCGCAGCCCGTCGAGGTCGCGGATCGTCAGGCGCCGGCTGCGCAGGGCGATGAGGCCGCCGGTGCGCAGCTCCTTCAGGGTGCGGTTGATGTGCACGCTCGTCTGGCCGAGGGCGTCCGCGAGGTCGGGCTGGGTCACCGGCATCGGCAGCGTCGTCCCGTCCGCGAGGCCGACGCGCGTCAGACGGAGGTGGAGCTCGCAGAACAGGTGCGCCAGCCGCTCGATCGCCGAGCGACGGCCGACGCTGGCGATCCACTCGCGGTGGATCGCCGTGGCGGCGAGCAACTCCCGCCACAGGCATTCCTCGACCGCGGGCCGGCCGCGGACCGCGTCGCCGATTTGCTCCGGGGCGATCCGCGCGACGGTGACGGGGGTCAGCGCGCCGATGGCGTGGTCCATCCGCGCCCGGCGGAACACGAACGGGTCGCACAGGTCGCCCGGCAGGAGCAGCGCGACGATCGCGCGCCGCCCGTCCGGGAACTGCTTGTACCGGCAGGCCCAGCCGTCGAGGATCAGGTGCGTGTGGTACGGGTCGCTCTGCTGCCCCTCGATATCCTGCCGGGCCGCGACGTGGCGGACATGCAGGCGCCCCAACCCGTCGAGCACCGCGCGGTCCTCCGGCGCGAGCCGGACATGCCGCTCCATCTTCCGTACGAACGGGTTCTCCACGTCCGCCTCCGGTCAGATCACCGCGGCGCCGGCGTGCCGGCGGCCGGACGGCGGAGCCCGGCCGGGCAGGCGCCGGGGCAGGCACCGGGGCGGGCGACCGCGGGGGATCGGGCGACGTCGCGCGCGTCCGAAGCGCCCCGCACGACGGCGCTGCCAAGGGTATCGGTGAAATAATGAGGCACGGATATTTCTATCGGCAGGGGGCCAAACCGTCGTCCGTACATTGAAGTCCGGATCTTCTTGGTCGGCTTGTGCCTGCGGCGGAAAAACGTGCGCCAACCTGTGTTAAGTCGGCGTTCTCCCCCGCGCCGCGCTCCCCCTGCGGCCCTGCGCCCAGAAGTCCCTGCCCGCGCGGATGGCCGGACGCCCCGCTACTCCGCGGCGGCGCCCACCGTGTCGGCCATGCGCGCCCGGCGCGTGCCGAGCGGCTGCGGCGCGCCGACGGTCGTGTCCTCGGCGGTCTGATGCTCCATCTCGGCGTTCACCTGGGCGCCGGTCAGGACGATCATGGTCGAGAGCCAGATCCAGGTCATGAAGCCGATCGCCGCGCCCAGCGAGCCGTAGGTCTTGTTGTAGCTGCCGAAATGGGCGACGTACCAGGAGAACAGCAGCGACGCGACGATCCACAGCAGGGCCGCGAGGGCGCCCCCGGGCGTGACCCAGCGCCAGCGCGGCGCGTCCCGGCTCGGCCCGTAGCGGTAGAGCAGGGCGAGGCCGAGCAGCACCGCCACGAGCAGGACCGGCCACCGCAGCAGCGCCAGCCACCACGCGTCCGCGCCGAGCCCGACGAATTCCAGCACCACCGGCACCACCACCACCGCGGCCAGCGCCAGGAGGAGGAACAGGAGCGCCCCCGCCGTGAAGGCGAGGGAGACGAGATTGAGCACGAGGAAGTTGCGCTTCTCGCGCTCGTTGTAGACGAGGTTGAGGGCGTCGAAGACGTGCTTCACGCCGCCATTGGCGCTCCAGACCGACAGGGCGATGCTGATGAGCAGGCTGAACCCGAGGGTGGTGTTGCCCTGCTCGTTCAGCCGCTTCACCTGATCGCCGACGATCTCCAGGGCGCCCTGGGGCAGGATGCCCTGGAGGCTGGCGAGCTGGTCGTTGATGGTCGAGGCATCGGCCACGAGGCCGTAGCAGGAGACCAGGGCCGCCACCGCCGGGAAGATCGCCAGGAGCGTGAAGAAGGTGACGCCGGCCGCGATCAGCGACAGGCGGTTCTCGCCGATGTCGTGATACGCGCGCAGCGCGATGTCCTTCCAGCCCTTGGCGGGGATCTCGGTCGGCGTCGAGGCCCGCCGCCCGCGATCGGCCTCGGCCCGGGCGACGGCGTGGGCCTCCCGTCCCGCGTGCGCGGGCGACGTCCGGCGCGCGTCGTCCCGGTCGGCGGACCGGCCGGGCGCACGGTCGGCCGAGGAACCGGCCGAGGAATCGACCGGGGAATCCGCCGCGGCACCGACCGCGCCCCGGGCCGGCCGGCGGGGGAGGGCGACGAGGCCGATCAGCGCGGTGGCGAGGGCGAGCGTCCAGACCGTCGAGGCGCCTCCCTCGGGAGCGGCGGCCCTGGCGGGGGCTGGAACGGGGGCAGGCATCGGCGACCTCGGCAGGGTTCGGGCAGACAGGGGCGGGGCCTTCGGGGCCGCGCGTCGCGGCGTCCGGATCGGCGCGTCCGGGACGGCGCGTCCGAATGGCCGCAGCTGCGAGGGGGAACGCCGCGGCGCGGGGAGCGGTTCGCCGTGCAGTTGCAACTCGACGGCGAACGACGCGGAGAACCGGCATGGCGCGCCTGAACGGCGGGACGGTGGTCATCACCGGGGCCTCGAGCGGCATCGGCCGGGCGGCGGCCGAGGCCTTCGCGGCGCGGGGCGCGCGGGTGGTCCTGGCGGCGCGGCGGGCCGACGTGCTCGACGGGATCGTCCGCGACCTGCGCGCGTCGGGCGCCGAGGCCGTCGCGGTGCCCACCGACGTCACCGAGCCCGAGGCGGTGGACGCCCTGGCCCGGGCGGCGCTCCGGGCCTTCGGCGGCATCGACGTCTGGATCAACAACGCCGGGGTAGGGGTGTTCGGCCCCCTGCTGGACGCCCCCCTGGACCTGCACCGGCAGACGATCGCGGTGAACCTGCTGGGCGCCGTGCACGGGGCCTACGCGGTGCTGCCCCACTTCCTCGACCGCGGCCGGGGGACGCTGATCAACACGGTCTCGATGGGCGGCTGGGCACCGACGCCCTTCGCCGCCGCCTACACGGCCAGCAAGTTCGGCCTGCGCGGCTTCTCGGCGAGCCTGCGCCAGGAACTCGCCCGGCACCGGCACATCCGCGTCTGCGCCGTGTTCCCCGCCATCGTCGACACGCCGGGCCTGGATCACGGCGCCAATGTCAGCGGCCGGCGGCTCAATCCCGGGCACCTGTACTACGCGCCCGAGGCCGTGGCCGAGACCTATCTCCGCCTCGTGCGCCACCCGCGCGACGAGGTCGCGGTCGGCTGGCCGGCCCGCCTCGCGCAGGTGGGCTACGCGCTCGCCCCGTACCCGACCGAGCACCTGATGGGCGCCGGGTTCCGGTGGGCCCTCGACCGGGCCGAGCCCGGGCCGCGCACGCACGGCGCCCTGCGCGCGCCGACGCCGGAGGGCACGCGCGCCGACGGCGGCTGGCGCGCCCGCAAGCACGTCCCCGATGCCGGCACGCTGAGCACCGCCCTCGGCACCGGGCTCGCCGCCGCGGGGGCCTGCGCGGCGCTCCTCGCCGGCCTCGCGGCGGCGCGGCGGTTCGGCGCCCGCGGCTGAGCCCCGTTCGGGCAAAGCGCTAACCCATGTTGCGGCATGGGCGGCCCGGGCACGCCACAACCGGTCCTCTGGGCTTGACCGGCCCGCCCGCCGACGACCGGACCGAATGCCCGACACCGAAGGCTCATCGCTCCTCGATCCCATCGCGGATGTCGCAGAGGAGGCCGGGGACGAGACTCGCTTCGGCCTGCCGGAGGCCGTGCGGGCCCATCTCGGCACCCTGCTCGGCCGCACCTACGACCGGATCGGCCAGGACGCGGACGGTGCCACGACCCCCTTCGCCGACCTGCTCGCGCGCCTGGAGATCGCCCTCGCGCAGGCCGAGGGCGAGCGGGACAAGACCTTCCGCGCGGGCCTGCTGGAGGTGGTGCCGGCGCTGCACCGGTTCGCGGTCTCGCTGACGCGCGACCCGGCCGCGGCGGACGATCTCGTGCAGGACACCCTGCTGCGCGGCTGGCGCGGCCGTGGCGGCTTCACCCCCGGGACCAACCTGGAGGCGTGGCTGTTCACGATCCTCCGCAATGTCTTCTACAGCCAGCACCGCAAGCAGGGCCGCGAGGTCGCCGACACCGACGGCAACTACGCCGAGCGGCTGACCAGCATTCCCGAGCAGGGGGGCCACCTCGACCTGCAGGACGTGCGCGCGGCCCTCGACCGCCTCGCGCCGGTGATGCGCGAGGCGCTGGTCCTCGTGGCGATCGAGAACCTGAGCTACGAGGAAGCCGCCGTCGTCATGAACTGCCGGATCGGCACCGTGAAGAGCCGGGTCTGGCGCGCCCGCGAGCAGCTCGCGCGCATGCTCGGCTATGGCGGCGACGAGATCGGCAGTGACGGGGTCATGCTGTCGGTGACCGGCACTTCGGCCTGATCGCGACGATTGTCACGATCGAATACGCCAATTCGACACTTCGACGGCCGTATTCGCCAGCAAATTGACTTAGGTGAAAGCGCCCGGGCCGTCGCCTGGGCGATATGGAGCGGGTTGGGTCGATCCGTCGACTCGGCCGGGCTCCCATCGGTGTGACATCCCCCCGATCCACCGATGGGAGCCTCTTCGCCGGCAGCCGCAGCGGATGCGCGGGACGGACGCCCCCCGCCCGGATCTCAGGTCGAGCCGCTCCGGTCCGCGTCGAGCTGCTGCAGCAGCTCCGCCAGCCGGGGATCCAGCGCCTCGTCGATCACCGGATCGTACATCGCCCGCATCTGGTGGCCGAGCCGCACGCGCGTCTGCGCGTCGAGGATCGGGCCACCCGCGACGGGCACCACCCGCAGGGCGGACGGTGCCGCGCCGGCGGCGTAGCGCTCGGTCGGTCCGGGGGCGGCACGGCGGTGATCAGGCCGGTGTTCGGCCCGGTGTTCGGGATGAGGCATGCCTCCTACATCGGCCCGCACCCCCGCCGCGGCAACCACCGGCCCGCCCGATGTCACGTCCGGTGGCAAATCCGGTGGCAAATCCGGTGGCAAATCCGGTGGCAAGTCCGACAGCGTGTCGTCGTCCGCCTCAGGCATCGTCCTCGGGGGCGAAGACCTCGCCCTTCTCGGCCAGGACGGTGTCGGCCGCGTCGCGGGCCAGCTCGTCCCGGTCGGCCGCGGGAGCGGGGCGACCGAGCGCCCGCGCCAGGGCTCCGTCCCAGCCGGGCGCCGGCGCCTGGCCCTGCCCGGCGAGGATCGCGCCGGCCCGGCGGCAGACCCGGGCCCAGTCCGGCGCGCCGAGGGCGGCCCAGTCGGTCCCGAGGCCGAGTTCGGTCGCGGCCTGATCGGCGGCCCGGGTCGCCGCCTCGGTCGAGCCCGGCGGCGGGGCGGGGATGTCGGTCATGGCGATGCGGCCTCCTGCCGGGCTGTCGATGCTCCGGCGGACGATGTAACGCGCCGGTCCCCACCCATCAGCGCAGGCCGTGGGCCGCGAGTTCCTCCGGCGCGCCCGCGGCCGCGTCCTGGCGCAGCAGGATCGCGTCGAGGGTGACCGGGCGGTCGTCCCAGGCATCCACGCCGACATCGCAGGAGCGCGTGGTGTCGGCGAGCCAGCCGTGGCTGTGCCCGTAGAGGTGGCGCGTCTCCCGCCACAGGCCCGGCCAGGCCCGGTGCGCGTAGTGCGACAGGAACAGGCGGTGCGGCCGCCCGCGCGCGTCCGCGACGGAGAGGCGGGCGCTCTCCACCGGCGGCTCGGCCCAGGGCAGGTCCAGGACGCGGTTCGAATCGTGGTTGCCCCGGACGAGGCGCTTGGTGCCGTTCAGCCGCGCGAAGATCGCCGCGCAGTGCGCCCGGCTGGCATGGGCGGCGAAGTCGCCGAGGTGCCAGACGGCGTCCTCCGGGCCGACCACGGCGTTCCAGCCGGCGACCAGGGCCTCGTCGTGGGCCTCGACGCCGCCGAACCGCGCCCCCCGGTGGCGGAGGATGTGCGGGTCGCCGAAATGCGTGTCCGCGGTGAAGAAGATCGCCATGGTGTCGAGACCTGGGCCGCGGGCGCGTCCCGTCCAGACCGGCCGGCGCGAGGCGCGCGGCCGCATCGCCGCGTTTCCGGACCGCTCCGGGCGGCTCCAGGGCCGCTTCCGCGAAACCCCGCGGGCCGGTTAGGCTGCGGCGATGCTGGATCCCGCCATCTACGACCACCTCCTGGACGCGGCGCGCGCCCATCCGCCGCTGCGGGCCGCCCTGGTGCGGGCCGGTCCGATCCGGATCGAGCCGCCGGCGCATCCGTGCGTCGCCGACCGTCTGTTCGTCGAGGTGGTCAACCAGCAGCTCTCCGTCCGGGCCGCGGCGGCGATCTGGGCCCGGATCGANGCCCGCGGGACCTGTTCGAGGCCGGGGACGCGGCGCTGCTGCGGGCCTGCGGCATCTCGGGCAACAAGGTGCGGGCGCTCCAGGCGATCGTGGCGGCCGAGACGGCGGGCCTGCTCGGGCCCGGCCTCGCCGACCTGCCGCATCCCGAGCGGGCGGCGATCCTGTGCGGCATCCGCGGCGTCGGCCCCTGGACGGCCGACATGGTCGGCATCTTCCACTTCCACGACCCCGACATCTGGCCCGCGGGCGACGTGGCGGCGGTGGGGTGCCTCCGCCGCCTCACTGGGCGGGCCGATACCGCCGCGGTGGCGGCCGCCTTCGCGCCGTACCGCTCGATCCTGGCCCGCTACCTGTGGCGCATCAAGGACACGGCGCCCGCGCCGGTGGCCGCCCCCGTGGGCGCGCCGGCGGACGAACCGGTCGCACAGGATCCCGCGCCCCGGACCCGGCGCTCCCGCGGCGCGGCGAGATCCGGGTGACGGCCGGGGCTCGGCTATCCGTCGGCGCCGCCCGGGCCCGTAGCTCGATGGTCGGAGCCGGCCGCTCCTGACGGTCCGCCCGGACCATCGATCCCCTGGGCTGGACGCAGCTTTTCTCGCGAGGGCACGTTTTCTCGCTGGGGCACGAGAAACGGCACGGGCGACGTCCCGATCAGACCCCGTTTCGCGCCGCCAGTCTCCCCCCAGTGCGCGGGCCGCGCCGTCCATGCGGATCAGGTCGGCGCTTTCTCCACCCGGTAGCGAAGCCGGACCACGCCGCCCTCCGGCAGGAGGATCTCGACGCCGAACGCCGCGCCGAGCGCATCCACGGAAGAGGCGAGGTCGCGACCGTCAGGGCCGGCGCACAGGCAGGTCCCCCGTCCCCGCGCGACGCGGCCAAGTACGCGTCGGGAACCCCGTCCGGCAGCACGGCGACGGCATGGTCACCGGGGCGGCTGTCCTGCCCGTACTGGACCTTCCCATACTGGACCTTCCCGTACTGGACCTTCCCGTACTGGACTTCCCGTGCGGGTCGGTGGCGACCGCGAGGGCGCGGACCCCGCGGTTGCCCACGAACGGCTCACGCGGGGCGATGCCGGGGACCGCCACATGTCGCGGCTCGCCCGTCGACATCGCCTCCACAGTCACGCGCCCGAGCCTCCGGCCCGGCACCCCGAACGTGGATGAGATCGCGTCGTGAGCTTGCCGGGACCGGACCCCGTCCACGCCGGGACGGTGGAGCGGCTGGGATGTGGACGGACCGCGGGCGTTCAACCGCATCGACCTCAACCGGAGCGCGGCGCTGGCCGGGCTCGGTCTCGCCTACCGCCCGGAGGATCTCGTGCTGGCCGAGATCGCCGGACCTGCCCGCGCCGTCGCCAGGCCGCGCCGGCCTTCGCGGTCGAGGCTTCCCGCCACCGGGGCTGATCGACGTTCCGGAGCCCAGTCATCGATCCGACGCGCGAGGCGGCGTCCGCGGGCCGTACCCCGGTCGAAGACGGGCAACCACGAACGCGGCGAACCGAACAGCCGTCGCGGGCCGGTCTCCGCCGGTCCGCTTCCGCGCGGTACGCGCGTCGAGGCAGACGGCGACCGTTCCGTCTCAGACAGCCTTCTCCTTCGCGTCGTAGGCAGTCTGAGCCGCATCGATCTGCGCCATGTTGTCGAACGCCCACGCCCCGAGGGCCTGGATCGGCCCCGCCAGGGAGTGCCCGAGTTCCGTCAGTTCATAATCGACCCGCGGCGGGATGGAGGGCGTCACCGTTCGCGTCACGAGCCCATCCCGCTCCAGATTCCGCAGAGTGAGGGTCAGCATCCGCTGGGAAATCCCCTCGACACCGCGCTTCAACTCGCTGAACCGACGCGACCGGTCGCGCAGGAGCATGATGACGAGGACGGTCCACTTGTCGCCGATGCGGGAAAGGATCTTCGAGACCCGCATGCATCCCGCCGAATGCTTGGAGCGATGGACAGTCACATCCATGTAACCTCGGTACCCTTCCTGTGCCGTCTTGCAGGAGGAGACGGGGCTCGTATCATAACGCGGTCACTAAACGAAACCGAGGCCTGCTAAGGAACCCACGCGCGGCTCCGGGCGCTCCGGTCACATCCAGGGTCCCGGCATGTCGCAGAGTCTCGCCCGCGCCGTCCGACCTTCGCGCGGTCGCAACATCGCCGCGTGGGTCCTGTCGGTGGCTCTGTCCGCCGCCTATCTGGCGGCCGGCGGCGCCAAGCTGGCCGGCGTGCCGATGATGGTCCAGACCTTCGATCAGATCGGCCTCGGGCAGTGGTTCCGCATCGCGACGGGCCTCGTCGAGGTCGTCGGCACCCTCGCGCTCCTGACACCCGGCTACGCCTTCCTCGGCGCCGTCTGGCTCGCCGCGACCATGGTGGGCGCGCTCCTCGCGCACCTCCTGGTGCTCCCGACCCCGGCGGCTCCCGCCTTCCTGCTGCTCAGCCTCGACGTCGTGCTCGCGTCGCTGCGCCGCGACCCGTCAGCCCGTCTCGTCCCACGCCCGCGGTAGGCCGCAGGGCCGGGCCGTCGCGCGCCAGCTGCCTACGACACCCGACCCCATCGCACAGGAAGTCCTACGATGACCGAGACACCGTTCGCGCCCGTCCTCTTCCTCAAGGCGGGCTGCCCCTTCTGCATGAAGGTGCGCCTGTTCCTCCTCGAGGCTGGACAACTCGACGGCGTCGTCCTGCGCGAGTTCGCGCCCGGCACCGAGGAGGAAACCGAGATCCGCGGCCTGCTCGGCCCGGTGGTCGAGACGGTCACCTTCCCGGCGGCCGAACTCACGCCCGGCAGCTTCACGACGGAGTCCGACGCCATCGTCGCGCACTTCGCGGCACGTGCGGGTGTCGAGCCGGCCGCCTTGCCCACCTACCAGTCCTACCTGAACGGCGTGTTCAAGAACCTCGGGGCGCTCTACCGGGAGAACATGGACCTCAAGAAGCGCCTCCCGCCGGCCTGACGGAGAACGGCACATCCGATGGCCCCCGACACGCCCGAAGCCGCCGCGCCGCCTGTCGAGGCGAGGCTTGGCCGCGCCCTCGATGGCATTCCCTTCCTGGACGATGCCACGCGCCCGAAGGCGCCGCCCATCCCCGGCGTGACCCCGGCCCAGCGGGCGCGGGGGCGGCGCCTGGCCCTGTATCATCGCCACCACCTCGCGGAGCTCGCCGCCGTTCGCGGCGCGCTCGACCGCTTCCTGGCGGGCACCGGCACCGTCGAGGCGGTGACGGACGGCGTGGCGTCGATGACGCTGACCGAGAACTACCGTGCCTTCGGCACCCTCTGCGGGCGCCAGTGCCACCTCCTCCAGATGCACCACGACATCGAGGAGGGCGACATGTACCCCAGGCTGCGGCGATCCGACGGCCTGCGCCGGGTCCTCGACCGCCTCGGCGCGGAGCACCGCACCGTGCACGCCCTCCTCGAACGCATCCGCGCCATCGTGCGGTCCGTCGCATCGGCCCCCACGCGGGAACAGGTCCTCGACCTCAGGGAGGTCTACGGGGTCTTCGAACGCGTCGTGATCTCGCACTTCGGGTACGAGGAGCGAGAGCTCGAAGAGGCCATCGGGTACTACGACGCCCTGTGACCGCGCCCGCGTGACCGCGCCCACGTGACCGCGCCCACGCGCGATGGCCCACGCGCGATGGAACGTCGGGCCCGACCGCGTGCATCGAGAGCCCGTCCGGCCTGGACGGCCCGCGGAGGTCGCGGTCCCTCAGCGCGCTCAGCGCCGGCGTCGGCCGACAGCCCCGGCGCGCATCCCGGCTGCTCGATCCGTCGGGGGACGAACACCGCCTCCGGCGACGGACTGGAGAGCAGGACCCCGGCACGCCGCGGCTGCGGGCCCCGGCACCAGTGAATGAACGTTCATTGACATGAGAATGAACGTTCACTAATGCTCCCGACGTGGCGCGGGAGACGCGAATGATGCACGGTTTCTCAGAGGCGCGGCCCGTCCACGGACCGGCCCCCGAGGCATGGGCCTGCCTGCGCTCCGTCGCGTTTGCGGCGTCGCGCCCGGCCAACCTGCTCGCCGTCCTCGTGGCGCTTCTGGGCTGGGCCGCACTGATCTCCTGGACCGGCAACGGCGCCGGGGGCTGGCAGGCCCGGACCTGCGCCGGTCTCGACGTGGTCTCGCGCGCCTGCGCCGAGATCCGCCCGATCCAGGACGCCGGCCGGGTCGTGCCCCATGCGGCGGAGCTGGCGTCGTGGACGCGGTGACCGGCGCCGTCGTCGAGGTCCGCGACGTCCAGGCGGCGCGGCGCGAACAGATCCTCGACGCGGCCGAGGCCTGCTTCGTCCGGAACGGCTTCCACCGCACCACGATGTCGGACCTCGCCCGCGAGGCCGCGATGAGCCAGGGCAACTTCTACCGCTACTTCGCCTCGAAGGAGGACATCGTCCTGGCGATGGCGGAGCGCGACCGCGCCCGCGGCGCCGCCCTGGTCGCCGAGATGGAGCGGGACGGCGACCGCCGCGCGTCCCTGAACGGCATCCTCGAACGGTTCTTCACCGGCATCACCCGCGAGGCCGCGGTGCTGCGCCTCGACCTCTGGGCGGAAACCACGCGGAACCCCGCCATCGCCGCGCTGGTCGACCGCAGCGAGGCCGAGGCCCGCGCGTGGCTGTGCGGGATGTTCGCGGCGCTCGCCGCCTCGCCGGATTGCGACCCCGCGTCGATGTTCGAGGCGATCAACCCGCTGATGAAGGGCATCGTCGTCGGCCGCGCCATCCTGCCGGGCTACGACCCGGCCCCCGCCGTCGCCCACCTCCAGGCCCTGATCGAGGCGGGCCTGAACGGCGCGCTGCCGCGGGTCACCACCGCCGTTCCGGAGACCGGCCGATGACCCGCGCCGCCGTCCTCGTCGCCCCCGCGCTGCTGGCGCTCGGCCTGTCGGCCGCCTCCGCCCGCGACGAGGCCGCCGCCGCGCTCAAGCCGTTGCCCGCGCCCGCGGTCAGCGTCGTCGAGGCGACGCGGCGCGAGACCGTGGAGACCGTGACGGTGACCGGGACCCTGGTGCCCCGCGACGAGATCCTGGTGACGCCCGAGATCGACGGCTACCGGGTCACCGAGGTGCTGGTCGAGGAGGGCGCGCGCGTCACCAAGGGTCAGGTGCTCGCGCGCCTCGCCCGCGACCTCATCGACCGCCAGATCGCCCAGCAGGACGCGGTGGTGGCCAAGGCCGAGGCCGCCGTGCCCCAGTCCCAGAGCAGCATCGAGCAGGCCGAGGCCGCCGCGACCGAGGCCCGGCTCAGCCTGGATCGGGCCAAGACGCTCATATCCACGGGCAACACCACCGCCGTGGTGATGGAGACCCGGACCTCTGCCCTGCGCCAGGCCGAGGGCCGGCTCGCCTTCGCCCGCAACGGGCTGGCCATGGCCAGGGCCGACCTCGCCCAGGCCCGCGCCGTGCGCGACGAGCTGTCCCTGCGGCTGGCCCGCACGGAGATCCGCGCTCCCGTGGACGGCATCGTCAGCCGCCGCACCGCCCGGGTCGGCCTCGCCGCCTCGGCCGCGTCCGAGCCCCTGTTCCGCCTGATCGCCCGCGGCGAGATCGAGCTCGAGGGCGAGATCGTCGAGACCAAGCTGCCCCTGCTGCGCGAGGGCGCCCCGGCCTGGATCGATCTCGGCGAGAGCGGCCGCGTCGCGGGCCGCGTGCGGGCCGTCTACCCCGAGGTCGACAAGGCCACCCGCCTTGGCAAGGTGCGCGTGCGCCTCGATCCCGACCCGCGCCTGCGCATCGGGACCTTCGCCCGCGGCGGGGTCGAGCTCGGCCGCAGCCGCGGCGTGAGCGTCCCCCAGGCCTCCGTGCTCTACGGCGGCGGACGCCGCAGCGTGCTCGCTGTCGCCGGCGACCGGGTCGAGGACCGCACCGTGCGCACCGGCATCGCCGACGAGGACACCATCGAGATCCGCGCAGGCCTCAACGAGGGCGAGCGCGTCGTGGCCCGGGCCGGCTCGTTCCTGCGTGACGGCGACCGGGTCCGGCCGGTCCTCGAGGCCCCGCCCCCCGCGCCCGCGGTCGCCGCGGTGCCCGCGCCGCGGGACACCGCCGAAGCCGGCGTGCCTTAAGCCGGCGTCCCCACACCCATCCCGACGTCACGAGAGCCAGGGCCGCCCGATGCGCCTGAACGTCTCCGCCTGGGCGATCCGCAATCCCATCGCGCCCCTCGTCCTGTTCCTGGTGCTGGTCGTGCTCGGCCTCGTCAGCTTCCGCGGGCTCGCGGTGACGAAGATGCCCAACGTCGACGTGCCCATCGTCTCGGTGGCGATCACCCAGTCGGGTGCGGCACCGTCCGAGTTGCAGACCCAGGTCACCAAGTGGGTCGAGGACTCGATCGCCGGCGTGCGGGGCGTCAAGCACATCACCTCGGCCATCACCGAGGGCTCCTCGGTGACCACGGTCGAGTTCCGGCTGGAGGTGAACACCGACCGCGCCGTCAACGACGTGAAGGACGCGGTCTCGAAGATCCGCATCAACCTGCCCCGCACCATCGACGAGCCGGTGATCAGCCGCGTCGAGATCGCCGGCCTGCCGATCCTCGTCTACGGCGTGAAGGCGCCCGCGATGACGCCCGCCGACCTCTCCTGGCTGGTCGAGGACAAGATCGCCCGCGCGCTCCAGGGCGTGAAGGGCGTGGGCGGCGTCGAGCGGGTCGGCGGCGTCGCGCGCGAGGTCCGGGTCGTGCTCCAGCCGGACCGGCTGCTGTCGCTCGGGATCACCGCCGCGGACGTGAACCGGCAGCTGCGCCTCACCTCCGCCGACATGGCGGGCGGGCGCGGCGAGGTCGGCGGGCGCGAGCAGTCGATCCGGACGCTCGCCGCGTCGCGCACCCTGCGCGACCTCAAGGCCACCGCCATCGTCCTGCCGGGCGGCCGCAAGGTCCGGCTCGACGACCTCGCACGCGTCGAGGACGGTATCGAGGAGCCGCGCACCTTCGCGCGCTTCAACGGCGAGCCGGTGGTCGCCTTCGCGGTCTCGCGCGGTGCGGGCGCCAGCGACGCCGAGGTCGCGGCCGGGGTGCAGAGGAAGATCGCCGAGTTCCAGGCGAGCTATCCCGATCTGCAGTTCGAGCTGATCGATTCGTCGGTCTCGTCGACCATCGGCTCCTACGATTCCGCCATGCACACCCTGATCGAGGGGGCGCTCCTCGCGGTCATCGTGGTGCTGCTGTTCCTGCGCGACTGGCGCGCCACGCTCATCGCGGCGGTGGCGCTGCCCCTCTCGGTCTTCCCGACCTTCTGGGCGATGGACGCGCTGGGCTTCACGCTGAACGGCATCAGCCTGCTCGCGATCACGCTGGTGACCGGCATCCTCGTGGACGACGCCATCGTCGAGATCGAGAACGTCGTCCGGCACATGCGGCTGGGCAAGTCGCCCTACCGAGCGGCCATCGAGGGCGCCGACGAGATCGGCCTCGCGGTCATCGCCATCACGGCGACCCTGATCGCCGTTTTCGCCCCGGTCTCGTTCATGCCGGGCATCGCCGGCCGCTACTTCATCCAGTTCGGCCTCACCATCGCGGTCTCGGTGTTCATGTCGCTGCTCGTGGCGCGCCTCATCACCCCGATGCTCGCCGCCTACTTCCTGCGCGACCGCGGCCACCACGACGAGCGCGAGGGACCGGTCATGCGGGCCTATACGCGCCTCGTCGGCTGGTCGGTACGCCACCGGGTCGTCACGCTGTTCGCCGGCCTCGCGCTGTTCGCCGCCTCCATCGCGTCGACGGGCCTGCTGCCCTCGGGCTTCATCCCGAAGCAGGACAATGCCCGCACGCTGTTCATGGTCGAGCTGGCGCCGGGCGCGAAGCTCGCCGACACGGTGGCGGTGTCCGACCGGGTGGTCTCGCGCATCCGGGCGCTGCCCGAGGTGACCTCGGTCTTCGTCGACGGCGGACGGCAGGTCGGCGGCAAGAAGGAGACCCGGCTCGCGACCCTGACCGTCAACCTCACGCCGAAGGCCGCGCGCGCCAAGCGCCAGTGGACGGTCGAGGCCGAGATCGCGGCCCTGCTCGCCGAGGAGCCCGACATCCGGTCCTGGACCCTGCGCGACAGCGGCCAGCGCGACCTCGCCCTGGTGGTGAGCGGTCCCGACGCCGACGTCGTCACGGAGGTCGCCGCGCGGCTGCAGCGCGACATGGCCGCCATCCCGCACCTCGTGGCGGTGATGTCGACGGCGCCGCTGAACCGGACGGAGGTCCGCATCCGGCCGAAGGAGGGCGTGGCGGCCGATCTCGGCGTCTCGACCGACGCCATCGCGGAGACCGTCCGGGTCGGGACCATCGGCGACATCGGCCTGAACCTCGCGAAGTTCAACGCCGCGGACCGCCAGGTGCCGATCCGGGTGCAACTGCCCGAGAGCGCCCGCGGCGCCGTCTCACGGCTGGAGAACCTGAAAGTGCCGGCCAAGAACGGGGCCGCCGTGCCGCTGGCGGTCGTGGCCGACATCGAGCTCGACCAGGGACCCGGCGCCATCGACCGCTACGACCGGGCGGTGCGCGTGGCCGTCGAGGCCAACATGGAGAACTCGGAGGCCCTCGGGACGCTCATCGCCGAGGCGCTGCGGACGCCGACGGCCAGGACTCTGCCGCCGGGGGTGACCATCAAGCAGACCGGCGACGCCGAGATCATGGGCGAGGTGTTCTCGGGCTTCCTGATGGCGATGGGCGCCGGCATCATGATGGTCTACGCGGTGCTCGTCCTGCTGTTCGGCTCGTTCCTGCAGCCGCTGACCATCCTGTTCTCGCTGCCTCTGTCCGTCGGCGGCGCCATCCTCGGCCTGCTCCTCTTCCAGATGCCGATCTCGATGCCGGTCGTCATCGGCATCCTGATGCTGATGGGACTGGTCACGAAGAACGCGATCATGCTGGTCGACTTCGCGGTCGAGGAGATGGGCCGCGGCGTCGACCGGGTCACCGCCATCGTCGAGGCCGGCCGCAAGCGGGCGCGGCCCATCGTGATGACGACCATCGCGATGGCGGCGGGCATGGTCCCGTCCGCCATGGCGCTCGGGGTCGGCGGCGAGTTCCGGGCGCCGATGGCGGTGGCGGTCATCGCCGGCCTCATCGTCTCGACCCTGCTCTCCCTCGTCTTCGTCCCGGCCGTGTTCCTGCTGATGGACAGCCTGGGCCGACTGCTCGGCCGACTGCTCGGCCGCTTCGTCGGCCCGCGGGACGAGGCGTGCGGCCACGCGGCGGCGACGCCGTGAGCCACCCCTCCGCCCCACGTTACAACGGAATCCGATGACCGCTCCCGCCTAGCGGCCCCGTTCGCCTCGGTGACCGCCGCCGCGTCCGGCCGAGCCGTTCGGGACTTGGCTCACGGGAGACGGTCGCGCCCGGGTCCGGACCGAGCGGTGCGGATCCGACGCGTCCCGCCTGTGTGGCTTCATCGTCTGGGGTAGAGACCCGTTCGACGGGAGCGGCAGGCCGAAGGTCGACCAATCCAACCCGAACCCGGCTTGGCAAGCCCGACCCCGCCCGGCCACCGGACGCGTGCGCCGCGCCCTTGTGCCGACGGTCGTCGAAGGGGCAGCCCCTCAGCAGCAGCGCGCGTCGTCTCGCCGCTTCGCCTCCAGCCATCGATCACGATGGCTTGCAGCTCGCCACGCGCGGCGCCAGGGCCACGGTCAGCACATCTCCTGACCGGACGGGGGCGCCAGCGCGATGGAGCTGCATCGGCGCGACTCCGTCGCTGACCTCGAAGGTGAGCCGGGCGCCCGGGTCGAGGCCGACGTGCTCCGACACCGTGCGGATGATCTCCGCGACCTTGCCGGCGGTCATGTGGGTGCGGTCGCCGTCGACCACGTCCCAGAGCTGGACGAAGATCTCCGACCAGGCTTCCGGGTTGGCCCCGCAGTCGAGGGCGGCGAACTGCCCGGCCTTCACCTCGGTGACATGATAGCCGCGCTCGATCGTCCGGCCGGCGTAGCTGAACACCAGGGGCGCGGCCGGCTGCGCGTCGCAAGCGGCGAGCAGGGCACCCAGCGGAATGTCCGTGGCGGCCGGCGCCATCCGGTCCGGGCGTTCAAGGGTCGGCATCGGCGCGCTCCACGGGTCGTTTCTCGGGAGAGGTCTCAGCGCTTTACAAAGCCGATATCGGCGGCCACCGCGCTCAGCCGCTCCGGCTCGCGCTCCTTCCGCTCGCTGTAGCGGTCCACCAGGTCGTCGGCCCGCTCGCGGGTCAGGAGCGTGAACTTCATCAACTCCTCGCACACGTCCACGACGCGCTCGTAGAGCGGCCCCGGCTTCATCCGGCCGGCGTCGTCGAACTCCTTGTAGGCCATCGGCACGGACGACTGGTTCGGGATGGTGATCATACGCATCCAGCGGCCGAGCAGGCGCAGGCTGTTCACGGCGTTGAAGCTCTGCGACCCGCCGGACACCTGCATGACGGCGAGGGTGCGCCCCTGGGTCGGTCGCACGCTGCCCTCGGAGAGGGGCAGCCAGTCGATCTGGCTCTTCATCACGCCGGTCAGGTTGCCGTGCCGCTCGGGCGACACCCACACCTGTCCCTCGGACCAGATCGACAGGGCGCGCAGCTCCTGCACCTTCGGGTGGTCGGCGGTCGTGTCGTCGGGCAGGGGCAGACCGCGGGCGTCGTAGATCCGCACCTCGCCACCCATGGCTTCGAGCAGCCGAGCGGCCTCGTAGGCGAGGAACCGACTGAACGAGCGCTCGCGCAGGGAGCCATAGAGGATCAGGAACCGGGGCGCATGGGTGAACGGCGCGGCCGAATCCGCGCTGGCGCGGGTCGGCACCACGAAGTGCGTCTGGCTCAAGTTCGGCAGGCCATCGGTGAAGGGCTGTGCAGGCTTGTCCAAGGATCGGCCTTCTTGTACTTTCAAACGGTAATTTGAAGATTGTAACGAAAATGGACGAGCCGCAAGCCCTCGCCGCGTTCGCGGCCCTCGCCCAGGAACATCGCCTGCGCCTGGTGCGGGCGCTCGTGACCGCCGGTCCGGACGGCCTGGCCTCCGGCGCGCTGGCCGAGGCGGTCGGCGTCTCCGCCGCCACCGTCTCCCATCACCTCAAGGAGCTGAGCCACGCCGGGCTGGTCGCCTCGCGGCGCGAGGGCCGCTCGATCATCTACAGCGCCGCCTACCCGGCGCTGTCCGACCTGATCGCCTTCCTGATGAAAGACTGCTGCCAGGGCCGCCCGGAAGTCTGCGCTCCGGCGATGGCCGCGCTGGCAACCTGCTGCCCCCCCGGAGAAACCGCCCATGGCTGAGCCGTTCGATGTCGTGATCTACCACAACCCCGCGTGCGGCACGTCCCGCAACACCCTGGCGATGATCCGCAACGCCGGCATCGAGCCGCATGTGGTCGAGTACGTCAAAACCCCGCCCGCGCGGGCGCTGCTGGTGCAGCTCCTCGCCCGCGCCGGCCTGAGCGTCCGCGACGTGCTCCGGGAGAAGGGCACGCCGTTCGCCGAACTGAAGCTCGGTGATCCGACGCTGACCGAGGAGCAGCTGCTCGATGCCATCGAGGCGCACCCGATCCTCATCAACCGCCCGCTGGTGGTGACGCCCAAGGGCGTGCGCCTCTGCCGGCCCTCCGAAGCCGTGCTGGATCTCCTGCCGGTGCAGCGGGGCGAATTCGTCAAAGAGGACGGCGAGCGGGTGGTGGACGAGCACGGCCGCCGCATCGCCACCGCCTGAGCCTCACGCCGAACCATAAGAAGAAACCGCCCGGATGCTCGCGCTCGCCATCTTCCTTGCCACCCTCGTCTTCGTCATCTGGCAGCCCAGGGGCCTCGGGATCGGGTGGAGCGCCTTGGCCGGCGCGGGCGTCGCCCTCGCCACGGGGGTGATCCATCCGGGCGATGTTCCGGCGGTCTGGCACATCGTTTGGGACGCGACGTTCACCTTCGTGGCGCTGATCATCATCTCGCTGCTGCTCGATGAGGCCGGGTTCTTCCACTGGGCGGCCCTGCACGTCGCCCGTTGGGGCGGTGGCCGGGGCCGGCGGCTGTTTCCGCTGGTCGTGCTCCTCGGCGCCGCCATCGCGGCGGTGTTCGCCAACGACGGCGCCGCGCTGCTGCTCACCCCGATCGTGCTGGCGATCCTGCTCCGGCTCGACTTCACGCCGGCGGCGGCCCTGGCGTTCATCGTCGCCTGCGGGTTCGTGGCGGACAGCACCTCCCTGCCGCTGGTGATCTCCAACCTCGTCAACATCGTCTCCGCCAACTTCTTCGACGTGACCTTCGGCCGGTACGCGGCCGTGATGGTGCCGGTGAACCTGGTCTCCCTGACCGCGACGCTGGTGGTGCTCCGGGCCTACTTCCGGCGCGACGTGCCGGCGGCCTACCCGGTGGCTGCGCTGGAGCGTCCGGCCGGCGCGATCCGCGACCCGCTGGTGTTCCGGGCGGCGTTCCCGCTGCTCGGCGCGCTCCTGCTCGCCTACTTCGTCACCGCGCCGTTCGGCGTGCCGGTCTCGGCCGTCACCTGCGCCGGCGCGGCCCTGCTCCTGCTGCTCGCCGGCCGGGGCCGGATCATCCCGATCCGCAAGGTGCTCACCGGCGCCCCCTGGCAGATCGTCCTGTTCAGCCTCGGCATGTACCTCGTGGTCTACGGCCTGCGGAACGCCGGCCTGACCGACGAGCTGGCGAAGGGCCTGGTCTGGCTCGCCGGACACGGCCCGTGGGTCGCCACCATCGGCACCGGCTTTGCGGCGGCCGTTCTGTCGTCGGTGATGAACAACATGCCGAGCGTGCTGATCGGAGCGCTCTCGATCCAGCAGGCCCCGGACCTGTCTCCGCTGACCCGCGAGCTGATGGTCTACGCCAACGTGATCGGCTGCGACCTCGGCCCGAAATTCACGCCGATCGGCAGCCTCGCCACCTTGCTCTGGCTGCACGTCCTCGCCAGCAAGGGTCAGAGGATCACCTGGGGCCAGTACATGAAGGTCGGCCTGGTCATCACCCCGCCCGTGCTGCTGATCACGCTGCTGGCGCTGGCGGCCTGGCTACCGCTGCTCGGCACCTGGTAGGCGGCCCGTGTCCGAGGCTCGCCGCTGGCCGGTGATCTCCGCCCTCGGCGTGGTGCAGATCCTCACCTGGGGGTCGTCGTTCTACCTGCCGGCGGTGCTCGCCGGCCCGGTCGCGGACAGCACCGGCTGGCCGCTCGCCTGGGTGGTCGGTGGCCTGTCCCTCGGCCTGCTGGTCGCCGCGTTCGCCTCGCCGCATGTCGGCGCCGCGATCCACCGCCACGGCGGTCGCCCGGTGCTGGCGCTGGCAGCCCTGCTGCTTGCGGCCGGGCTGACCACGCTGGCGCTCGCGCCGGCGCTGCCGGTCTACCTGGCCGGCTGGCTGCTCCTGGGCCTCGGCATGGGCTGCGGGTTGTACGACCCGGCGTTCGCGACACTCGGCCGGCTCTACGGCGCTGCGGCGCGGCCGGCGATCACGAGCCTGACGCTGTGGGGCGGGTTCGCCAGCACCGTGTGCTGGCCGCTGTCGGCGTTCCTGGTCGCGCATGCCGGCTGGCGGGGGGCGTGCCTCGCCTACGCCGGCCTGCACCTCGCGGTGACGCTGCCGCTGGTGCTACGGCTGATCCCGAAGGCCCCGGCGCTGCCAGCGGCGGCACATCACCAAGCCGGCGCCGGCCCGCTGACGACTCCGGAGCGGCGGGCGTTCCTGCTGTTCGCCGGGGTCCTGGTGCTCGGCGGCGCGATCATGGCGCTGGTGTCGGTCCACCTGATTACCCTCTTGCAGGCGCGCGGCGTAGCGCTCGCTTCGGCGGTCACCTACGGGGCGCTGATCGGCCCGGCGCAGGTCGGTGCCCGCATCGTGGAGATGTCCTTCAAGGGGCGGCACCATCCGCTGTGGACGCTGACCGCCGCGTTCGCTCTGGTCGCCCTCGGCGTGGCCCTGCTCGCGTTCGGCCTGCCCGGCGTGGGGCTCTGGCTGGTGCTCTACGGCGGCGGCAACGGGATCTACTCGATCGCGCGGGGCACGGTGCCCTTGGCGCTGTTCGGCTCCGTGCGCTACCCGCTGGTGGTCGGCCGATTGGCCCGGCCGGGCCTGATCGCGCAGGCTCTGGCTCCCCCAGCCGGCGCGGTGGTGCTCACCCATGCCGGCCCGGATGCGCTGTGGTGGTTGCTGCTCGCTCTCGCGCTCGCCAATCTCGGGCTGGTCGGCGCGCTCTGGCGGACACGGTAGTTGATCTCACCGCGCCATCCGCCTCCCTCCCCGATCCGACCCCTCCACCGGCCGGCCTCGGTCGGAAGCGGAACCTTCCCCACGGGACGCCAGGGGTGCGTTCGGTCACCGCCCATCGCTGCCGTTCGAGTCCGCGGCCTGGGATCATCCCGCCGTCTGGCCGCCGCCGGCTGCCCTGCCGCCAAGCCAGGACCGTCACGGCGACCGGCGACCCGCCGAGGACCATGGTGGCGATGCCGATGACCGCCGTCGCGACCGGTGTCGCGATGAGGAGGCCGTAGAGGCGCGACCCGGGGAGCAGGATGAGGCACAGGGCGGTGACGCCGACCTACGTGACCGTCTCCGGGAGCGGCCGCAGGCAGGTGACAGGCAGGGGAGCACCGCGAGCTGCCCGAGGAAGAACCGCCAGGGGCCGAGCATCCCGAGGGGACCGTCCGGCGGCGGGTGACCCGGAACACCGTTCCACTCTCGGCCGATCCGCGCTCGGACGGCATCGTGGCCGAGGACATGACCGCGGTCCGGATCGGGCCGGACATGCGCATGGCCGCCGCCCCCTCGTGTCTCGCCGGGCGAGCCAAGCCGCGGCGCCCGGAGGACCTCACCGCCCGCGCCTGCATCAACCAACGCCTGCCGACACAAGGCGGATTCCACGCCCGGGAGTTCGGGAAGGACGGGCGCGAACCGAGGGTGCGGGTCGAGGGGCCGTTGGTGTTCAACACCGAGGCGCTGCGCTCCTCCAGGCAGCCCTGGACGGGTTCGAGATCGCCTACCTGTAGGACGGCGAGCGGGCGCACCGGGAGGCCGGACCCCTCGTCCGGGTGCGGGAGGACTGGTGCGGCCCGTTCCCCGGCCGTCACCTCCACTTCCCGAGCCGGCGCGGGCCGGAGCCGGCGCTGGCCGTGCTGGTCGAGGCGCTGCGCGACCGCGACCGAGCTCGCTATCCGGCCGCCCGCGGCCCCGCGGCGGGGGCGACGCGCCGCCCGGAACGGGCCCGTTCCCGAAGCGCAACCAGGGCCTCGTCGGCGGCCCTCTGCCCGCTGTCGTGGGCCCCGTGGGCGGTCGTGAAGTCGAAGGGGTGGGTCGCCTCGCCGGCGAAGAACAGCCGGTCCTCGAAGGGCCGGGCCAGCCGTGCCCGTGCCTCGGATCGGCCCGGCACGGCGCAGCTATACGCGCCGCCGATGGACGCCATCCGGCTCCACGACGTCGCCGCCAGCGGCCGGATGGCCGACGCCACGTCGTTGCCGAACAGGGCGGCCAGTTCCGCCGCGACGTGGGCGAAGCCGGCGGAGGGGCCCTCCTCCTCCACGAGGCGGGCACCGTCGCCCCCGAGGAACGCCTCGATCACCGGCCAGCCGTTGGGTCGGATGGAATAGGCGGCAGACCTCGGGTCACGCAGGTTTCCGTAGGCGTGAGTGCCCGGTCCGAACGCGGTGTCGCGACCGATCTCCAGAAAGATCTTCTCGTTGCGACCCAGCGGCAGGGCGGCGGCCGCCTCGCGCCAGGGGTCGACCTCGGCGGGAAGGCGGATCGCGTCGCCGGCCAGGATTGCGGTCGAGACCGTGAGGATGGCCGCCCCGGCGCGGACGGTGCCGGCGCGGGTGGCGACGGCGACGCCGTCCGCCGTCACGTCGATCCGCTCGGCGGGG
Source organism: Methylobacterium sp. 22177 (assembly GCF_052045615.1). Taxonomy (NCBI): domain Bacteria; kingdom Pseudomonadati; phylum Pseudomonadota; class Alphaproteobacteria; order Hyphomicrobiales; family Methylobacteriaceae; genus Methylobacterium; species Methylobacterium sp. 22177. Next base: position 2,535 of record NZ_JBQEPK010000023.1, on the reverse strand, counting down.
GTGCCCAGCCGCAGCGTCGTCGAGGACGGCAGACTGGCGGCGACGAGCGTGCCGTAGCCGAGCGGCAGGTGCCAGTTCCGGCCGGTCGAGGCATCGTCGTAGGCGAGGTAATCGGTGGCCGAGATCTGCTCGGGCCCCACGCCGCTCATGAACCCGGCGATGGCCCGGACGTAGGCGTTCCAGGCGCCGCCGGGCGCGAGGGCATCGCTGGCCCGGTCGCTGCCCGCCGCGACCGTGCGGAGCCGCTCCTCCCACTCGCCGTACGCCTTCCGCGCCGCCGCCTGGTCGTCCTCGTCCTCGGCGATGCTCGGGTGTGCCTTCGCCCATGGCGGGTCGCCGCGATCGACCGGGAAGCCCGATGCCTCGGCGATGCCGACCCACGCGTTGCGGTCGCCCGAGTGGAGCCACTCGCAGCCGAGGTCGAGCGGGTAGCCCCCGAGATCCTGCGTGTACGCGCGGCCCCCGAGACGCGCGGATGCCTCGACCAGCAAGGCCGATGCGCCGCCGTCCGCGAGCCTCCGCGCGGCGCCGATGCCGGCGGCGCCGCCCCCTACGATGATGACGTCGAACCCGCTGGTCATGAGATCTGGAGACAGGGACAAAACCGTTCGGCCTGAGCGTGGCAGACGAGGGCGCAGGCGAGCATCGCCCGGTGCAGCGCGGCCCAGACCCTGGGCGCCTGCCATACGCCCGGTCGCCGCCCGCGCGTCTTGCCGCCGCGGCCAACCCCCGCGCGCGGCAGGTGCCTCCACGGCGGTCCCGCGCGCCGGACCAGGACGATACCGGCCGCCCCGGCTCGATCCGCCACGCGCGGCCGACCATCCATCAGCTTTCCAGGCTCCGGCGGCAGAAGCGGCTCCACGACGGCCCAAAGGTCGCCAGGCAGGAGAGCGTCCATGACCTCTCAACTCGACCAGACCGGTTTTGTCCCACGCCGCGAGGCTTCGACGTTGTAGCACCCGCCGAGGCTGGAGATCTCGGTCGGCTCCCCCCGCCGCCTCTCGGATGGCTTCGGAGGCCGGTAAAAGTTTTCGCCTTCTCGAAGCCGACGAGCGCCGGGAAGCGGCCGTCGCCGCGGCCGTCGATCCTCACGAACGGCTCCTCCCGATCCTCCTGTGGGCGGGCTCACCTGGAAGAGGGCAGCCCCCATAGGAGGATCGCCACCGCCGTGCTCGGTGGGCAGCCGTTCCGCGGACCGGCGATGCCGTGCTGTCCCATCGCCCGCCACGCGACGCTCGACCGGTCACGAGGTCGGGACTCGGTTACCGACCCGAGTGCTGCCGGAGCCGGGATGGTCCGCGCCTGTTCCAGCGCACGGGAATGGACCGGAATGAGGGGGAAACCGGGGTGACGAGACGGGACGGTTCGGGTATCGCTTCTCTAGGCGTCTCCGCTCTGTCGGGCCTGTAGCTCAATGGTTAGAGCCGGCCGCTCATAACGGTCTGGTTGCAGGTTCGAGTCCTGCCGGGCCCACCAGCCTCCCGCGGTCGCGCGGGATCCGCCGGGTGGCAGGTCCCAGGCCCCGGATCGGACGCGCGCCGCGCCGCCTGTGGCCGCGCGGCGACACAGGCCGACGACGTCCTGTGGACGGCGCGAATCGTTCCGGATCGGTCACGGTTGAGCGACCAGTCTGCGGCCCCGACCCACCCGTCGCGGCGCGCGTCCGCCCTCTCGCCTTCGCCCACCGCCATCGCGTAGGTCCAACCGTGCCCGCCGCCACGCTCGACCTCGCCGACAGCCCATGCTCCCACAGTACCGCTGGCTCTGGGCCCTGACTCTCCTCCTCGCCTCCGGCGGGGCGGGTCTCCTCTACAACCTTCTCTTCGTCGGCGGGGCCTCGATGCTCGCCGGCCTCGTCTACGCCCTAGCGGTGGGCGGGACGGTGCTGGCCTTCGTGCCGGGCCTGGCCCTGTCGGGGCTGCAGACGCGGCTGCGCCGCCTGCCGGCGCTGGTCTACATGCTCGCGGCCGAGCTGCTGTACGTGGTGCTGATCACGCTCGGCTGCGCCCTCGGCGGGCTGGTCGTCTGGGCCTTCGGCCTCACCGGCGACAGCCTGTCCACGGCGGTGCGGATCACGCCGCGCTTCCTCGCCTACTCGCTGGCCGTGTCGGCCCTGCTGGTCTTCGTCATGCGCATGCGCGACCTGATCGGCGGCGAGGTGTTCGTGAACTTCATGATCGGCCGCTACCACAAGCCGGTGCAGGAGGAGCGGATCTTCCTGTTCCTCGACGTCGTCGGCTCCACGGCCTTCGCGGAGACCCACGGCGACCTGCGCGCCCAGGCCTATCTCAGCGCGGTGTTCGCGACCTTGGCCGAGCCGGTGCGGCGCAACGCCGGCTCCACGGACGACTTCATCGGCGACCTCGCGATGATCACGTGGCCGATGAAGCGCGGCCTGAAGGACGCGCGCTGCGTGACCTGCGTGTTCGAGGTGCTCGACCGGATCGAGGCGGACGCCGCGGCCTGGCAAGCCCGGTTCGGCACGGTGCCGCGGCTGCGGGCGGCCCTGCACGGCGGCTCGGTGGTCACGGCCGA